>NZ_JACGUZ010000051.1:0-49825 GCF_014076955.1 Colwellia sp. Bg11-12
ACCACTTTGCCGCCAATCACTAAACAACGAATGTCTGCACCGCCCGCTTCTTTAATAAACTCTTGAACCAAAATGTTTGCATTTAAGCCCATGAACGCTTCAATAATCGCTTCTGCTGATTTAGCTGTATCGGCCAAAACCACGCCAATGCCTTGAGTGCCTTCAAGTAACTTAATAACAACAGGGGCGCCCCCTACATTTTTAATCAAATCTTTTGCGTTATCAGGCTTACTCGCAAAACCCGTGCGCGGCAGACCCAAACCTTTGCGTGACAATAATTGTAATGAACGTAATTTGTCGCGTGAACGACTTATCGCCACTGACTCGTTAATATTGAACGTGCCCATCATTTCAAATTGTCTTGCCACAGCCGTACCGTAAAAGGTCACCGAAGCGCCAATACGCGGGATTATTGCATCATATTTAGGCAGCTCTTTGCCTTTATAACGAACCGTAGAGTGCGTACTCGTAATATCCATGTAGCAATGTAGCGTGTCAATAATATCAACTTGATGCCCCATCGCTTCGCCCGCTTCTTTTAAGCGGCGTGTCGAGTAAAGGTTTTTGTTTCTAGATAAGATAGCAACTTTCATAATAAGTCCTTTAATGTTCACTTTATTTAGTATTGAAAAGTGAGTTAATAAGTAAAATCAAGTGTATAGCCCGCTTATTGAATAATAAAGCGCTATATTTCGATGCATTCAATCAAAAAAAGTGATTAGTCTATTTTTAAAATTTTTATTATATAATATTTTAGGACATTATTTGAATAAAGAATGGCTAAAAATATTTTTTAAGTTAACAAAGACGTTACATTTTATTTTGTTTTTTTGTGAGTTAGTTAGAGCAGTTTTATGGTTTGATAAATGTAAAGGCCGGGTAGGAAGTGATGGTAAGCTTGATTTATTGCCGGGTTATTTAACCATGTTAGGCAGTATTTAAAGATAAAAAAGATGGATGTTTAATAAACCTGAGTATTTAGGCTGGTTTATAAAATAAAGTCTTTGGTTGCAAAATAATATTTGAACCTTTTAAAGTCAGATCATTTTATTTCTAGGGAGTCGTTAAATAAAATGAGTAACTCAAATTAAAAATCCCTTATAAAAGGGGCTAAATAATTTGAGTTACTTAGGCAAACATATAATAAATTTACTCTTATTCGCCTTTAGGTAGTACTTTAATTGGCTTGTAGTACCCTTCTTTTAGTTCGTCATTCACGCAATCTAATAGATACGTTTTCATATCGCCTTCAGCGATTTCATCTTCAACGGCATATTCTTTACATTGGATTAAAAGACTCGCTACATAGTCATTAGGCGCGTCCATTAAAGCCGTTTCAGTTTCTTCGCTGTGCGCTGATAAACTTGACGTTAAGGTTAATAAAGCGATGGCTAAAATTATTTTTTTCATAAATGTTCTCATTACATTAAAATTACTTACATATCCCAATAGTCACTTAATGAATTAAGCTGACGGTCAAGAAACCTTTTTTCATTTAAGATATCTAATCTTTCTTTAATTAAATATTTTTGTTTCGCTATGTTACTTATTTCTTTCTTGTTGGCAGAGCCATTAGATATTTCAAAACCTGTGATGCTAACATTGAAATTCGAGTTGCTACCTATGCCCGTATTTTCACATATATCAATATTCATTTTTTACCTTCAAAAAAATCATAATTAGATTCTGGTTGGATAATGTTCCACAATTTAAAATTTGAAAAGCAAAATATTTTCGTTTTACTAATCAATTTTTTTTATCAAAAAATGAGGGTAGCAAAAACTTTAAATAAACACTGAAAGGAATAAAGAGGAAAAAATGAAGTAAGAGTGAATCATAACAAAATAAAGTCTTTAAAAACATGTTGATAACTTTACAAGGAGCTATTTGATTTTTTATATCAAATAGCTCGGCAATCCCCAGCAACTGCAAAAAATTAAAATGATAAGACAATAAGTACAAACATTATTCTTCTTAGCACTGGGGGAAATATCTATATTTATATCTAAAAAATAGTGTAAAGGTTGCTTTGTTAAAGCACATAAATTTTTACAGCAGTAATAACGTACCGCAACCAAGAAAGGCTATGAAACCAAAAATATCTGTTACTGTTGTTAAAATTACAGCGCCAGATAATGCAGGGTCGATATTAAATTTATTTAATATCCAAGGGATCCATACCCCAGATAACGAAGCAACCAGAATATTGCCTAAAATAGCGATACAAATAGTGACCGATAACATTGGATTATCAAACCAGTAAAAGGTAATAATACCTATTACAGTGGCCCATAACATACCATTAATGGCTCCAACCTTAAGTTCTTTTTTGACAATAGCTTGTCTATTAGCATCACTGATCTGGCCTAATGCAAGTCCTCTTATTATCAGCGTTAATGTCTGACTTCCAGAAATCCCTCCCATTGATGCAACAACAGGCATAAGCACAGCAAGTGCAACTACTTGCTGTAAAGTCGCTTCAAACAGCCCAATAAACCAAGAAGCTAAAAAGGCAGTAACCAAGTTAATACCTAGCCAAATTGCTCTGTTTTTACTACTTAACCAGACACTGGCAAATAAATCTTCTTCATCACTCAAACCTGCAGATTGCATTAACTGATTATCTTTTTGCTGATCTTTGTATTTATAAGCAGAATGTAAGTCTAAACGTCCTGTTAAGCAGCCATTTTCGTCAACAATAGGAAGTGCCGACTTCCCTGATAGAATAACTTCATCTATCGATTCGTCTACATCTTTACTGGCTTCTAAATATTGAACGTCTTGATAGAGAACATCTGACAATGGCAGTTCATCATCTAAAAATAGCAGTTTATTAATAGGAATTTCACCCAATAACTTCGCATTATTATCAACAACGTAAATAACATCAGTTAACGGTAACAGGTTTTTTGCGCACACTTTTTTTGCTGCAGCTACTTTTAATTTTTGTGAAATTCTTTTTTCATCAAAACTTTGCCAGCGTCCGACTTCATCTTCAGAATAATCTTGAGCCTTTTTTAAGTACTCTCTTTGTTTAGCTGTCATTTTTGTAACAGCGTATTCAATAAAACGGTCGCTTAAGTCTTCAGTAAGTTCTAATAAACTATTGGCATCTAATTTATCAAAGAGCGGAAAACAAGCATCGTCGTCCATAACATTCAGTATCATTTGACGAGACTCATTTTTCATTTCTAGAAAAATGTTTTGCTGGTAGTCAGCGCTAAAAAGCTCCCAAAGACTTAATCGAGGTTTAATGGGGAAAGCTTCTAGAAGAATAGCGACATGCTCTGGCATTAATGTGCTTTCAATTTCGACAGCTAATTCATTTAAGCGTAGTTCATCCGCTAATAGTGCTTCAATTTTTTCAATATAAATAGGTAGTAGTTCTAGCGACATTTTATCTCCAAATAAAAACATCAACAAATTTTTTGAATTAAACCAAGTAAAATTTTGCGTTTTATTTTATGGGTTACTTAACTATAGAATCGCATTATTCTCTAATCATTAAACTAGAAAACTAATGAAAATGCCAAAATTACAGCCTTTTGCTATAAAGACGCAAAAGTTTTCATTTTATTCCAAATTATGGCGATTACTGTTTAAAAAGCGCCAATGGCAGCTTATAGAAGATTGGCATTATACCTTACCTAACAAAAGAATCGTTATTATTCCTAAGGGGTTTATTTTTGATGGAAGTTCGTACCCTGCAATAGTCTGGCTTTTTTTCTCGCCCACAGGATTATTATTAATCCCTGTTATTTTGCACGATTTTTGCTTTGAGTATGGTTACTTGTGGGCTAAGCAAGATGATAAAGTATTTAAATTTAAAGAAAGTTATGGCTTTTTTAAATGGTCGAAACTTATACGTAATGTCGGTATAGAAAGAAATGAATTACTGCTCATTGATTACTTTATATGGATTATATGTATGGCGTTCGGCTGGATAAACTGGCTAACATTTCAGCGCAAAGATAAGCAAGTGTTATTCCCTGAAAACAATAACCATTAATGGATTTTACTGGTTATATCAGTACTTATTTTTACTCGATTGAGCTGGGTGGGAATGAAGATACTCGCATTATGTTTTACGCTTTAATCAGTAAAGGTAAAGTTGCGTCATGTAAATATGAACGTAAAGCATAAACTCGCAATAGACTAATGCTTACGTTCAAGTCAAATTCATTAATTTACAGGCTAAATAACGGCACTTTGCACGAATATACTACCATTGACGCAATGAAATGATTTATGTCGGGTTAATTTTATGTATTTTTTCCACAGGAGTTCAACTTTAGTTTGTCCTTCAAGTTGGGTTGTACACATTTTAACAAATTGCTTTTCTACTTGATTTTCTGGTGAACAAATAGCTTGCTCTAGCATTAATAAACGTTTTCCTACCTGCGTTAATAATTCAGCTTCGGCAATATTGAAATCTCCAGATTTTCTGAAACCACGTGGAAAGTGTAAGTCGTCGTAAAAGTGTGCTGCAGCAGTAAATCCGTGTATTAAAGTCATTTGAGCCTCTATTGACAGGGTATAGGTTTTAGCGGATTATGCGGCTAAAGAACGAGGCTGTAAAACAAATAATAATTATCGTAAAGATAAGAGATTGCAGTATGGATATTGAGTTAATTAAAACATTTTTAGAGGTTAAAGATTGTCGGCACTTTGGTAAAGCGGCTGAGAATCTATACCTTACTCAAGCAGCGGTTAGTACCCGAGTTCGGCAATTAGAAAGATACTTCAACGTTACTTTGTTTCACCGCACTAGAAATAATATTCAATTAACACCCGCAGGAGAAAAGCTTGTTCCATACGCTGAAAGTCTGCTCAACACCTTAAGAATGGCAAAACAAGATGTGACTTTAACCACTGAAAAAGTGGCGCATATTTCTATTGCCGGTACACCAAACACTTGGGATGTTTATATACATGATGCCATTTCAAAAATATATATGAGTCAACCTCATATTAGTTTGGTCGCAGAAATATTATCGCGAGAACAACTTACCCGGCAACTCCTTGAGCGCAATTTAGATGTCGCTATTTTATTTGATCCCCCCAAAGTGGATGAGTTAAAAATAGAGTCTCTACATATGTTTAATTTAGTTCCCGTAACGACTTTTCAAAATAAAATAACAACCCCCTCAGAAGTTCAACGTTATATTATGATTGACTGGGGTACGAGCTTTATTCATTGGCATGCAAAAGAAGTCTCTGGCATAACAGTTCCTGTTATTAGAACCAGTACTGCCCGCATTGCACTTGATCTCATGCTGCAATGTGGCGGCAGTGCCTACCTCCCCGATATGCTAGCAAAACCCTTTATAGAACAAGGTAAGTTATTTAACATAAACAACCTGCCGATTTTTGAGCGTGAATTATTTATCGCATTCCATAAAGAAAATGAAAATGAAGAGCGCATTATCGACATTAAAAATTTGCTGAGAAAAGAGGCGCCTGAAGCGCCAGCAATCATGAAGCCTAAAGTAGTATAAAAGGTTACTGCAAGCATAAAATTAACGTAGTAAATTCAAATAGTGATAAGTAAAAATAATTTATCATTAACATAAAAATTTTTTACTTTTATTGGCAGTCAAAAACATAGATTATCATTTTTTATTTCATTATTTTTGGGTAATATAACGATGACTATCAATACTAATTATGAATTATCTGCTTCTGATGACGTTAGTTTTGACGATGACCAGCCTTCAAACGAATTCGATAATGACATTGCTGAATTTGAGCGACATGCCAGCACTAACGATGTTAAAAAATCAAAAAACAGTAAAAAATTGAATTTTATTGCAAGAAGAAAGATTGAACAGTTGCATGAAGATCGCCAACTGAGAAAACTCGATCTAAATTACTATGATGAATGGAGCTAATTTAAACAACATTCTATTCACTCACGCGTTAATATTTACGCGAATCAATCATCAATTAATTCGCGTTTAACTCATTAGTTTGAAGTGCGACCAAAGTCATTATTCATTAAAACATTCATCTAGTGTTTTATAGCCAAGTCGCTTTCTTGGTCTTGCATTTAATTTAGCGGCGATGATATTGCATCGCTGCTAAGTTAACCTTTTCATTGACATTCCTTTAACCAAGTAGTGTCTTGTGAAACCGTTCCTATTTTTATTCGTTCAGCGCTCCCAAGAGTGATGTGGATTAGCAAAGTAATAAGGGTAGTTCATCGTTTTTATTAAATTAGGTGTTGCACTTAGCATATGAATTTGGCTTTAGTAATAGCTTAAGGTTGACTTCGTCACCATTTATTTTAAATGGTATATATAACACGCCTTGATAAATGACAATAAATTACTCAGTATGACGTACTCAGTATTATCAATAAAGCTTAAGGGATTACAATGGTTTTAAGAATTCGCTTTTTATTTTTATTGTTCATCCATTTGTTCAAAAAATTTATTGGAGTCATGGATGAGAGCACTTTGGATTTTCGTGTTTTATTTAATGATGTTGATATTAAAAGGATGAGCAGTGATCGATATCTACCGATTATGGACCTTGGTCGAATTAACATTATTCTTCAAGCTGGACTTCTTAAAAAATTCATAAAAAAAAAGTGGGTCCCAGTTTCTAGGGTGGCGATTATACGTTATAAGTACCCTCTTAAGCTTTTTCAGCAATACACATTAAAATCAAAAATCATATATTGGGATGACGACTGGGTATGGACTGAGCATCGATTCCAAAGAAATGGAAGAACAACAACTTTAGGGATAAGCAAAATTACCTTTGTGGGACCTTACGGAACAGTTCCTATATCTGAGGTTATAGAAGCCTATGGGCATCCTGTGTCAAAAATTGATATGCCAAAAGTTGTAGAGGAACTTATCAATGTTGAACTAAGTATGAATATTTAGTCAAAAAAAATGATTGCTTTGCTAACGCCAACTCTAAAACTTAAAGCGGTCGGTAATATTAATGATTCTCTTATGACCTCTGATTCGACATCACTGTCGTAGGCTTTAGTTGTTTCGCTAATTAACGGTATAAAGTTGAATTGCAACAAAACATAAAATAACGGCAATACCTGAATCAAAAATTCTCCATCTTAGAGGTGAACTCAACAACACTCTAAGTTTAGGCGAAAACATCACTAAACTGCTAAACCAAATGATAGAGCCTAAACAAGCACCAGCGGCAAATTGTGCAGGACTAGGTTGTAATGCACCTATACTGCCGAGTAGTAATACAGTATCTAAATAAACATGAGGATTTAAAAGACTAATTGCTAACGCGGTAATAGCGGTATGCCACCAATTGACTTTTACCGTTTCAGTCAATTTAAGACCTGAGGTTCCTTTTATTGCTCGTACTATTGAGCCGGATGCCAAATAAAGCAACATTAAAATTCCTCCCCAAGTAAGCCAAGGTAATAGTTCAGGCAACCATTGCTTTAATTCGCTAGCTGAGTAAACGCCTATAATGATCAATGCTGAATCACATAGTATACACACCAGTGCTATAACCAGCCGATTTGCACCTGCCATGCTTTGACTTAGCACCCAAATATTTTGTGCACCAATAGCAATAATTAAACTTATACCAAGCATAATACCGGATAAAAAAGACATAGTTACTAGCCCTATTTGTTATTTTGCCAAATGTTGATTAAGCAAGTTATATTTAATGACTTGAAGCTTAAACTCTGCTTAGATATAAATCTAATGAATATATTTATTGGTACATGCATAAAACTCATGATTGACTATCAATTACTCCACGCACTTTCGTTTGTTGTTGCCGAAGGTGGTTTTGAAAAAGCGGCAAAAAAACTGTTTATTACCCAATCTGCGGTAAGTAGACGAATACACCAATTAGAATCAACCCTTGGCCAGCCAGTTTTAGTTAGGACAAAGCCGCCAAAACCAACGGCTCTTGGTGAGCGATTGTTAAATCATTTACAACAAGTTTTACAATTAGAAGTCGCGTTAAGTGTCAGCTCGTCAGATGAAAGTATACTTCGCGATATACCATTAACGGTTAAGCTGGCGGCCAACGCTGATTCACTGGCCACATGGTTACCTGAGGCTTTATCGATTTCAAAAACAGAGTCAGGTTGTAATTTTAGGTTTGAAATCATTACAGAAGATCAGTCTATAGGTCTTAAACGAATGAAAAGGGGTGAAGTAATGGTTTGTATTTGCTCAACCGCTGAGCCAGTAAATGGAGGATTAGTGAGTTCATTAGGGGCGCTTCGCTATCAAGTTATTGCCAGCCCTACTTTTGTTAAGCGCTACAAAGTGACTTCACCTAGTCAATTAGCAGAGTTACCTTGCTTGGTCTTTGATGAGCATGACAAATTACAACATCAATTTCTTGCTGAATTTAATAGTTCAGTACCGAAATATACTCATGTTTTACCTTCGCCAGAAGGATTTAAACAGGCAATGATCGCAGGCTTAGGTTACGGACTCCTGCCCACATTGCAATTAGGCACTTCGTTAAGGTCTTCTGAATTAGTTAATTTAGTTCCGGGTTATCATATTGATACGCCGTTGTATTGGCACTACTGGCAAACAGAAAGCCCACAATTAACAGCATTACGTCACTTTGCACTGAAAGTGGCGGCTGAAAAATTAGAGGTTATCAATTAAATTTAAAAGAGTTTTTTTAGCTAAAGATATTATGACACTGAACGGTCAACAGTTACCGTTCATAAATCAAGATAGCTGATGATACAAGTTAGATAATTACGTTTCGTAACGGGCAGTTTAAATTCTCCGCTTTCATATCAAAGTGATCTCTAAAACTGACAACAGTATTGATTTCATGTTTTGTAGAAAATGGAAAGATAAGGTCATAATCATTGATAAATTCAATGCCCCTTAAACATGCCTAACACCAAACCAGTATCTAATTAATTTTACTTTTAATCAGTGGATTTATGAGTTCAAAACTTGTTCTGTCAGATAGATGTAGACGGCTATATAAATGACCGAAGTGTTGGTCAAACATGACCTTTAAGGTGCCATTTTTAATGATCAGTTCTAGTCCTGAATTTAGGTGTTTCGCGAGTTCAGGATTGTTGGGATTAACATAAAAAACCACAGGAAAATGATAACGAAGCATTAATGTCGGCGCTATAGTTAAATCCAATTCTTCCAAATTAGCTTGTTGATATACTTGTTGAATTTCATTAGCTCCTAGAGCTAAATAGTCAAAGTCATTATTCACTAAATATTGAAAAATAGTTTCAAAATTACCGATCTCAATAGTGTTATATTGATTTGCTTTAAATAAAGCAACATCTGCCCAGCCAGTAGGAATACCTGAACGTATTTTTTTCATCTCATCGGTCTGCTTTATTGCACTAAAACGTGCTAAATCTGTTTTGCGTATGATCAATAATCGCTGACCAAGCAAGCCCTGCATTATGGGGTTAGCTATTAAAATCTTGTTTTCTGCATTGAGTTTAGGGTTGCCTTGTACCGTTGCAAAAACATCAAATAATTGCTTACTAAAAACGCTTGCTTCTTCACTAATTGACAGATTACGTTCATCTATATCAATACTTGTATTCACCCCTGCAGCGCTTAGGGCAGCTTGTAGTACTTGTTGTTCGTAAAGTTGTCTTGAGGGCGTTTTATTGCCGTTCCAGAATGATATTTGAAAAGCTTGCGCCGATAGGGGGAACAGGAGTATAAGACAAATCAGGTAATGACGAGTCAAACAAAATAAATTTTTCAAAGGCAAACCTCTTAACAATGAATGGCAAAATGAAGGGCGAGTCAAGGTAAGTATGAACAATGCCCAATGCAGATGAATTTATTATATTATAATAAATTCATCTGCTTCTAAAGATAACATATAAGCGTAAACTTTCAGATATTAAAGCTGACATGCTCTTTTACTTGTAGGCGATGAATGGGCTCCACAACTCTAGCAACTGGCCTAGAATTACAGTAACGATTAAGGAGAACATATTATGTTGAAATCTACTATCTTTGAAATTGATTTAACGAATAATATGATTCAAGTTTGCCAAAATAACAAACATAGTGAATTAGTTAGCAGTAAAGCCATTAGCTGTCAAAAGCAAAAGAGTTATAGAAAAAGGCACAACCGGCTGTTGTTGTGTTCGAAAGTAGTTAAATAAGCTAATTGTTCTTTGATTTTTAAGGCCTCAGGCCGAACCTTTTGAATAGCGCTAATGACCTTTTCAATTGGCCAGCCGTGGCAAGTTAACATCATTGCCGCGACTAATCCGGTCCTTCCCTTACCACCTTTACAGTGAATTGTTACACAGCCACCATTATCAATGGTGGCTAATATGAGTGCTTGATATTGCTTCCATTTATCTTCAAATGCTTTATTTGGCACCTCATCATCGACTATAGGTAATTGTATCCAAGTAATATCATATTGTTTGCATAAATCTGGCAGTAACTCTATATGGTTTCTTGTCATCTCTTCATCAAACATCAGAGTCAATAAGACCATTGCACCAGCTTGCTTTAAGTTTTTTATTGATACTTCGAGTTCAACTCCCTGAGTTCCAGGGCATGGTGTTAAAATAATTCGCGCACCATTTTCTATGTCTATCGAATAGTAAGGATGTTTATTCATAATAATTATTTTCTGTATCGTCAGCTATAATTCTATTTACTGCGATTCTTTACTTCCTCGTAATGCATCATAAGATTCCAGGTAGAGCTATCATGAGCGAGATCAATCAAGTTATTGTGGAGCTCACTTTCTATTCTACTGGCTAAACCTTTACCTAGCTCAACTCCCCATTGGTCAAAAGAGCATATTTGCAAAATAATGCCTTGAACAAATATTTTATGTTCGTAAATCGCAATTAAACTACCGAGCGTAAAGGGCGAAATCTTATTCATTAATAAAGTATTGGTTGGCCGGTTACCCTTGTGAACTTTATGGGGTGCGACTTTATCGATGTAGCTAGATGTACGTCCTTTAGCTATTAAATCGTCCCTAACTTGTTGTTCATTAACACCTTGCATTAAAGCTTGAGTTTGCGCGAAAAAATTAGACATGAGGGCTTCATGGTGCCCTTCAATAGGCGTGACACTTTCTACAGAACCAATAAAGTCGGCCGGAACAATATTATTACTTTGATGTAAATATTGATAAAAAGCATGTTGCCCATTAATGCCTAATTCTCCCCATATTGACGGAACGGTTGGATAAGTGATCGTTTCACCATCCCAGTTCACCGATTTACCATTACTTTCCATCTCTGCTTGTTGCAGATAAGCCGACAACATATGTAAGGATTGATCATAAGGTAAAATGGCTTGAGATTGCGCGCCTAAAAAAGTGCAATTCCATATACTTAATAATGCTAATATTACCGGAATATTATGTTCTATTGGTGTATCACAAAAGTGGCAATCCATTTCATAAGCACCATCAAGTAACTCCCTAAAACAATCAAAACCAAGATTAATAGCGATAGGAAGCCCGATAGCAGACCATAACGAAAATCGTCCACCAACCCAATCCCACATATTAAAGATGTTTGCTGCTGAGATGCCATATTTCATGGCGTTTTCTTTATTGGCAGTAACGGCGATAAAATGTTTTTCAATCACGGAATGATCAAATGAAGACGCCGTTAGCCACTTTATCGCTGTTTTAGCGTTTAACATGGTTTCTGTCGTGGTAAATGTTTTACTCGACACAATAAATAACACTTTTTCTGGGTTTAATGGCCGTAGTACTTCAGCTATTTGAGTACCATCAACATTCGACACATAATGGACGTTAACGCAGTTATCACTAAACCTTTTTAATGCCTCAGTCACCATTTGAGGTCCCAAATTAGAACCACCAACGCCAATATTTACTATATCAGTGATACGCTCGCCCGAATATCCTCGCCATAAACCTTGACGAATATCATCACTAAATTTTTTAACTTGTTCTAGTGTATTTTCAATGTCTTCTGAAATGTTTTTTCCATCGACCCAAAGTGGTTTTTTAGAACGATCCCTTAATGCTGTATGCAAAACAGCACGATCTTCAGTTTTATTAATACGTTCTCCGCTGAACATTTTTTCACGCCATTTTTCTACTTCACACTCTTTGGCTAGGTCGGTTAATAGCGTAATAGTTTCTTCTGTGATCGCATTTTTAGAATAATCTAACAGTATAGAAGGCAGTTTTATTGAAAATTTACTAAATCGCTGACTATCTTTTGCGAATAAGTCCTTCATATGTTGATTTTTCATTAGTTGTGCATGTTTTGTTAATTGCTGCCAACTATTAAGATTTTCTCTAGATTGCATGTCGATCCTAGGTAAGTAAGAGTAAGTTATGTCGAGTATTAAATATCAGTTAAGTGTGGTAATGCCGTGAAGGCCCCTTTTTTCTGACAGGTAAAAGCACCACAATTAGCGCCAAATAGCACCGCAGCAGAAACGTGTTCACGTTGCTCAATAATTTCAAATAATGTATCTATACTTTCATCATCTTCCACAGATTTGGCGAGTGAAAATAGAAAACCTGAAATAAAGCTATCACCGGCGCCAGTAGTATCAACGGGAGATACTTTAGGTACTTTAAGTATTATTGAAAAACTAGCGCAAGTTACTTGAACAGGGTTTGGACCATCAGTGATGACAATAAGTTTAGCGCCAAGTAATAGTAAATATTGTACATAAATATCGACATCAACCTGCTTTATTTTTGCTAAGTATTCGGCTTCGTCTTTACTCAATTTGACTATATCGCTTTCTTCGATACAGGCTTCAACTCGGGATATCAATAGGGATAAATCTTGCCAAAGTTGTTGGCGTAAATTTACATCAAAGCTAATTAATACGTTATTTTTTTTCGCATTTTTTATCGCGTAAAGCGTGTTGCTATACATTGGCTGGCTAGTTAAGGTGTTTGAGCAAAAGTGAAAAAACCCCATATTTTTCCAGTTAATTTTATCAACTTGAGAGATACCATATTGCATGTCGGCAGTATTATGTCGATAGAAATTAAATGTTCTCTCACCACAAGAGTCTAAGCTAACTAATACTAATGCGGTATTTGCGCCTGCTATTCGTTTAACGAAATCGGTATTAACGCCCTCATTTTCTAGCGCTTGCATGAGCATGTTACCAAAACTGTCTTCACTAACACCTCCAGCAAAGTATCCTGGTCCACCTAACTTAGCATAGGCTACTGCGACATTGGCTGGCGCACCTCCAGCTAAGGGAATGTAACTTGGGTTATTGACTGACGTTGGCAGAAAATCGACCAACACTTCGCCATAACTGAGTAAAGAAAACATAGATTCACCTTGAAAAAAAAGCCCATATTAAATGGGCTAGTTAATACTTGTATTATTATAATTTAGGATTAAAAGTCGTATTTAAGCGAAAGAGTCGTTGAACGACCTTGTATTGATCTTGCACGGATAATAGTTTTGGCCGAAGCAGCTGTAGCATCTTCTGCTTCGGTAATGCCCACAGTTTCAAAAACGTTGTTAATATTTAAAGAAACACTAAACGCGTCAGAAAGACGGTATTGAGCAAAGGCATTAACTTGAACATAACCGTCTAAAATAAGTGCGTTAGGATCAGTTTGGTCAAAGTTATCTTGAGCAAATGAATCTGTAGTACCGATAACGTTAACACCCGCTGAACCTTCATTGAAGTTATAACGACCTGTTATAGAGTAAACAACATCGGCTTGTCTTCTTGGCGTATTACCAACAACGCTTGGGTTAACAACATCTTTAGTTATTTCAGAATCAGTCCACGTTAAGTTAGCACGTACATCAAAATTACCAACATAGTAAGTCGACTCTATTTCGATACCCTTTGATTCATATTCACGGTCAAAAAATCGTTGACTAGTTGCTTCAAAGTTTTGCTCTTGCGTTTGTGCAAAGAACGCTGTCGCAAAGACAGATAAATTATCTTGACGGAATTTAACACCCAATTCCAATTGTTCTACTTCATCATAAATATCTTCATCTTTTGCAACACCAGCAGCATCTATTTTACCAAAAGCCAAGCGGTCTGCGTTAGCGGTAGCCCCCTTGCTGATACGACCAAATGCAGCTAAATCGTCATTAATTTGAATATTAGCGCCTAAAGAGTAAGACACATAGCTCCAATCATAATTTACATTGTTAGCATCGGCGTTGTTTACATTTGAAATACTCGTTTCGATTTGATGAATACTGCCGTCACCGTTCATGTCAACTGACGATTGAGCAGCACCTGCGAAAGTCCCCGTTGCTGTTCCACTGTCAAATCGAACACTACCGTCTACATTGATGTTATCAAAACTTGTGCTAAACGCTGCGTATGGAGCAGAAACTTCATATTGTAGATCGTAATTACGCGTACAACAGTTACCCCATGCAGGAACACCGTACGCAATAACACCATTGTCAGAAAATTCAGTACCGTCAGCGGCAGTTACATCAACAAGCGCTGCATCTTGGCCTTTCACTTCATATAAGTAAGCATTCCATAACCACGACTGTTGAATGGTTTGAGACGAATTATATAAACCAAAGATAAAACTCGTATCATTCATCGTCTTTGTTAATTTAAAATCATTAACCATAAAATCAAGGTTAGTCATTTCAACATCAAACGAGTGAATACGCATGAGGTTATCAGCCGTATAAGCATTCCCTGCTTGTGGACCATTTGCGTAAGTTAATGTTGCACCAGCACCCGCTATACTGTCAGCTAAGCCTTGGCTTCCTTGAATACTTTCAGGAAATGGACCCGTAAAGCTACCTTTAGTGCGAGAAATTCTCATTCTGTTTTCAACAGACCAGTCATTACCTAAATCAAATGCAGCTTCAAAACCAAGCGAATCAACTTTAGGGCTCATGCCATTACGCATATCAGCAAGACGTCCATTTCCAGCACCATCCGTTGTAATCATAGAGGTGTGATATGGAGTATGAGGAGTTCCAGTTGAAGCATCAAACCCTTCAACTGAAGAACCATCAGCATAAACAGGCATAGGTAAATAAGCGGTAGTTGTATCATCCAAGTGTTTGAAATAAAGTCTAACGTAACCAGCATTGAACTCTTTAGTTATATTAGCTTTAATTTGGCCGCCTTTATTCCCCGTATAACCAGTATCACGTACACCTTCACCTTGACGGTAGAACCCACCAAAGTGGAAATAAGTAGAGTCGTTAATGTCGCCACCAAATTCAAAATCTGTGCGAGTAGAGTCGTAATCTAAACCGATTGTTGTAGCTACACTACCTCCTTCACTTTTACCATTTTTGCTGACAATGTTGATTATGCCGCCAGGAGCATTTGTAGCAAGTGTAGATGCAGAGCCACCACGAATAGCATCAATAGATGCCATTGTAGAATCTATGCGTAAGAAAATATCTGTATTACCAAAAGCGATATCACCAAATTGTAGAATAGGTAAACCATCTTCTTGAATTTGCATGAATTTAGCGCCACCTGCTGCTACAGGAAGACCACGAACCGCAAGGTTAGCGTTACCGTCGCCACCTGATGCTTCAGCACGAACACCGGGGATATTCCTAAATGCCTCTGCACTACTTCTTGGTGCTGCTACTTCTATTTGATCAGCAGAGATAGTACTTACTGAAACACTTGATGCCATCACTGTTGTGCCTTTACCCGTAGCACCTGTTACTACGATTCGCTCAAAGTCGATGCCTTTTTTATTTTCTACTTTCGTTTTGGTTGTTTCCGCTGCATTTAAGCTCGAGCATATAGCCATGGCTAATGTACTTAATATTAATTTTTTATACGTTGTATGTTTCATTTACTTCCCCAAGTTTCTTTATAGTATATTTTATAATGTAAAAACTTCCGTTCAAACGACAAACTTAATCGATTAAGATGATTATTGAGTAAAATGTAGTCATTTTGCAAGTTGTTTTTTATATTCAATTTTATTTTTTTATTAATCTACTGATAAATAATAAGATTTAGTTTTGATGATTATGCTGAATCGGATCAGCTATCAGGTTATAAATGGCCGCTAACGCTAGAATAGCTGAAAAGAATGTTGCTAAGTAAAACCCATAAGAGACGTGACCAAATAGATCACTGATAATGCCCATAAGAAGCGGAGATACTGCTGCAGAAACAGCGGTAAAAAACAGAATAACTCCAGCAACAGCACCATGTTTTGATGGATGGAAACAACTGATCCCTTTAGAATTAAGGGTCGGATATATCATGGACATAAATAAACCTGAAAGTGGCAATAGTACAACTGCAGCTTCAACGCCTATTATTGCTGTGCCTAAATAACACAGAAATACGGCTAACGAGAACCAACACATCACTGTTTGCCAGTTAAAATGTTTTAGCATCCATACTCCTAAAAATCGACCTCCCGCTCTTAAAGCAAAGAAGATAGTAAGTGAGTATGTAGCCAGCCAAACAAGAGAGCCGGTATAATCAGCCAAAAGTGTTGGCATCCAAACGTAGATGGCAACTTCTGTGGCAACATATAACGCTATTGCCAATGAAAATCCCATAGCATAAGGGTCTTTCATTACTTTAAGTGAGCTTTTTAAATTTATTTTCCCTTCCGTACTTGGTTTACTAACCGGGTATTTAGTTTTCATTGCGGCCAAGCATAGTAATGCGCATAACACACCAGCACTTATGTATAAGTACTTCCAAGATATACCAGTAACAAGTAAGTAACTTACAATCGCTGGACCTACCATAGCACCTATACCAAAAAATCCTTCTACCTTGTTCATCGTCGACGTATGCTCTTTATTTGACGAAGAGATATCACCAATAAGCGCTAACGCACCTGTTTTAAATAAACCAATAGCAATGCCAATTAAAGCGAGTAGTGATAAAAAATACAGGAAAGAACTACCGAAGGAAAATAAAAAGCATGCGAGAGAAAAAATTAATAATCCAATAAAAATTGTTGATTTCCTACCCCATTTATCAGCTAAGTACCCTAAAAACAAACCACTCAATGCAATAAAAATCATAGGAACATAATGAAATGCACTCGCTTGTGTTAAGTTTAATTGATAAGTTTCTATTAATTGCGGGATGATGACCCCAACGGCATCAGAGGTCATAGCAAAGACAAAAAACATCATATATGTCAAAAGTTTAATTCTATTTACCGACGCATCTTCAGATAGTGGTGGGCTTAGTGTTAAGTTACTCGTTTTGTTCATTATTCTTCCCCAGTTAATAAAACTTTTTATGTTAATGATAGCTAAAAAATTTATCGCTATTTAATTATTTTGTCTTAGCATCTTAAAGAAAAATTAAATTATTCTTGATTAATACTATATTGTATATAAAGATAGAACTTAATCGATTAAGATGCAACTTAAAATTAAATGGTAAACTTATGAAAAATAATGTTCAGCTAATCACCTATATTGATAGACTCACTGGGGCAGATACCCAGTCATTAACCAACTTGTTAAATGAGCAACTTTCAGATTTGTTTTCCGGTGTTCATTTGTTACCTTTTTATTATCCCATAGATGGTAGTGATGCTGGTTTCGACCCTATAGATCATACCCAAGTCGATAGCAGGCTTGGCGATTGGAATGATATAAAAGAGCTGGGTAAAAAGCATGAGTTGATGGCTGATCTTATCGTAAACCATATGTCTGCCCAATCAGAAGAGTTTAAAGATGTATTAAAAAACGGTAGAAAATCCCCCTTTTGGGAGCTATTTTTAACCAAAGAAAAAGTTTTCCCGAACGGTTTAAGCACTGCACAACAAGAAAAAATATATCGTCCTAGACCTGGTAGTTGTTTTACTCATTTTTCATTACCTAATAATGAAAGCGCAGATTTTTGGACTACCTTTACAGACAATCAAATCGATATAGATGTGGCATCTGAACTAGGCAAAGCCTATTTAGCACGTATTTTAACAACTTTTGCTGAAAATAATATTAAAATGATCCGTTTAGATGCCGCAGGTTATGCACTTAAAAAAGCGGGTACAAGTTGTTTCATGCTTGACGAAACCTTTGAATTTATTGATGAACTGAGTAGAATTGCCAATAAACTGGGTATTGAAACACTGGTAGAAATTCATTCTTATTATCAAACTCAAATAGAAATAGCTAAACGCGTTGACCGAGTTTATGATTTTGCATTACCTCCTCTGGTTTTACACAGTATTTTTAGTCAAAATTTTACCGCATTAGCAAAGTGGCTACACATATCACCCGGAAATTGTATTACGGTGTTGGATACTCATGATGGCATTGGTATTATTGATGTTGGTCCAATGAATGGTAAGGCTGGTTTATTGAATGATATTGAAATCGATAATCTGGTTGAAAAAATTCATCTCAATAGTGCGGGCGAAAGTAAAAAAGCAACCGGAGCTGCGGCAAGTAATGTAGATTTATATCAAGTAAATTGTACGTACTATGATGCACTTGGGCAAAATGACTTTGATTATTTGGTTGCTAGAGCAATTCAATTTTTCTCTCCGGGCATACCACAAGTTTATTATGCGGGTTTACTGGCTGAAACAAATGACATAGCATTGCTATCAGAAACTAATGTTGGTCGGGACATAAATCGTCCCTATCTTGATAGTAAACGCATTGAAAATGCAATTAAAAAACCATTTACCAAAGCTATAATTCGTCTCATTCAATTACGTAATAACACTGAAGCTTTTAATGGTGAATTTACCGTTAGTAGTAATATTTCAGTGTTAGAAATGAAGTGGCAAAAAAATGATGACAGTATAACGCTAACAGTTGATTTAATTGATAAACATGCACAAATTGAAATAACAGAAAAGAATAATACGCGTGTTATCAGCCTGAATTTACTGTTAAATACAGACTAAAATTTCGTTAATTAACAAAAAGCTTATATAGCACAACGCATATTAAGGCATGGCTATAAATTGCTGACATTTTTAGAGTAAATAAAATAAAGGTAAACATGACAGATAAAAAAGTTTGGACGCTTAAAAGTGTTGCAAAAGAGCTCGGTGTTTCAAATGCAACAGTCTCTAATGCATTTAACAGGCCTGATCAACTTTCTAAAAAGCGTAGAGATGATATTCTCGAGTCATGTGAAAAAATGGGTTATTCTGGACCTAACAAAGCGGCTCAATCTTTAAGAAATGGTCGCTTTAACATCGTTGCTTTGGTGCTGCCCGACAGTGTCGAATACATGATAACAGACCCGGTCGCGAGTAATTTTGTCAAGGGTGTATCATCGGTTTTAGAAAAAAGTAAAGTCAACTTATTATTATTTTCCGGCACATCTGAGAACATCAACGCGGTGTCTGATTTTGTTGACGGCTTTATTTGCTATGGTAGTCCACGTAATACTCAGTTGATTGATCAATTAAGAACGACAGCAAAAAAAGTTGTCACTGCAGATTTTGACATCGACCGTAAAGCATCTGTAGGTATTGACAATGAACAAGCCGCTTATGAAATAGCGAAGCTTGCAATAAAATCAAAAGATGATGCTATTGCTATTCTTGGCTTGAGATTACTCGATTCTAATGTAACTTGTCGTGTATACGACTTACCAAGTTCAGACTTTACATGTTCAATTGCTCATCAACGCTTAAGTGGTTATCAAAGAGCAATCAAAGAGTTAGATGTTAATCTCAGAGCTGATAGAGTGTGGAATATACCTGAAAGTAAGCATCATTCTGCCTTAATTGCTGCTAGAGAAGCGTTAACATCAACGCCTCGTCCAAATGTTTTACTTTGTATGAGTGACCTTATTGCTTTAGCTGCAATAAAGGAAATTAACGCTATGGGACTTAATATACCTGCAGATATAAGAGTGGTTGGTTTCGACGGTATCGATGAGGCTTTACGTTCTACCCCGCCATTAACAACTGTGCATCAAAATAGTGAAAAAAAGGGTATCAAAGCAGCAGAACTTTTTATAAATAGAGCAACTGATTCTGTATTAATTCCTTTCCATATAGAAAATGGAGGTAGTTGTTAAACTCAATGCACCTTTTATAACCGTAAATGACTATAGCTAATATTGTCGACTTATGAGGATCAAACTAACGTTCACGATCATTGAGAACAACAAAAACTTTAGCGTTACTTAAACAATATATTAAAGAAAAACCTTGGTATTAGTAAGTGTAAAATTACAATTAATAGCTGTTTGTTCATCATTCCATAAAAATTTTCAATTTTCGCTCCTAAACTAGTCTAAAGTCATAACTGGTGTTAAAATGCCGAATAGCAAGTTCAGCTTTGAACCGCGACAAATAAAGGCATTGACATCAAAAAGCACAATTCAACAACAAAAACTGTAAATCAAACGCTAACATATAAATTCCAGACAACTAAAGAGTACTAACCCATGAATACAAAAATATACAAACGCGTACTTATATTGGCTGGAGATTTAATGCATGCCGCTCAGCGAAAAGATCAAACTCGCTTCGATAATTTATATAGTGAATTAAAGCAAGTTTGTGATGATAATGAAAATACCGATAAAGACCATCCCGTGCAATGGGAAACTCTCGCTGACTTTACGGACGATTACACCTTAGCCATTTCTATTTACGAAAAAGCATTAGCTAAAGCTGAAGAGATTAATTCAAAGGACTTTCGTTCCTCTATCGGTTTTTCAGTAGCATCACTGCAAGTCGAATTAGGTGAAGAAGAAAATGCTATTGAACATTTAGAGAAAGCTAAAATCAGCTGTAATAAAATAGCAGATAAAGAACTAAAAGATGAAATTCATGCTTTATTAGAAACGTTAAAAAGTGCTTAAGAACGACAAGTGTTCTCTTTGAATGAGCTACTCAGTAAATAAGCATTACCGATATAGAAAAATAGTATCATCCATGTATATTCCTTAGCTGCATGGATGATCATAAAGACCTTATAGTACCGTTTATATTACTTACGCATCAGCCTTTAGCTAACGACATCACCAATAGTTGAACCTCGTTAACTCTCCTATTATAGTTTTTATGGTCTATCTCTTAAATAGCCTTAAATTAACAGACAAGACAGCCCTGCTATACATTAAAGTATTCCGTTACCATGTGCGCCAAAGTAACAATAATATAAATACAAAAACACCACGTAGTAAAGTAAAACCAATAGAATGCTTAGTTGAAATTTTATTATTTATCACTGTGTTTAACCTATTTCATTATTTTAATTTGGCACGATGGTGAAATCCAAGATTTCCATTTCTGCTCATTGTCTGCCAGCCATTTTTTTGCTGCTTGTTGGTAGCTCAATTTATTTATATCTACGTCATACGCTAAGTTAGCTAGCATTGTATTACTAAAGTTAATTTTAGTAAGCGTTTTAAAGGCGCATGGCCATTTCACTGGCATTTGATGCCAAGCTATTTTTTTTAACCAGCCTTTTTTAGCGTTACCACAGTCGTGTAAAAATCTCTTGTTTTCCCCCCACTCTGGTTTTGTTTCACAGTCAGGGTGATAATCTGGAAAGTCTACAAATTGACCTTTATACTTTGCCTCAACCCAATTAGGTGTCCAATTAAACAAAACTATCGCTTGTTTATTAAGTATGGCTTTATCGAGTTCTTGCCATAAGACATCGCTACTTTTAGCGGAAACCACTTTAAAATTAAGTTTTAATGCTCTGATTTTTGCCCCGTCGGGTTTTTCCCAAGGCCCTCCAAGGTAACGTCCTCTTGGTGACGTTTCTTTTGTTTCAAATAAATGAGCACAATCATTAAGTGCCCGCCAATCAGGTAAACCAGGGCAAAGGTCTAACACATAATCAGGGAACCACCATTCTTCACGCGTTATGGCATCATGAGTCCCAGCATCAATAATGCCACCTTCATGAATCATTCGATTATACATTTTCTCCATTGTGCCTTGCCAGACTTCCATTTGCACATGTCCTAAACCACGTTGAAGCGCGCCCCATTGATCACCCGTGCTTTTATCAGTGAACACAACAGAATACCCAATATTTTTAAATATCTCAGCGGTTATATGAGATAAAACTAACTGGCTTGTCCAATCGTTTAAAACGATAATGATGGGTTCATCGTTCGTTATTTCTTTTGCTTGTGATGAATTTAAAATAAGTAAGTTGAATACCAAAAATAACAACAGAGTTGGCTTTATCTTGCTATGCATACAAGTCCTAAAATTATATTTGATGTCCCTATTTTCATTAATTATAGACACAAATGCCAAAGTACCTAAAAAATAAAGTATTGAATGATGAAGTACAGAGTAATTCACCTTCTATCGTTTCTAATCGATTAAATTATGTAATACTTAATCTCAACTAGATTAAGTATTATTGCACTGTCATTACAGAGAAAACCCAATAATACCTTTGCTTTTTTGGAGAACTATTTTGGCAACGAAGAACGAAATTGAAAATTTCATGAGAAGTGAATTCCCACAGGCTAAGTGTATTGTCGAAGCCGTTGGAAAACAAACAGCAATAGTAAGACATACAATAGGGTTTGATGAATTAAGACCTGGTGGAACAGTATCTGGCCCCGTTTTAATGACCGTTGCTGACTGTGCTTTATATGTCGCAATTCTAGGTGAAATAGGCATAGTTTCATTGGCAGTAACAACAAGTCTGACGATAAATTTTATGAGGAAGCCTTCATCAACTAAAGACATTATTGGTAAGTGCACTTTGCTAAAAATAGGGAAGTCACTCGTTGTTGGTGAAGTTTCTTTATATTCTGAAGGCGATGACAAAGCTGTTGCCCATGTCGTTGGAACATATTCAATACCTCCCCCAAAATTAAGCGATCACAGTTAAATAAGAAATACCCTCAGCGTTCATCTTAACGGCCTGAGTAAGAACGCTTCAACTTCATTCAAAGCGATGTCATATTGCCTGGGAATAATCAGTAATAACCTCCCCCTAAAAAGCTTAGTTTACAACCTACCCATCGGTCGGTTAGAATATGTAACACCTAATAATTAATTAAAAGCATTAATATGAGAGACGCCGAACTAACTCGTCAGAAAATACTTGAGATAAGTGCAGATGAAATTCATAAGAAAGGTTTCATCGCAACCAGCTTGTCTTGTATTTTAGTACGCTGTGAGGTTTCAAAAGGTGCTTTATACCATCATTTTAAAAATAAAATGGAGTTGGGTTACGCTGTTTTTGAAGAAATTTATACCCCAATGTTTTTAGAGTTATGGCAACCATCCGTAGAAGTAGATGACCCTATTGAAGGGTTATGCGACTTTTTTACCGCGATGTATAAAGAGTCAAGCTGCGACGAAATCGTTTGTGGGTGCCCTTTAAATAACCTTTGCCAAGAAATGTCTGCTGTAGATGAAGGGTTTCGTTTACGTATTTTAAATATGCAGCAACAGCTTAATCAGCTTATTGCGATTAACTTACAGCGTGTCGCTAGCCAGCTTCGTGACGATATTGATTTTAGCCAAGTCGCTTATTTCATTGTTTCAACTTTTCATGGTTCTTCTAGCTTAAGTAAAAGTTCCAAAAATAAAGATCTCTTTGAGAAAGTGATAAAAGAACTCTGCAGCTATATCAAAAACCTTCGCAAACACTAAGTTACTTATTTCATTTTTTTATGACTACTTTCTATAGATATAGCAAATAGTAATAAAAAATATCAATTGATTATTTACATACCGCATGGTCGGTATGTATAATACCAACATAAATAAAGAATGACCTCAGCAATTACTAAACACTCTCTTAAACGGACAGAAAAATGAAACACATATTTGTATTTATCACTATATTATTTACTACTTCGCTAATGAGCTTTTCTAGCAATGCATACAGTATTGAAAACTCCCCATACACCGTCATTGCTGAAACAGGACAACGATTATTTTCACGTATTGAGAAAGATCAAGAGTCGCTTAAAAAATTCCCTGAACTCATGCGTAATATTGTTGAAGAAGAATTAATGCCATCAATAGACTACAAATACGCAGCCTTTAAAGTTTTAGGAAAAAATTTAAGAAAGATGACAAGTGATCAGCGTGAAAAATTTGTCGTTTCTATGCGCAGTTATTTAGTAAGAACTTATGCTATAGCGTTGAAACAATATAAAGATCAGGAAGTTTCTTTCGAGTCACATAAACCAACAAATGGTGCGAGAATTGTCGGCGTTAATTCAATTATTAGCGATACTAATGCGCCTGAAATTAACATTACTTTCCAAATGCGCCAAGATAGGAACACCAGCCAATGGAAAGCATATGACATGATCATCGAAGGTATTTCGCTGCTAAGTAGTAAGGAAGCTGAAATTAGTCAACGAATCCAGAAGAGCGGAATAGACCAAGTTACTTTAGAGCTTGCTTCTTTTAATCATTAACTAAAGTCTCTTATTCTGTCATCAAGCGATACTAAAACATTCAATATTATTATCGATGTATATACCCATTCAACTTGAAGATAATAGTTATTCTATTGTCGAAATCAATAACGTGGTATAAAGCGTTTGTAAACCAGCCCCTTGGGGGGAACTGAACAAAACATACTCGTCGTTACATTTTGTTAAGGGAATAACCCTTAACAAAAAAGTGAGTCTTGATTATGATTCGCTCAATTTCCCTTAAACGAGGATCATCGAGTGGAACGGGTATAAGTAATTTTAGTATAAATGACGGTCATAAATTTTTTTCTTACGCGCCACGGCGAAACACAGTGGAATAAAGTAGGTAAGTTTCAAGGACAATTTGATAGCCCATTAACAGAAAAAGGCTATCGGCAAGCGCGTGCTATAGCTGCACAACTCAATACTCATAATGTAGGACATATTGTCAGCTCTACATTGCCAAGAGCAGAGAAAACCGCTGAAATTTGTCAAGCCATACTGAACACATCACTTACGCGAACATCCGCATTAATAGAGCGTAACTTTGGTGATTGGCAAGGCAAGCATATTAGCGAAGTAAAACCAGACAAAAATTTCCAAGCTATCTTTCATCAAGTAAACACTGTTGCGCCCCCTAATGGTGAATCAGGTATCGACTGCGCGGTACGATTTCAGCAAGCTTTAATTGATATTTCAAATACGGTTCAAGCTGACAATGATTTTCAAAAAATTGGAATAAAAAACCTAGCTAGCACAGCTATTGATAATATTTTAATCGTTAGCCATGGTGATATATTACGTTGTTTTTTATCCTTAATGGTTGATAATTTTTCTGATGAACACGCGATAAACACACATAAAAAAGCGTTTGATAATGGTTGTATTTTTCAGATAACTTACCAGAGTAAAAAGCAAGTTTTTACACTTGTTTCTACACTCGATATTACTCAACTCCCCGCCGTAGCGATATCCACTACATGATGACTTCACTCATCATGATAACCGCTTACTTGCTTGATTATTGGCTCGGTGAAGTTAAGCGCTTTCATCCATTAGTTGGCTTTGGCTGGTTAACCTCAACAATAGAAAAAAAGGTTAATTCTTATCAAAACAATGATAAAAAAGTAAAACAATGGTTACCTCGAATACTGGGCATATTCTCTTGGTTAATACTCTGTTTACCCTTACCTGTTATTTATTATTATTTTCATCAGAGCAATGTGTGGTTCTGGTGTTTAGATACCATAGTACTTTATTTTGCTATCGGTTTAAAAAGCCTAAAATTGCATGCTTTACAAATACGTAAACCTCTAGAGAAAGATGACTTAGCAACTGCTCGACATTTCTGTGGTTATTTAGTTAGTCGTAATACTGACCATTTATCAGCGCAAGAGATTTCACGTGCCACTGTAGAATCTGTACTTGAAAATGGTCATGACGCCGCAGTCGCCAGCTTCTTTTGGTTTATAGTCGGCGGTATTCCACTTGTTATATTGCACCGACTTGCCAATACATTGGATGCAATGTGGGGCTATAAAAATCCACAATTCATTAATTTTGGATGGTGTGCTGCACGTATGGACGATTTACTTGGCTGGCCTAGTGCCAAGATTACCGCCCTGCTTTATGCTTGCCAAACGAAGCTCTCTTTCTCAAAAACGATTAATGCCCTAAAAAATGGTTATCAGCAAAGTCAGCATTACAAAAGCTTGAATGGTGGCTGGGTAATGGCGACAGGTGCCAGTGTACTTAATTTCACCCTGGGCGGTTCGGCGATATATCATGGTAAAGCTGTGACTTCTGTTAAATTAGGTTGCGGTAAGCTTGTCACCCAAAGTGATATTATTCGTAGCATAAACCTTGTGAACAACTCGGTGGTTATTTTTATCTTTACTTGTTTTTTCTATGAATTTTTTCATTATTTATAGAAGGGGAACTTATGATGAGTCAGCATGATAATAAAAACACGACAGCACTCGTTCACGGTGGGCAGCTCAACAAAATGGTTGAGCGCTACAAAATCCCTTTAGAACAGTGGCTAGACTTATCAACGGGCATCAGCCCGAACAGTTACCCTATTCCTGCTATTCCTCAATATATTTGGCAGCAATTACCGCAAAAAAGTGAAGGGTTACTCGCTGCAGCTAAGCATTATTATGGTACGCAAAGTATAAGTGTAACCAGTGGTAGCCAGGCAGTTATTGCACGTTTACCCGCGCTATATCTCAATCATATAAAAAAGCCATCAAGCCATATAGAGGTGTGGTTACCTGAAGTTGGTTATAAAGAGCACGAAAGAGCTTGGCATGATGCAGGTTTTACTGTTAAACATTATCAGCATTTACCAACGTATGAAGACCTAACATTAAACGCGATTGTTGTGGTAATTAACCCTAATAATCCAACAGGTGAATTACAGCAACAGCAAAAATTAACAGCACTATTAACAACCCTTGAATCACTCTCGGGTTGGTTAATTATTGACGAGGCTTTTATGGATGTTATTGCACCGAGTCAATCGCTTATTCACTTAACGCTAAATAAACATCTTTTTGTATTGCGTTCAGTCGGTAAATTTTTTGGCTTAGCGGGTATTAGAATAGGTTTTTTAAGTGCTCATCCATTTTGGATAAATAAACTTAACCAGTTATCTTCACCATGGGAAGTTAATGGCCCAGCCCAATTTATTGCTGAGCAGGCGTTAAACGATCATGCTTGGCAATTGGCACAGCGACAAAAATTAACCGACTTATCAATAAAACTCGAACAACTATTAACAAAAACGTTTTTACATCACCCTACTAAAAGCGATGGCCCAAGCATAACGATTAAGGGGTGTGGTTTATTTAAAACAATCGTTTATCCTCAAGCAACAGAACTTTATCAAAAACTCTGTCACCAAGGGCTCTACGTGCGTTTGTGCGACGAAAATAATGCTTTACGTTTTGGTATACCTGATCAAGCACAATACCAAAGATTAGAAAGGTTACTGGCTGAGCATTGCCATAGCTAAAGCGAGCTTTTCAGCTAACTCGGCATTAGTTAACTGTCCTTTTTCGACATCAAAATTATCATAAAAGCTTGGAATTGATAAATGAGCTTTTACCTCGCCATCAAAAAAAGGTGCCGAGCCTACAGCTGCGGCAAGTACGGTTGCTGCTCCACCTGGGCCTGGTGATGTTGCCAGTAAAACAAGCGGCTTATGCTGATACACTTTTTGTAAAGCACGAGAACTCCAATCAAATAAGTTTTTATAAGCAGCCGTATAAGAGCCATTGTGCTCAGCAAAACCAATAACCAAAGCGTCTGCACCGGCTATTTTATCGAGAAAGTCTTGTGCTAATTGTGGTTTACCCAGCTCTGCTTCTCTATCAGCACTATATAAGGGCATTTCATAATCGTTAATATCAAGTACTTCAACTTGAGCGTTTTCAACAAGGCTAGCGGCATAGCTCACTAACTGTTTATTAATTGATTGACGACTACTACTGGCGGCAAAAGCGATAATTTTCATATAAACTCCAAAGTTATAACGATAAGTATGAGGTAACAATAGGTATTGCAATGAAAATAGTGTAATTTATTTCCTATATAAGATTAATAACCTAATTACAGATACATTATTTCCATATGAAAGCTAATACACTATTTTCTTCTTCACAAAGTAAAAGTAACTTACTTGATGGTATCGCTGTTTTTGTACAAGTGGTGCAAAGTAAAAGTTTTGTCAATGCTGCTGAAAAAATGAAGCACTCTACCTCTTATATCAGCAAAGAAGTCAGTAAGCTAGAAACTCGTTTAGGGGTCCGCTTATTGCATCGAACGACCCGAACCTTACACTTAACATCCGAAGGCGAAGTCTATTATCAACAATGCCAACAGATCATTGAAGATGCTTTACACGTTGAAAATAGCCTTTTGGGACGCCAGCAAATACCACAAGGTCGTTTAAAGTTAAGCTGTCCTATTGGTATAGGTGTTTCTCGTATTAGGCCGATCCTCGCTGAATTTATGGCTAAGTATCCGAAAATCACTTTAGACATCGAATTAAACGATCATAAAGTAGATTTAATTTCCGATGGCTTTGATATTGTCATCAGAGCAGCGGCTCAGCTTGAAGACTCAAGCCTAATTAGCCGACGTTTTATGAACTCGACCAGTTTAACGCTCGCGTCTCCCCAATACTTACAAGAGTATGGTATACCTAAACATCCCGATGAATTGATTGATCATCAGATGATCAGTTACCGTAATCTAAAAACCCCTGAAACTTGGTATTACACCGCTAAAAATGGGCAAAAAACTCAAACACATGTTATCAGTCGAGTATCATGCAATAACTCAGAAATGATGGTTTCGTTATGTTTAGCAGGACAAGGTATTATACGTATGCCGTTATTTAATTTGCGGGATGAAGTGACTACGGGGAAATTAGTGCCACTGTTTGAAGATTTTATACCAATAAGTATTGGTGTTTACCTGGTTTATCCTAGCCGAAAAAACATGCCGGCGAAGGTAAAGTGCTTTATCGACTTTATTGTCGATAAGCTAGGTGATAGTTAGATGAAGGTTGACCACTACGCCAGCTTATTGTCTTGGGTAAACATACCTTTCACTAATGCCAGTTGAGCGAAATAATAGCTACTCATGATCCAAACACTGTCATAAGGTATTTGATGATAAAACTGATTAAGCCCTATTAATGAGTCTGAAAGAATAAAGCTGAGCCCGCCAATAATTAACCAAGCATTCGCTTTTTGTGAAAGTAAGGTAGTTATCCCCATTAACAGTAATATTGTCATATAAACCAATACAGGTATAAATAACTCGCCTAAGCCGGCATATATTAACGAAAATATGCCAACGCCATAGCCAAAATAGAGCGTAATAATCGGTAAACGTTTGCTCACGATTTTTTTGGGTACGAGTGGTTTTAGACTAAAAATGTAAAATAGATGAGCGACTAAGAAAGCCCCTAAACCGAATACAAACCAATTAACCCTGTCATAATCTAAAAAGAAATCGCCAAAAGCTGAGAAAACTAAGCCGAACATAAATAACTTATGCGCGCGTTCTTTAGTTTCAAAGCTTCTTTGCCAAGAAAAATGCAGTAAAACGAATATTGGTAAAATTTTTATTGCCCAGCTCAGCGGATAGGGCTTAAAAAAAAGACTGACCATAAAGCCACAAACACAGAGTAAAAATAAAAGTAAATGGGATCGGGTCATTGCTGTCATCTCTTTGCTGTAAGCCTTAGCACAAGATACTAATCTACTGAATAACAAGTTAAAAGTCACCCTATAGGTTTACAATATACAGAGTCAATTGAGTATTCGCTATTTACCATTAAGCATAAGAAAGGGAGTAACACATCACTCACTCTCTTACTTATCCGGTTTTAAAATGCCTTAAACTCTTTCAATAATTAAAGCTATTCCCTGCCCAACACCAATGCACATAGTACACAACGCATAACGCTTGTTGGTACGTTGCAATTGGCGAGCTGCTGACGTTATTAAGCGCGCACCACTCATTCCCAAAGGATGTCCTAATGCGATAGCGCCACCTTGCGGGTTAATACGAGGATCGTCATCTTGCAAACCTAACTCGCGAATACAAGCTAAAGCTTGTGCAGCAAAAGCTTCGTTCAGTTCAATAATGTCGATATCTTCAAGTGATAAATTCAAACGTTTTAGCAATTTTTTTGTTGCTGGAACCGGACCAATCCCCATAATACGTGGTGGTACACCAGCAACTGCCATACCTAGTACCTTAGCAATAGGTGCTAAGTTGTTTTTTTGCACCGATTGACTTGACGCCAATAATATTGCCGCAGCGCCATCATTAATTCCCGATGCATTACCGGCGGTAAGAGTACCTTTGGCATGAACAAAAGGCTTGAGTGCCGTCATTTTATCTAAACTTGTTAGACGAATATGCTCATCTTGAGAGAAAATAATAGGGTCGTTTTTACCTTGTGAAATACTAACGGGTAGTATTTCTTCTGCAAAAAATCCTGCTTGTTGGGCTTTAGCTGCTTTTTGCTGGCTAGCAAAAGCAAACTTGTCTTGGTCTGCCCGGCTAATGTTAAACTCTTGTGCAAGATTTTCTGCTGTTTGTGGCATGCTTTCAGTGCCGTACGCACTATCGAGTGCTTTGTTAATAAAACGCCAGCCTGTCGTTGTATCGAAAATTTCTTGAGTACGCGAAAAATTACTTTCTGCTTTGCCCATCACAAAAGGTGCGCGAGTCATGCTTTCAACACCGCCAGCAATAATCATTTCAGCTTCACCTGACTTAATCGCCTGCATAGCAATACCGACAGCATTTAAGCCAGAGCCACATAAACGGTTCAAGGTTGTTGCGGGGACTTGGTAAGGTAAGCCCGCTAATAACGTGGCTACACGAGCAATATTACGGTTATCTTCTCCTGCTTGGTTAGCACAACCTAAAATAACATCGTCTACTTGGCTAAAATCGAGTGTTGGGTTTCGTGCCATTAGTGCTGCTAAGGGTAATGCGGCTAGGTCATCAGCACGAATGGTCGCTAGCGAGCCAGCATAACGGCCAATAGGTGTTCTAATAGCATCACAAATGAAAACTTCATTTTGTTCAAGACTTCTATTTTGTCCGGTACTTTCAGTTTTAGTTGAAAAAGCACTCATGCATATATTCTCTTTTGAGTTTGTTTGAACTTAGCGTTAACTTCGTTTTAGTCAGGGATATTACTCAATAACTGTTTCAAAGCCTGAGTTAAATGCGTTACTAAAATCATAATTTTTTTCTGTTATCACCGATGATAACATTACCGAACAAATATTGATCATCATCAGCCCTTGTTCAAATAAATGTCTCAGTAATACCTTCTGTTCCATTTTCGTTAGCATACACTTGGCGATAATTTTTCGGTGCATGTTATGAGACTAAAACACAGTTTTTGGCTCATAACAAAGCTCTATACCTATATTCATCTAGAAAAATTCAGCATGACGATTTCAAGTGCTTGTTCATTATTTAAAGAACAACCAACCTTACGGGTGCCTATAAACTTGAAAAATATCATTTTTTATCAAAGGTATAGATAAAAACTATAATTAATTCTGCTAATCATTAATAAAGGTTATAGTAATGGGAACAAACTTCATTTTATCAACAACGATTGGAAATAACGATGGAACTTCGATCACTAAAGTATTTTCAATCTGTCTATGAGCAAGGCAGTATTAGTGGCGCTGCTCGCGTTTGCTTTGTTTCTCAGCCTTCAATCACCACGGCGATTCAGCAGCTAGAATCAGATTTAAATATCACTTTGTTTTTTCGTCATGCACGCGGTGTATTGCCCACAGATGCGGCAGATAAACTCTACCCTAAAGCAAAAGAAATGGCTGACAATGCAAAGTCTATCAGTCATCTTTTTTCTGAAAACCCAAAACCCGTATTACTCAGGCTAGGTATTATGCGCTCATTGGGGGCGCAACGAATGAGTCATTTATTGAAGAAAATAACAGAAAAAATTGATCATTTAGAATTAACGTTAGTTGACCCTCAAGAACCTTGCGATGCGCGCGTTGTGTCTGCTAACTCTGTTGCCTATAACGAAAGCTTTATTCCTATTTGGCAAGACAACTATCAAATAGCGGTGCCAAAAAGCTGGCCTATTGCTCAACAGTCATCTATTAACATTATTCAATTGCAAGATATGCCTTTTATCAATAGAGCACCTTGTGACGCCCTCGACACCTTAAAAGTGGTCATGGCTGATGCTTCTATTAGGTTTCAACCCCGCGCTAATATTAAAACCATCGAATATGCTTGGCAATTAGTCTGCGCAGGGATTGGCGCGGCTTTACTGCCTGATTGGCAAGAAATTCTAGAGGCTGAAGCGTTAGCATTAATGCCAGTCGAAGATAATAGGTTAATAAAAGACATTGGATTGGCATTTAACCGTAATAAAGAGAATTCATTAATTATTAGCGCGGTAAAAGAAGTTTGTCGCTCAGTCCGTGTCAGTTAAATCACTGTTGATGTTTACGTAAAATCTAAACAAATATCGGTACAGCCTTTACCGCAATAAACACCGGGGGTGCTTTTGTCTTCTGGTACAACTAAGCGCAGAATAGTGCCACAAGTTTCACATTTTATTTGACGACCAGCCATTACTTTTTTAATCAAGGCTTTTTGATCATTAAATGACTTGGCACTGGTTTTTTTTAACTGGTCAAATTGGCTTATATCAAGCATAAAACTCTCTTAATGATGCTGAAATACTTCAGCATAAGAATAATAGTAAAGGTTAGCCATCATATGTTATTTACATTATAGATGAACCTAACCCCTTTATAAGTATTAGAATATACTTAAACTGCAGCGCAATAAAACCCATCATACTGTCCACCTAGTGGCTCTGCGCTTGAAATCAATAAATTTTGATACGAACTAATGTTTTCATAACTGGCACCAACAAAGGGATAAGCCGTAATTTCCCAAGGAAAGTCATCATTACCTTCATAGGGACAAAATGATAATTTTTGGTTGTTTTCTAAAAGTAACTGACCAAACTTCAAAGCAGCTTCTTCGTTAGGAAAAATAACTGAAAACTCAATTTCACGGGCTTGACTTAAATCATCGCCATCAATCATCATTTGCCACAAGGCGTTGCCAACATTATCTTCTGGAAATAGGGCTAAATCACGGTTCATTATTATTCATCTTATTGTTAACTAAATTATTTCGCTATTTTATCTGATGAAAAACAGAATACCAATTTTGTTCGGCATTATTTTTGGTAAACTAACGTAATTAATGACAACAACGGTCTTTAACCTTGAGTATAGCCTTGAATAAATTTGAGCTTCACCTTGATATCAATACAGAAAACAGCACCATTATCACTGAGCTTAACAAGCAGTGCGCATTAAGTAATGCGCAATTAAAACAAGCTATTCAGCAAGGAGCGTTATGGTTAACGCGCGGTAAAAGCACACAACGCTTGCGACGGATTAAAAAACCATTAAAAATAACCGATACCTTGCACTTTTATTATGACGAACAAGTATTAAACCAGCAGCCTAATGAAGCCTTGTTAGTTGCTGACTGTGTTGATTACAGTGTTTGGTATAAGCCTTATGGCATGTTATCTCAAGGTTCGAAGTGGAGTGATCATTGTACTATCGCTCGTTGGGCACAAACACACCTAAAACCTGAGCGCGCAGCATTCATCGTTCATCGCTTAGATAGAGCTGCAACGGGGTTAATTTTAATTGCGCATAGTAAAAAAGCAGTTCAAGCATTAAGTGCTATGTTTGAAAAGCATAATTTAGAAAAAACATATCATATTATCATTCATGGTGATCATCGTTTGCGCCCGCAACCTGACACCTTAACAAATGATGTTGACGGTAAAAAAGCGAGTAGTCATTTTACTCATCTTGCGTACGATGAAAAAAATAATACATCCTTAGTACAAGTAAAAATAGATACCGGTAGAAAACATCAAATAAGAAGCCATGCAGCAAGTATTAATATGCCAGTGGTTGGCGATAGGTTACACGGGAAAGTTGTTGAGGGTAGTAATGAAGAAAGTATTAACTTACAACTTTGCGCCGTTGCACTTAATTTTATTTGCCCGCTTAGCGACGAGCAAAGATCATTTAAACTACCAGAGCATTTAATGCCATCATTAAATGCTCTGGCGTGAACGCATTTATGAGCAGTAATTAAAGTCGCTATCTTTAAGAAGTGCTAATTTGTCACCAACAAGTTCTGCCGTTTCAATTTTCGCTAAAAGGTCAAAACCGACCTGACGTTGCTCTAGTGTTAATGCTAGATAAGGCAATCTAAAGTTAGCTTCAACTGCACCTGTCATCATCAAGGTCGTATTTACTGCAATAGGATTTGGTTCACAAAACAACCATTTCATGAGGCCTTGTAAGCGTTCATTTAGCTCGCTGTCTTGAGTATCCATTAAGGTTCTCATTAAGCCTGGAATAACATTTGATGTTACTGAAATAACACCATGAGAGCCAAATTGATGGCGACCGACATAACTTTCATCGTCGTTGCCTGACCAACAAGCAATCCCTTGTTTTTCATAATACGCGATACGCTCGTTACCACCACATTCTTTCACACCAATAAAGTTTTTATGCTTTGACAACGGCTCGATCAAATCAGGGGTAAGATCCTGACCCGTTCGACCCGGCACGTTATAAATAAACGCAGGTCCAATATCTAATACTTTATTAAAATGTGCCGCAACACCCGCCATTGACGTTCGACCGTAATAAGGATTAATTTGCAATGCTGCATCCATTCCCATAGCAAAACCATTTTGTGTCGCTTTAATCGCTTCACGGGTATTATTACTACCGGTATTACCAACAATAATCAGTTTGTCGCTATATTGATGAACGGTATGGGCGATTAACATTAAGTGCTCTTCCCAACTTAATAAGTGTCCTTCACCGGTAGTTCCACCGACAACAATACCGTCAACGCCAGCAGCAATTTGCTTTGCAACAAGTTGGTCATAAGTAACAAGGTCAATTTCACCCTGTGCGTTATAAGGGGTTTTTATCGCAGTAATTAAACTTGCTGCATTTATATTTTTCATTTTTTCTCTACTACTTATTAAGTAAATGGGGAATTTTATTATTTGTGAAGAATAACTTAATTTAACAGTGTCCGATTTTATCAACAACTCGGCGCAGGATAAACACTTCATTACTCACAATATGCTGGTATTTAAAAACTTGGCTGTCTAATGCTAAAATTTTGTAGGCCTGATAGTTATTTTCATCATGTAAATCTGCACAATAATGCTCATTGTCTACAACTTCTTCTTGCGTAATAGTAAAGTGTATATCACCCACTAATCCCCAATCGCCTAGCTCAACATTTTGGCTAATAATTTCGCCTTGAGAGGTTTGTTCGACAAAAGAAAACTCAAAGCTACCATCAAGGCAAAGCTCAGCATACTCAACAAGTTGGTGACCTGTGTCATTCATTTCCATACGATACCAACGCCCCGCTAATAATGCTCGGTTATATTGCTCACTCACTTAAAATACGCCTTAATAACTCTGTCAAATATGTGCGCTATTGTGCCTTATTTTTACCAACAACCAAATAAAAAAACCACAACAGAAATGTTGTGGTAAAGTATATTTTTGTAAACCATTGTTACAAATTAATTTTTCATCACAGTGATGCTGCCATTAACACTTTCTAAATTAATATTAATATCACCGCTGCCAACAGTTCCTGATAAATGACGACCGCTAAACATTTTTTTATCACTTGAAAGTCCAAACTCAGTAGCAATACTGCCATGCATGGTTTCAGCATTAATTACAGCACTCAAATCACTTGGCATATAAAGTTTAATGCTACCATTTACTGTTGTTAATTCGATATTATCTATGTTTTTATCTATGCGTTGGTATGACGCTTTAATACTGCCATTGACAGAATTTAGCTCAAGATCATCAGCTGAGTCTTGCACATTAATAGACCCATTTACTGTGTTAGCTTTTATTTCACCTTTTACTTGCTCAATAACCAAAGAACCGTTAACTAACTCAATATTCGTTAACGCAGCGCCAAAGGGTACCATTACGGTATAGTCAACTTTTCCTGAGTTGCTATTGCGCCCCCAAGATGATTTTTTGGTGTACTGTGTTTCAACACTCACGTCACTTGAGCGTTCAGAAAACTCAATATTAATACGCTCTCTATCTTCTTGATTATCTGCAGTGATAATTGCCGTTATTTTTATTTCACTTTTATCCCAGCCTTTAATCTCAACGCCACCATTAACATTAGCTAAACGTAAAGTTGCTGATGAACTAACAGAAAATGATTTTTCAATAGTCTCTTTAACCTCAGCGTATACCGATGTGATCGTTGAAAGTGATAAAATAGTGGCTAACGTAAGTTGTTTTTTCAATGCATTTTTCATGAACGTTCCTTTAAATTTCATTAAGAGTTTTTTGTTTTAATAATCATTAGTCACCCATCTTATAAAAAAGGTTTAAATTTATTTTAATTGGTATAACAAATTTTTATTTACTGATAGTTACTAACAATAATTCAACTTATAAAGTAATCTAACGCTATTATTTTATTTGGTTTTTGAGCTGCAAAAATGACTATCGCTAAAGTACACCTTCTCCTTACCGGTAATGAGTTAATGACCGGAGATATTGTTGACAGTAACTCAGCAATGATCGCCCAACAATGCAAAGCCATTGGCATAAAGATTAGCCGTAAAGTCACTTTAGCTGACGACCTAAAGTTACTTTCTAAGGAAATAATAACGTTAACAAAAGACGCAGACGTATTAATTATCAATGGGGGGCTAGGCCCAACAACCGATGATTTAACCGCACAAGCATTAGCAAGTGCGAGTAACCTTCCTTTAGAGCAACACCCTATTGCGTTGGCACATTTACAAGCATGGTGTGAACAACGTAATGCGCACTTAGGCGCCGCAAATTTAAAACAAGCGATATTGCCAAAAGATTGCGATATTATTATCAACCGAGTGGGCAGCGCTGTTGGGTTTTCAATGATATTAAATGACTGCCAAGTTTTCTGCACTCCGGGTGTCCCCAGTGAACTAAAAATAATGCTTAATGAAGAGATTATTCCAGTACTAGCGTTACAATCAAAATTCACCGCAGAAATGGACATTACCCGTTTACAATTATTTGGTATTGGCGAGTCAACATTACAATCAATGCTAATTAAAGAGTTCCCTTATTGGCCTAAAGAAGTTGAATTAGGTTTTCGCGCGAGTTCTCCATTAATAGAATTAAAATTAACCGTTGAAAAAAGCGAATATTTACCCGTAAAAATTAATCTTATTGAGAAAATAAAAACGTTATTAAATGATCACATTATTGAGGAGATTCAAGAAAATCCTCATACCTTAGCAGAATTAGTCTTGCAATTATGCCAACAAAAAAATATTAAGATAACCACAGCAGAATCTTGTACTGGGGGTTTAATCGCGAGTGAGTTAACAAAAGTATCAGGATCATCGGCTTCATTTGAAGCAGGCTTTGTAACTTATTCAAATCGCATGAAAAGTAAATTACTTAATGTTGATGAAAATATAATAAAGCAACACGGCGCAGTGAGTGAGGAAACGGTGAGAGCGATGGCCAAAGGAGCATTAGCTATCGCAGGTGCAGATTTAGTTATTGCTGTTTCAGGCATCGCTGGCCCTGATGGTGGCACAGAAGATAAACCGGTGGGATCAGTTTGGGTTGCTTGGGGGAATAAAGACAAAATAAACAGTAAATATTTTTGTATAAAAGCAAATAGGGTCTACTTTCAGCAAATGGTCGCAGCTCGGTCGCTCGATATGATCCGACGTTTATTAATTGAAAGTACTCAAACACCACTTTATTTCTGATATATAGCTTTAAAATGTTGTATGCATGTTAACGTGACGTATTAATTTCAATTATATTAAAAGAAACGTCATTTTTATTGCGCCATAAATCAAAACTTTATATATTTACAGGGATAATAAACTAGAATAATAGTATTGTAGTGTATTAGTTATTAATGTGATTAATATCACCGTACATATTAGTAAAATATAGGAGCATATTTTGATAGAAAAAAACTTCATCACGAGTGGTCGCAATACCATTATTCATAAGATGAGAAAATTTGATTTATTGATTGTAAATGGCGGTCACCCTGTTGTTATTGTTAGTAACCGTGGCATAGGTATTTATAAAGGTGAAGTGCCCAATAAAAAGGCTGATGCTAAAAAGGCATATCAAGATGTAGTTGATGTAAGTGCTACCGATGTATTTGGTGAATCTAAAACGCTAATATTTGTACAGGCACTTGATAATAAAGAATATAAAATAGATTACTCAAAAATAAACACCGGTTCTTTCATTAAAATTCATCAAGAAAACTATATTTAATCTTTTATTTTAAGTGGTAATAGTGGAGTAAATCTCGCGTGACTCAAGCAAGTTTAGTAGCAAATAAAAAAAACAATATTGACCTTGTTTTGCAACCGGTTAAAGATGACTCACAAATTACAGAAGCGAGTATTCATGAAATTATAGAGAATTCTGAATATAAAGACTTATATGTTGATAACGGCAATATCAAAAATGCTATTGCCGAACTCAACAGTGTTCTCAAACCCCTTCAGGCCAATAAATCTGGCCGAGAAATAAGTTATCAAATACTTGAGCGTCGAGACGCGACTATTTCAATTTCTATTGATAAAGATGAAATGTCTGCAAGTGCAGAGATTTCAACGGCACTTGGTGGTAAACATTTAACCGCTAAAGCTATTTTAAATTCGGCCCAACAATCGGGTGTTACTAAAGGTTTTACCAAAGAGCAGTTATTGAAACTCGCTCATCAAGCGGCTAAAGAACCTGCTGGCTCTATTGTCAATGGTGAAATTGCTCACGGTAAAGATGCCATCAATGGTAAAGATTCAAAAATAAAATGGTTAGTACAGAGCGCTCAAGACAGAATTTTACGTCCTAAAGCACGCGAAGATGGTAGTGTCGACATGCGTGATTTAGGCGATATAATTTGTGTGAAAATCGGCGACCCACTCGCAAAAAAAATTATGCTAACCGAAGGTACTAAAGGCTTTACAGTAACAGGATCTCCTTTAGAACCTGTTCCTGGAGAAGACATTACGCTGCAAGCAGGTGAAGGCACAACTCTCAGCCCTAAAAATGATCAAATATTAATTTCAACACTAGTAGGCTTGCCAAGGATCATTGATAACGGCATGGAAGTCGACGGTGTCTATCGCATAAAAAATGTTGATATTAGTACCGGCCACATTAAATTTGAAGGCAGTGTGATTATTGATGGGGATATTTGTGAAGGCATGAAAGTAACAGCTACAGGTGATATAACAATTGGCGGTTTTGTCGAGTCTGCAACCTTAGAAGCGGGTGGAGACATAACCATTGGTAGTGGTATTATTGGCAGAAAACAAGATACTGAAGAACTCTCTATTGATGACATAAAAATGAGTGTTTGTATTCGTGCTGAAGGTAAAGTATTCGCAAAATACTGTCAATATGCTGAAATTACTTGTCATTCTTTACGTATTGAAAATCAAATGATGCACAGTATTATTGATGTTGAAGAAATACTCTGGCTGGGCTCAGATGAAAAAGCCAACGGTAAACTTATTGCAGGTTACATAAAAGCAGGGAAATCTGTTCATGCTGGAATAGTAGGCGCTACCGCAGGAAGTACAACAATAATTAACTTTTCTAAAAAAGTTAATTTAATTAAAGAACACTTGGAAGATATTGAAGCAAGATTAAAAATTGATTCTGATAAGTCTACTGAATTACAAGTAGCTGTTAATAAATTGAAAAAATTACCAACCGATAAAGTAAATCCTGAAATGCTTAGCAAACTGATATCTACTTATAAGTATCACACTAATCGTATGGGTGAAATTCTAAATGAGAAAGAGGTGTTTGAAGAGAAGCTTCAAGCATATATGACAAGTGTTTTTGTTGAAGCAACAGAAAAACTATATCATGGTGTGCAAGTAATTGTTGGCGATTTCCAGGACAAAACGCGCCGTGAATATGGCCCGACTAAAGTGAATTATAAAGAAAGAAAAATTCATTTTAACCCTATCGTTAATACCTAGTGAATTACTTTGTAATTCACTATCACTAAACACCCTTTTCGTTACCTTGGATAAGCGATGAACTCTTTTACTCTTCCTTTACTTGCTATGAGCATGCTTATTAGCAGTGTTTCAGCTCAGCAATGCGATATTAATTTTAACCACGGCGTAGTGATCAACCCTTCTCATGTACGTATTTTAAAAGAAAGTCAAACCTATGTACAAATCAATAACGACCAACAGTTATTTATTCGCGGACGAGAAATCAACCTCAATGAAGAGCAAAGGCAATTATTAACGCAATACAGCCAAGGTATTCGTAAACAGATCCCTGAAATAGTTGCCATAGCAATTGAAGGGGTTGATATAGATTTAAAAGCGGTAAATAAAGTTATCGCTGGCTTAACAGGCGAAAATAGCGCTTCACATCAAAAGATACAAGAGCGCTTTGATGAAATGCAATATCGTTTAAGAGAGCGTTTTAACCACAGCGATACTAACTATTATATTGCGTCACAAGATTTTGCTGATTTTGATGAAATTTTTGCTGGTGCCTTCGAACAAGAAATTGAAAGTATTGTTACTGAATCAATTGGTACTATTTTGATGGCTGTTGGTGAAGCAATGGCAACCAATGAGGAAAGTAGTAGTGAACAACGGGTAGAAGCATTTGACCAGCGTATAAAAGGTATGGAAAAAGATCTACAGCTTGAAATTGAACCTCGTGCCCAAGAAGTGCAATTAAAAGCGGCCCAGTTTTGTAAAAGCTTAAAGAAGTTAGACCAACTTGAGTCTAAGTTACAGCAAAGTATTACAGCACTGGGTGAATTTGATTTAATTCAAACAAAATAATCACTGTACCCTTCATCCTGAACATAAAAAACCTGCATCAGCAGGTTTTTTTATAATCAAACAAAGCGTGAATTACATATTAGGGTAATTCGGTCCACCCGTACCTTCAGGTGTCACCCAAGTAATATTCTGACTTGGGTCTTTAATATCACAGGTTTTGCAATGAATACAGTTTTGCGCATTAATCACTAATTTATCACCTTGCTCTGTCGATTCTATTTCGTAAACACCTGCGGGACAATAACGCTGAGCGGGTTCAGCGTATTTAGCTAAGTTAACCGAAATGGGAATAACTACATCTGCAAGTTTCAAGTGACAAGGTTGCTCTTCTTCATGATTAGTATTAGACAAAAACACTGAAGTTAACTTATCAAAACTTAACTTATTATCAGGTTTTGGATAATTAATAACCGCTACTTCTGATGCCAATTCAAGTTGGTCGTGATCGAGCGTATCGTCTTTAAAGTTGAACGGTAACTTACCATTAAAGAAGTTCTGATCTAAGGTGTTATAGGCTCCGCCTAATGTCATACCAAACTTATGCATAGCAGGACCAAAGTTACGAGAACTGTATAATTCTTCGTATAACCAAGAGTCTTTAAACCTTTCTGTATAATCAGCTAGGTCTTTACCGCCCTCATCACCTGATGCTATTGCATGAAAAATACTTTCAGCCGCTAACATACCAGATTTCATTGCGGTGTGATTACCTTTGATTTTGGCAAAGTTAATCGTTCCTGCATCACAACCGACGATAATACCACCGGGCATTGTCATTTTAGGTAATGAATTGAAACCACCTTTTGCCATCGCTCGTGCTCCATAAGAAACACGTTTTCCACCTTCAAGGTACTGACTAATTTTTGGGTGATGTTTATAGCGTTGAAATTCATCAAACGGACTTAAGTGCGGATTGCTATAATTTAAGTCAACAATTAGCCCTACAAATACTTGATTATTTTCTGCATGGTAGAGATAACCGCCACCTGTCGCGCCTTGGTCTAATGGCCAACCTGCCGTATGAACAACAAGACCTTCTTGGTGCTTAGCTGGGTCAATGTCCCAAATTTCTTTAAAGCCTAAACCATAGTGTTGTGGAGACTTACCTTCATCTAGGCTAAATTTACTGATTAACTCTTTTCCTAAATGGCCACGACAGCCTTCAGCAAATACCGTGTATTTAGCACGAAGCTCCATACCTGGTACGAACGAATCTTTTTCCTTACCATTAACGTCTAAGCCCATGTCTCCGGTAAGAATACCCGCAACACTACCGTCATCGTTATAAAGTACTTCATGTGCAGGGAAGCCAGGGAAAATTTCAACACCTAACTCTTCAGCTTGCTCAGCTAACCAACGACAAACATTGCCCATACTAGCAATGTAATTCCCTTCATTGTGCATCGTTTTCGGTACAGAGAAGTTAGGTAATTTTATAGCGTTACTTTCACTATTGAGCAAATAAATGTCATCACCGGTCACTTTTGTCTTTAGTGGTGCGCCTTTATCTTGCCAATCTGGGAATAATTCATTGAGCGCTCTAGGCTCAAAAACCGCTCCAGATAGAATATGTGCTCCAACTTCTGAGCCTTTTTCAACAACGCAGACCAGAAGTTCTTGATCTTTTTCTTTTGCTAACTGCATCAAACGACAAGCTGTAGCTAAGCCAGACGGTCCAGCACCCACTATAACAACGTCAAAATCCATCGATTCGCGTTCCATAAATTTCCCCAAAAAATATTCATTCAAATAAAATCAAACACTCGTTTGATTTTCAAACACCTGTTTGATAATATCACTTATTATAGATATTTTGTTGATAAATACTATCTTCTATTGAAAGATATTACGACAAAAGCTATTTAAGCTCAATTTATCGAGACAACTGCGGTATTACGTTGACGTTCACGTAGTCTAGTATTAGTCTGTCGAGCAATAATTAGAAATACTTGTTAATGTTAGTTTAATAAAACAAACGTTAGCTTTACACTATAAATATAAACACAACAAACGCAATCAGAGGCAACGATGAAAGTATTAGTACCTATCAAACGTGTTATTGACTATAACGTCAAAGTTCGCGTAAAAGCAGACAATTCAAATGTTGATCTTGCTAATGTAAAAATGGCAATTAACCCTTTTTGTGAAATTGCTGTAGAAGAAGCGGTTCGTTTAAAAGAAGCGGGTATCGCCACTGAAGTTATTGCGGTATCTGTTGGCGATAAGTCTTGCCAAGAGCAACTAAGAACAGCGTTAGCTTTAGGTGCAGATCGCGCCATTCAAATCGAAACTGATGAGAAATTAGACGCACTAAATATTGCTAAGCTTTTACAAAAAATTGTTGACGAAGAGAAGCCTCAATTAGTTATCTTAGGCAAGCAGTCTATCGACAGCGATAATAATCAAACAGGGCAAATGCTTGCAGCATTAACGGGTATGGCGCAGGGTACATTCGCATCAGAAGTAAAAGTTGAAGGTGATAAAGTTAATGTAACGCGTGAAGTTGATAGTGGCTTACAAACTATCGCACTTAACTTACCCGCGATTGTTACCACTGATTTACGCTTAAATGAACCACGTTATGCTTCATTACCTAATATTATGAAAGCAAAGCGCAAGCCTTTAGTTGTTATGCCTGCCGCTGATTTTGGTATTGATTTAAGCCCACGTTCAAAATTAATAAAAGTAACGCCTCCTGCGACACGTAAAGCCGGCATTATTGTTGATAGTGTTGATACATTAATTGAGAAATTGAAAAATGAAGCGAAGGTGATTTCATGAGTATTTTAGTATTTGCTGAACATGATAACAGTACATTAAAAGCAGACACCCTTAAAACAGTTGCTGCAGCGCAAGCAATTGGTGGCGACATTCATATATTGGTTGCTGGTAGCGATTGTCAAAGTGTTGCTCAAGAAGCGGCAAAAGTTAACGGTGTAAGTAAGGTAATTGTTGCAGATAGCCCAGCTTATGAGCATCAACTAGCTGAGAATATTAGCTTGTTGGTAACAGAACTTGCAGCTGACTACGAACATATCTTAGCGACAGCATTAACGACAGGTAAGAACTTCATGCCTCGCGTTGCCGCTTTATTAGATGTTGCACAAATTTCAGATATTATTGCTGTAGAAAGTAGCGACACTTTTGTTCGTCCTATTTACGCAGGTAATGCTATAGCAACAGTGCAAAGCTTAGATAGCAAAAAAGTGATTACGGTTCGTCCTACGGGTTTTGACCCAGTAGCTACAGACGGTAGCGCTGAAGTTGTTGCCATAGACTCAGTAACTGATGCCGGAATTTCATCGCATGTAAGTGACCAGTTATCAGTATCAGAACGTCCAGATTTAGGCGCAGCGAGTATCGTAATTTCAGGTGGTCGTGGTATGCAAAATGGCGATAACTTCAAATTACTTGAAGGTATTGCAGACAAACTTGGCGCTGCTATCGGTGCTTCACGTGCTGCTGTTGATGCTGGCTTTGTACCTAACGATATGCAAGTAGGCCAAACAGGTAAAATTGTTGCCCCTGATTTATATATTGCTGTAGGTATTAGTGGTGCCATTCAACATCTAGCGGGTATGAAAGACTCAAAAATCATTGTTGCTATCAACAAAGATGCCGAAGCACCTATTTTCCAAGTTGCTGATTACGGTATTGTTGGTGATTTATTTGATGTATTACCTGAGCTTGAAGGTAAACTGTAAACTATACGTTATCAGACTTATTTTCTAGAGCATTCTAGGTATAATAAAGCCACTTCAATAGTGGCTTTATTTTTGTCTAAAATTTAGCAAGTGCTTTAATTAAACTTGGGTATCAATATAATGAATAAATATAATGAAAAATAAACTTTCTAGCCTCAGCGATCTTGCCAGTGCGTTTGGTAGAGAGGCAACTACACCTGATAATTCAGCAAAGCAACAACCTTCCGACACTTCATTAGTTTACTCAACAGACAGTGGTCGTATTAAACAAGAAAGTGCCACTCAAGCAATAACAGCCAGTGATGGTTATGCTAAAGTTAGACGTGAAACTAAAGGCAGAAAAGGTAAAGGCGTTGTTACCATTACCGGTTTAGGCATAGATGCTAAAGCGCTTAAAGAGCTCGCTAAAAAATTAAAAAAAACCTGTGGCTCCGGTGGGAGCGTTGTTGGTGACGTCATCGAAGTACAAGGAGATAAAAGAGAGCAAATAAAACAAGTACTTGAAAGCAATGGTTATAAAGTAAAGTTTATTGGCGGGTAATAACTAAACCTATAGCTTGCTAATTTATATCGTACTTCCGCAATTTAATTGCTATTTTATTGTGTGATACGTTTAAACGCTCTGCCAGTTTCCTTGTTGTTGGGTATAGTGGATATAGCGCTTTAAGCAAATTATGTTCAAAGGCTTCTTGAGCACTACGCCAATCGGAGCATTTATACGGATCTGCTAAACTTTTAGCCTCCTTTACTGACAACTCAGTCTCCTGACTTATCGGTAAGTCAGTAACGGTAAACTGAGATAAAGCACCATCAATATCTGATTTTTCAATAATTCCCGTATCATTAAGTGCTACCGCCCTAAAAAGAATATTTTGTAACTGGCGAATATTACCCGGCCATTGACAGTTTTTTAGCGCAACTAACGCTTGTTCCGTTAAAGTAGGAACCTTTCGTGCCACTTGTAGCGCTGCCATTTCAATAAAGTGTGAAGCCAATAATATAATATCATCAGGGCGATCACGTAGTGGTGGTATCGACAAACTCAAGACATTTAGACGATAGAACAAGTCTTCTCTAAATAATTGTCTTTCAATTTGTTGAGGTAGGTTTTGATGGCTGGCGCTAATAATGCGGACATTAGCGGTTAACTCTTTTGTTCCACCGAGTCGTCTATACTTATAGTCTTGTAAAAATCTTAATAACTTAGCTTGCAGATAAACAGACATTTCTGCTATTTCATCTAGGAAGATAGTGCCTGTTTCTGCTAATTCAAACAAGCCTGGCTTGCCTCCTTTTTGAGCGCCTGTAAAAGCACCCGGTGCATAGCCAAACAATTCACTTTCCAGTAGGTTTTCTGGTAATGCCGCACAGTTTAGTGCTAAGAAAGGTGCATCAGCTCTTCGGCTCGCATTATGTAAGGCTCGAGCTAAAAGCTCTTTTCCTGTACCTGTTTCGCCGCTAATAAGCACTGGTAACTCTAGTTCTGAGAAACGAAGTGTTTGAGATTTCAACAAACAAATAGCTGCATTTTCACCAATAATATTATCAAACTCGGCTTGTTCTTTACTCTGTATTAACGCGATATGCTGACCAACACGGTTCATCGAGCGTAATGTTAGAATAACACCTGATACACTATGTTCTGAAAATATAGGCGTAATATCAGCTAAATAGGAATGTTCAAGAAAAGCGAGTGAAAAATTACTCAATGATGAACTGAGCATTTCCTGAAAAGATTGATCAATATATTGATCAATATGCTGGCCTTCAATTTTCAAATCTAATTCTTTTATTAGCGACTGAGCCGCAGTATTAATGATAACAATAATGCCATTTTGATCTATATCGAGTATTGGGTCAGGAATAGTATCTAATAAGGTTTTTAAATGGGCTTCTCGCCTTTGTGTCGGTAGCAAGTCAACAGATAAACAATGCACAATATCATCCCGATGCGAGAGGGAATATTGGACTTCAGATAATGCTATATTATTCGACATAAAGTCCACGTAGATAAAATGACTCACGACTTCCAAAGAACATATATTCCAACGATTTTCGGCAAAGATGGCCAGAACTTCTTGGCTTATACCAATACGATCTTTTACTTTTATTTCAATTCTCACTGGCTAATCTCAATGTTTTGGCAAGATGTGTAATATTAACATTACAATGTCTTAATTATATTACAGAATAGCTGATAAGCAGAGCTTTTGTAATATTTAAATTACAAGTGATTAAATAAACACTTATAAAAAACCATAAGCAACTGAAAATATTACAATAAAATATAATGGCGCTAATTTTGCTATATCTACTACAAGACTATATATGATCAGTAGAAGACTGATTAACGGCGCACCTACAATTAATAACAAATGCGTCTTTAATTTGTCTCATCGCAACAACTTAAAAGTAGAGCCATATTATGAAAAATAGTAAACATATTGAAACACAAGCGATCCATTCAGGCCGCATTAACGATGAACAGTTTGGCTCTTTGGCGACTCCTCTATACCAAACTTCTACCTTTATTTTTGAAAACGCTAAACAAGGAGCCGATCGGTTTGCCGGAGAGGCTGAAGGTTATATCTACGGTAGATTAGGCAACCCCACTGTAAGGCAATTAGAGATGCGTGTTGCTGCAATGGAAGAAATGGAAGATGCCGCAGCAACAGCAACCGGAATGGCTGCAGTATCTGGCGCTTTATTAGCTAATTTGCAGTGTGGTGATCATATTATTTCATCTAGTGCGTTATATGGTTGCTCATATGCGCTAATTAGCCATATGTTAACAAAATTTGGTATTGAAGTTTCATTTGTTGATATGCAAGAGCCTGAAAATGTAGAAAAAGCGATAAAACCTAATACAAAGGTTATATTCTTAGAAACACCTATAAATCCCAACTTAGTTGTTCTAGATTTAGCGAGCATTTTAGCGATATCAAAACATCATAATATTCTCTCAATTGTGGACAATACTTTTCTTACCCCTGTTTTACAGCAACCCGGTAAATTTGGTGCAGACATAGTTGTTCATAGCGCGACAAAATATCTAAATGGTCACGGTGATGTCGTAGCCGGTATTATATGCAGTAATGCCGAAATGATAGAACACATCAAATTAACGGCACTTAAAGATATTGGCGCAACAATGAGCCCTCATGATGCCTGGTTAATTATGAGAGGATTAAAAACTTTACCATTGCGTATGGAACGCCACTGTTCAAATGCACAATTAATAGCTGAGTTTTTGGAGAGTCATCCAATGATAGCTAAAGTGTATTACCCTGGACTAAAATCTCATGATGGCTATAAATTTATTGGCACACAAATGAAAGCTGCCGGTGGTGTTATCGCTTTTGAATTAAATGCAGATCTAAAAGGTGGTGAAGACTTCATTAATCGGATGAGTTTATTTTCAATCGCAGTAAGTCTAGGTGATGCAGAATCCCTTATTCAGCACCCAGCTTCAATGACCCATTCTCCTTATACACCAGAAGAAAGAGTAGCTGCAGGTATCAGTGATAGTTTAATTCGTATCTCTGTTGGTCTAGAACACGTAAGTGATTTACTTGAAGATTTAAAACAATCTTTAGATCAAATAGAAAACCGCCAAGAGCAAGTTGCTTAACTCAGCGGCTATATTGTCAACCCGTAAAGCTTTATTCCTGCGTTAATATCTTTTCTAGCGCAGGAAGTACCTTCCCTTTCAACAAGCTTAATTCCTCGTCACTATAAGCTTTCATAGGAAACGCCCCCCATACTGGTTTTGGCCAAGTTATATCTTCAGCAAAACGAACAATATGATGGACATGCAGTTGTGGACAAACATTACCTAATGCAGCAACGTTCATCTTTGTACCTTTAAATAACTGCATTAAGATTTCACTTAACAAACTCGATTCATTTAAAAGCTGCTGCTGCTGCTGCCAATCAAGTTGATAGATATCTTGAATATTATCGACTCTAGGCACTAGGACGAACCACGGGTAATTACTATCATTCATCAGTAATAGTGTCGACAGTGGCAGCTCGAGTAATTCAATCGCGTCTCTCTTTAATAGCGCGTGAAGTTGAAATTTATCAGACATGTAGGCTCCCTAACGTTTATTTTTACGACCACGACCGCGGGCCGTTTTCTTTGCTTCTCTCGCTGCCACTTTTTTAGCTTCAAGCTCGATAAAATAAAGTGTTTCAACTTCTATCATATCGGGGGTTTCAAAAGTAATTTCCCCGAGGGTTTTATCCCTTATTTCATTAATTAGGATTGCTGCCGCTTTATGCAAATCAATACGTCCGCCAGATCTAACACATCCGCGTCGTCGACCTATTTCTTCAAGCAACTCAACTTCTGTTTCAGGGACCTCTTTAAGTTGGTAGCGTTCCTGTAATCGCTCAGGGTAATTTGCTAATAAGTATTCACCGGCAAAAGCAGCAATATCTTCATGATCAAAGGCAGTGTCTTTAACTGCACTCGTTATAGCAAGGCGATAGCCACTATTTTCGTTGATAATTTTGGGCCACAACATACCTGGAGTGTCATATAAATAAAGCCCTTCATCCAGACGAATGCGTTGTTGACCTTTAGTTACTGCCGGTTCATTACCTACTTTAGCTTTTGCTTTACCGACAAGGGTGTTTAACAAAGTAGACTTACCTACATTAGGGATCCCCATAATCACAACATTTATTTGCTTACCTGTTTCATTTTTACTTGGAACAAGTTTACGAATAAGACTAGGGAGTGTTTTAGCCACTGAGGGATTATCTGTTGTTAACGCGATTGCTTTTACGTTTTTCTGAGACTCTAAATATTCCAACCAAAGTTTTGTTTTAGCTGGATCAGCAAGATCAGATTTATTGAGTATCTTAATGAGTGGAATGTCACCTCTGATCTCAGTGATCATCGGATTCTCACTACTAAAGGGTAATCGTGCATCACACACTTCTATCACAACATCTATTTGTGGAAGAATTTCTTTTATTTCTTTTTGGGCTTTATGCATATGCCCAGGGAACCAATTAATAGCCATAACAACACTAAGTAATTTATTAATGTGTAGATTTTAGCAAGTTACTGATTGATACACACGTTACATTGAAAATAAATGTGATATTACAAGCTATCCCCCTGCTATCTTTATTACTGACAAGTTTAAAATAAAGAAATTTACAGAAATTACAGACAGCAAAAAGCCCGACTCTTACGAATCGGGCTTCTCTTAATAGGCGCCTAGCAATGTCCTACTCTCACATGGGAACTCCCACACTACCATCGGCGCTACTGCGTTTCACTTCTGAGTTCGGAATGG
>NZ_JACGUZ010000052.1:0-131253 GCF_014076955.1 Colwellia sp. Bg11-12
GTTTAAGTTATTGTATTTACAAAGCTGTTCACCTAACAAGCAACTCAAGACGGACACAAACAGTTGGCTGTGCTCGTACCTCGCAAATTATAGCCAACTATTTTTAGCCGCTTAGTAGGGCGTTAGCATTACAAGGAAGCTTGAGTATTATAATTGATTATTCACAATATACTTTTGAAGACTTACTTGATGTAAAAGTAAATATTGATAAAGATAAATATCCAGAAAACTTTAACGCATTAATGTGCGAGTTATCAAAAAGGGATAATGAACTTGAGCAATTCAATATTGAAACCCTAGAAGAGGCAGTAGTAAAAAAAGAGATAATGAAGGTTAGTTGTTCTTTTAAAAGGGTTACTGGTGTTCTTTTTTTTAGTTTTATAGTTAGTATTCCTGTTGTACTGTCAGCAGAACCTAGTACATTCAAAGGCTTAGATAGGTTTTATTCCACACTTATTTTATTAATGGTTGGTTTGCCTTTGTTGCATTCTTTTCGAAGTGGTTGGACGTTAAGTAGGAGCGGCATAGTTACAGTCACCGAAGACGCTTTCTCCTTCACGATTATGCAATTGTTTTATGGGTATGTTTTTTGTTTAACTTTATTATTTACCGTAGCTAGGTGGTCGTAGTACAGCTAACAAGAAAATTAAGTGGGACTGCTAACAGTTGGCTAGGTTTCGCTCCGCTTTACATATTAGCCAACTATTAATCAGCCCCTTATTTGGGCGTTATATTCGTGAGGCACGATGAAATACCAGTTAATTCCTATTCTACTTTTAATCTTTTGTACATCTAGTGCTTTTGCTTGTTCACCTGGTACGCGATCTCATTTTTATATCGATTCAGATGCTGATGTAGAGTGGAGTAGTGATTTATTTCCCCCTGAGATAAACAGCATAAATATAGAAAGAGGGCAATTCCCCTGTAACCACGGAAGATTAAAAATCGAAGTGTCACTACCAAAGAATAGCTTTTATAAAATGACAGATGTAGGGTTTTATTTTATCCATGATAGCTACAATCTTATTGATTCGATTTATCCTGATAATCCGCTAATTGTCAGAAAGAGTGAAGATGGTAAATTCTATTTGGAATTTGAGTGGCTTGATTTTGAAAAAAAATTGAAGACATCATTTTATCTTGTAACTGTTCTAAAGGACTCTAGCATTAGCAGTTTAAGTAAGCGTATTACGATTAACGACGAAACCGAATATAACAAGCCACTCAAGCAGGACAAATAACAGTTGGTTTTGTTCGCTTCGCTCTCTATTATAACCAACTATTATTTGCCGCTTAATATGGGCGTTAGTTGCCTATGAAACTTAAGCGTGTAATTTACGAGTTGTTTGAAATTGACTTCGGTTCTCTGAAGGGACAATCAGATTCTGAATCTCATGAAATAGATCGTGAAATTTACTTAGAATTTGAAACGGGTGAAAAGTTTTATTTCTCTTGGTGTAACGAGCCTGTTCAATGTTGTATTGGGTTCAAGCCTGAAAGGTTCAACGAAAACGAACCTGATCATGTTATAGAAGCTACTAGCTGGAAAGTTTGGCGTGAACTAATAGGGCAAGATATAAGTTTTGTGTTTATTGATGAGTCACATCAAGTTTTAGAATTAAAAGGTCAGTCGTCATCTACCTATTTATCAAGCCAAGAAAACGGTTCTTGGGTAGCTGATGTATTACATATTTCAATAAGTTTACCGGTAATCGGCAACTAACAAGGCATTCAAACGGACAAAAAAAAGTTGGCTGTCGTTCGTTCCTCACTATTTTAGCCAACTAATTTTTGCCGCTTAATATGGGCGTTATGTGTAAATGATGAAACTGATATTATCGAGTCTATTTATAATCATATTATTATTAATTTATTTAATAGTGCCCAAAAATACAGCGGTATTAACAATAATTAATAGTTCTGATTTAATTGTGACTAATCTTGAAGTAAGTATTAGAGGTGAGCCTTGTATTAAGTCTCAATTGTTACCTCAAAAAAGCACAAAATGTACTTTTAAAATTAATGGCGATGCTGGTTATAAAATTTTATGGGATGGCAAAAAAGCAGAAGAACTTGGCTATGTAACTAACAGTATGGATTTTCGAGATCGATTAACAATATACAACAATGGCAAATTAGATTTAGAATCTGTTGCCTTGTAAATTACACATAACAAGCCATCAAGCAGGACAAATAACAGCTGGCTATTTGCTCCTTCGTCGCTTATTTTAGCCAACAATTATTTTCCTCTTAATGGGGCGTTATATTTTCAAAGAAGGTTGAGTATGCGAATTCTTTTAGCTTTATATTTCTTTTCATTTTTTACAAATGCAACTAGCTGTATTGCAAATGAAGAGTAAAATGCTAAATGGGATGCTACTTATGCAAATAAATTTAAAATAATTAGTAAGTTAAATAAAGGCAGTTTTAGTGTTGTCGTTTCAATGCCTAAATATATTGAAGAACAACCATTTAATTTAGCTGGGATCATTATCGGTGATGAAGATAATCCTAGTTTCTTTTCCTCATTAAAAGTTTTTGAAGATGAAGGTGAAACTAAAGTTTGGTTTCTAGTTAAAGCAGACTCAACTGAAAAGCATCAATTGATTTTTAGTTACGGAGATGGATGTGGTATATCTATAACTGTACCAGTTGTATTAAACTGAAAATATAACAAGCAATTCAAACGGACAAATAACAGTTGGTTTTGTTCGCTGCGCTCTCTATTTTAACCAACTATTATTGGCCGCTTAATTGGGCGTTATACGCAAGGATGAACATGGTCACAAATTTCACTAAATTTTTATTTACAGCTTTTTTGATAGTAACAATTTCTGGTTGCTCTTCTCGTGGTGCCGCTGAAGTAGGTTGTAATTTTACTTCTGGAGCCGATCATAATAAATATGACAAAGAAGCTTCTGGTAGCTCTAATTTTTTAAATAGTATCTTTTTAGGTTTATTCAATACTGTTTTACAAGGTGCGCATAGAGTTGTTTCACCAGACACTTACGACTCATGCGGTAAAGAAGATGTAGCAACTTGTATCGATTCTGATGGTAATATTAAGAAAGAATGTACATTAACTAAATAACTTATGGTTTAGTGTTATTTGCGTATAACAAGCCATTCAAGCAGGACAAATAACAGTTGGCTATTTGCTCCGTCGTCGCTTATTTTAGCCAACTATCATTTGCCTCTTAATGGGGCGTTAGGCATAACCATAATGTTCAAGTTGTATTCACTGTTAGCTCTTTCAATAATGATGTCTTCAGCATTCGCAGGAGTGAAAAAGGTTGAACCAATAACTTCCTATGGAGGTTTTACATACTTTGGTAGTTATGAGCCTGAAAAACCAAAATCTCCATTAGATATACCAAAAAATATCCGTTCACAACTAATTCAGCATCTAGTAAAACGACTAGGTTCAGAATTCTATAGCTCTCTTACTTTTAATGGGGGGCAGATTGTTAACATAGGTGAGCTATATGAAATGGAGCCGAATGTTAAAAATCACGAGTGGGAAGTTCATTCTTTCGATTTGCACTTTGAATTGAGTAAACCTGAAATAGGAATTCAATCATACATTGCACAGATACAGTTACGTCAAGATGGCTCAATTATAAATGAAATTAACTTACCGGATTTTTCAAAGAACCCAGAAAAATTAAAAATTTATTCCTTATCTGATGCATATAATAAATCTCAAGAGTCAGGATTTGACACCGAACATGTAAATGTTACTCTCGCCTATGATACTAAAACTGATAATTTAGTTTGGAAATTTGAGCAGAGAACCTATGATGATGGTTTAACCATGGTTTATAAAAACATTGAAATATCTGCGCATTCAGGTGAAATCATTAAAGAGTATCAAAGCCATGGAATACGATAATATGCCTAACAAGCCATTCAAGCAGGACTTTTAATAGGGCGTTAGAGTTTTCTCATGTCATACGATAAATTGTTAGTTGAGAGTAACGGTGAAGAATATCCGTATTCAGAATTGTTAGAAAATGAAAGGTACCAATATTTTATTAGTATTACTTGGGATGACAAAGATGGTGAACTAGTTGTTTTAAATACAGGCGCACATATAGAGTTTGATGTTGATGGTAGTTGGTTAATTTTTAAAGTTGCTCCTGAGAGTATATTTCAAAAGCGACTAAATTATCTGAAAGCGAGTTAGTTAGATTTCTTTCAATTCTAGAAGAGAATGTTGCAAGTGCAACGCTTCACTCTAAAGAAGAAATGGATTCTAAATATCAACATTATTTACAGAGTAAAAAACTCTAACAAGCCATTCAAGCAGGACTTTTAACAGTTGGTTAGGTTCCGCTTCGCTTCACATTATAACCAACAATTAAAAGCCTCTTAATGGGGCGTTAGAGTTACAAGGAGCTAGAAGTATTTTGGAATTCGAATTTTCTTTAAATAAAGATGATATTTTTAAAACGTGTCAAATAATACAGAAGTCGAATAAAAAGCCGAAAGGAGCATTTGTGAAGCTATTCGGTTTACTTTCTGCTTTTTTATTTATTTATGGGTTTAACCATTATCAATCTGGTGGTCAACAAGGACTTGTATTTCTATTTGTTGGTTGTTTTACTGGGTTAGTTTACTCTGCAATACTTTTATCGTTCTACTCAACTCAAGGCCAAAATAACTTCAATCTGAATTCAGATGGTATGATTCTAAGCCAACGTAAGTTAACTATTTCTGACAAAGGCATTACTCAAGGAAATAGCAAATATACTACTATTTATTATTGGGGATCTATTAATAATATCATCGAATCTGATGAATATATTATAGTATTACTCGATAATTTATTATTTCAAACTATTCCTAAGTCGATCTTTAGTGAACAAAATTTAAACGACTTCATTGATTTAATAACTGAATATTATGGTGTTCCTAAAAAATTAATGTCATCTACTAACATAAATAAAGAAAATAAAGGGGAAGGGTGGTAATTGTAACTCTAACAAGACGTTCAAACGGACAAAAAACAGTTGGCTGTGCTCGTACCTCGCAAATTATAGCCAACTATTATTTGCCTCTTAATGGGGCGTTAGCAGGCTCTCGGGCTTTGCACTTATCAATCAACTTCAATTATTAAAAAGGAATTAAAATTATGGAAAAATCAAAAAACAAATATACAGCTGGAAGTTTAATGCTAATTACGATTGGAACTTTATTAAGCATTCAAAAACCACCGTTTTATTTAGATATAGTTATTTTATGTGCAGCTTTGGCTTTCGGCATAATCGGCTACAACAAGGGTGAGAAATAAGCGCACTGTTAACAAGGCGTTCAAACGGACAAAAAACAGTTGGCTTTTGTTCACTACGCTCTCTATTTTAGCCAACTATTTTCTGCCGCTTAACGTGGCGTTAGAGCTATAGGTCAATTTCTGGAGATGTAATGGATAATAGAGATGAGTTAATACGTTTTACTAAAAAGGGGATCGGTTTTCCATTTGCTGGATTAATCGTAATGTGCCTTTGCGCTTTAGTCATTAATTTTCTCCCACAAAGGCAGGCTTTGATAATGGTTATCTTTGCTACTGGTAGTACATTTCCAATAGCTTTCTTTATATCAAAAATATTCAAAGTTAATCCATTTGCTAAATTACCGCCATTATCAAACTTGGCCACAGTTTTAGCCAGTGCTCAATTTTTATATTGGCCAGTGCTTATCTTAGTACTTCAATTAACTCCCAATTGGTTTCCATTCGTTTTAGCTATTCTTTTTGGCTCTCATTTCATTCCTTTTGGATGGCTTTATAAAAGTAAAGCTTATTACTTTTTAGGTTTTGCTATGCCTGCTGTAGGATGTGTAATGGCTTTTGGAGGGAGCGAGTTTTCTTATACATATACTTTTTTAGCTCTTATCCCTCTGTATTTACTTACGTGTTTACTTCTTCTTAAAGAGAATTCAACAGTCAAATATGCAGTAATATAGCCCTAGCAAGGCGTTCAAACGGACAAAAAACAGTTGGCTGTTTCACTCCGTTCACAATTTTAGCCAACCGTTTTTAGCCGCTTAATATGGGCGTTAGGTTACATGGAGAGTAATTTGAAGTATCCAGTATTTATCACATCATTTTTATTATTGATTTATTGCGCCTCAGGCTTTTATTTACCTTCATATGTTGAAGAGTTATCTATTATTGAACCTAAAACAGAGTTAATCGAGAAACTAGAATCTAAAATTGAAAGTGCTGATGAAGATATACTTAGAGGTTTAACGAGAATGATGTTGGATGATCTAAAGACGGACTTACCTAAAAGAAATGAAGTTCAGTATCATACGATAGGGATGTACTTGGGTTTTAATAAGATTTTAGTTGGTTTATTAATCTTTCATTTTATTGCATTATTTGGTTTTTACAGGGCTTGGCGTAAAAAGTAACCTAACAAGCAATTAAACAGGGATAAAAAACAGTTTGCTGTTTTCGTTCCTCAACATTTTAGCACACAATTTTTTGCCCGTTAATTGGGTGTTAGGTTAATAAGGAGGATTCACATTGAAGTGTCCACATTGCGATAAAAAAATAAGTCTATTTTCTAAAACTTTGAATAAATTTGGCAAAGTTAAAGTATGCCCTCATTGCTCTGAACAATTTAAATCATTTATAAATTTTAAAGTGGCCGCTATTTTATTTATACCTACTCTTGTATTATCGTTATTTATTTTAAAGCCATTCATTATATCCCTTGGACTCACTGGAGGTGTTTCTAAAGGTATTATGGGCGGATTACTTGTTTTATTATCTATGCGACTAAAGAAGCTAGATTAACCTAACAAGGCATTTAAACGGACAAAAAACAGTTGGCTGTTTTCACTTCGTTCACAATTTTAGCCAACAATTTTTTGCCGCTTAACGTGGCGTTAGTTGCCAAGGAGTTTGCATCATGGATGAGTCTACAGTTGAAGCTTTATTTATTATTATTTTCGCAGTTTTACCTTGTGGCATTTTCGGGTATCTAATCGCTTTTAAAGGGCGCAGAGGTTTAATTTCGGGTTACAGTGAAAAGAACTTTTCTAATCCTCAAGCATTTGGAAAAGGTGTAGGTGTAAGCCTAATATTGTTTTCTGTTTTTATGGTATTTATCGCATATTTTTGGCACTTGGGTCTCCTTACAGAAAACCGAATGGCTTCTTATGTTTTATTACTCATTATTGGTGTAGTGTTAAATTACTTTTATGGTATTGTTAAATATCGTAAAAAAGGCAACTAACAAGCAACTAAAACGGAACAAAAACAGTTGGTTAGGTTTCGCTTTACATTTTAACCAACTATTTTTATCCGCTTAAGTGGGCGTTAGTTGCCTTCTGCCATCACTTGTAGCGCATTAATCAAATTTAAAGTAAACTGTATATATACAACCGCATGTTAGGAGATGTTATGAAAGCTTTATTAGGTAATCTAGCCAAGAAAATAAAAGGCGACCCTTCTGGAAGTGAGCAGTTGAGAGCTTTTATATCTAGTAGCTCAAAAGAGTACGAAGTTATCACCTTGTCAAACGGTAAAAAATATCGAGTTTCTACTTCTCCTAAAGAGAAAGCCGTGGCATGAATATAGCTTTTCCTGCTTTTTTTATTTTAGTACTTATTATTCCCGGTTTTATATTCCAAAACTCTTACGAAAAATTAGAAAATACAAGTATAGAAAAAAAGCCATTTGATGTTTCTTCATCTTTGGCTTTTTTTTATGCGTTAATTTTACATGTTTTTTTAATTGCTGTTGTAGTGCCTCTATCAGGTAACGAAATTAATTACGATATCTGTATAAAACTGTTAACCGGCTCTAAATCAATCTCTGCATCTGATTTAGGAGCTATAAGCGGTAACATCACTAAGATTATTTTATATTTTTCTAGTTCTTTTTTACTTGCGTATGTATTTGGTAAATTTTTTCAAAAAATAATTTTTTATTTTAATCCCTACAAATCATCAAAGTATGCTTTTGACACTCCATGGTACTATGAGCTTACAGGTAAATTGTCTGAAACTCAGGACGCAGAGTTAATTAAATTATCCTGCTTAGTAGAGTCTAAAAACACATCCTTCTTATATTATGGTGTTCTTGAAGATTTTTATCTTGATTCTAACGGTCAATTGAATCGAGTTGTTTTATCTGGTGCAATGAGAAGACCAATAGAGTCAGACGATTCTGAACCAACAACCCCACCAACTACACGTTTTTATGAGATAAAGGGAGATCGCCTTATTCTCAAATATGAAGACATTAAAAATATAAATATTGAATATCTTTATATTATTGAGGAAGAGTAGGCAACTAACAAGTCACTCAAAATGACAAATAACAGTTGGCTGTGCTCGTACCTCGCAAATTATAGCAAGTTATTTTTAGCCGCTGAGTAGGGCGTTAGGTATCAATATAATTACTGGAGGATTTATGACCAAATCGGAGTTTGCAACCAAATTGGTAAGATACGAAAAGAAGCAAGCTAGAACTAAATGGGTGTGTTTTATTATTGGAATCTCTTTAGTTATTTTTGCTTTCATTCCAAATATTGATGTTTTTATAAATGAAAGTTTATTTTGGCTTCCATCAATTTTTTTTGCTTGTGCCGGTGGTTTTTATTTGAGTAAAGCATGGGATATCAAAGTTGGTACAGAAGAGCATGAGCTTTTAATTGATGCTTTAAATTTACTTTCTGATAAAACTGATACCTAACAAGCAACTCAAGACGGACACAAACAGTTGGCTGTGCTCGTTCCTCGCAAATTATAGCCAGCTATTTTTTGCCGCTTAATGTGGCGTTATATGTTAAAGAATATATTCCACATGGAGGTTATAAATGCGTAAAGTTGTAATATTTAACAAAACTAAAAAATGGTGGCATGAAACACCCAATTTAGACTTACTAAATTCTCAAATAGCTGAAATAGAGGGTGATAATTGGAAAGTTATTTCCGTAGCAGCCAATACAAATCTGTTTGGAATTGTCGCTTCATTCACGATATTAATAGAATCAATTGGTAATTAACATATAACAAGCCATTCAAGCAGGACAAATAACAGCTGGCTATTTTCTCCTTCCTCGCAAATTATAGCCACCTATTTTTAGCCGCTTAGTAGGGCGTTAGGCTTTTCTATAATTCAGGTGTACATGGATATTATGACGAATAAAAGTACCAAATTGGAAAAAGTAGGTTTTGTATTAGTCGCACTCATAGTTTTATTGCAGGGCTTTTATGGTACTTTTGCTTTCATTGACCCAACGATGTTTTCTGTTGTCAGAGGAACTGAACTTTTCTCGGTTATGGATGCTGACTGGGTGGCAATATATGGTTCTCGTACAATCTTTATTACCTTGATTTTCGGATATCTTTTATATACTCGAAATTATGCTGTTTTAATGTGGGGCGCATTATTTGCAGTTGTTATGCCAATTACAGATGGGTTACTTGCATATGAAGCTCAAGCACCATTTAAGGTTGTTGCTAAGCATGTTGTCACTATTTTATACTTATTAATTATATTCTTTGTCTTAAAGAAGGTTGTTGCCAACAAAGCCTAACAAGCCATTCAAGCAGGACTTTTAACAGTTGGCTAGGTTCCGCTTCGCTTCACATTTTAACCAACAATTAAAATCCCCTTAGTAGGGCGTTAGTTGTACAACCATTGAGTAAATCTTATGAAGCAAAAGTCTACTATTTTTTACTGGGTTATAGTGTTAATTTGTTTAATTGTAATACTAGTTGGTGTTTATCAATTAGGTAACATAATTGGTTCTGCGCTGTACTCCAGTAGTTTCAGTTTTGAATCAATTAGTATTTGGCAAATAGGGCTTATTGGTTCCGGCGTTTGCGGGATATTCGAATTTATAAGAACGATTAAAAAACTGAAAGTGTCACAACAGTACAACTAACAAGGCATTCAAACGGACAAATAACAGTTGGCTATTTGCTCCTTCGTCGCTTATTTTAGCCAACTATTATTTGCCTCTTAATGGGGCGTTATGTTTCTTTCAAGGATGGATTATGAATATACTAAAAGGGATTACTCTCACTGCTTTTTTAAGCTTATTAGTAGCATTGTTATTTGCTTTTTTTTATCGTTTACCAATCCCTATGGGAGGAATAATTGGTCCTTTTGGGGAGTATGGTTCGGGAAGCAATATCTTAGAAACGATTAAGATGGTATTCACAGCTTGGGTATTTTACGGGTTGTTTGGTGGTTTTATTGTTCTTTCAATTTTTGGTGTTCTTGCTGGATATTTTGGTTCTAAAGTTTCAGATACATCAATTAACTCAAGTCTAAAAATTATACAATACTCATTTATAGGAGGTTTTGTTCCCGTTTTATTTATTGCTACATTAGATTTTATTATTGGTCCGTGGTAAAAAACATAACAAGGCATTCAAGCAGGACTTTTAACAGTTGGTTAGGTTCCGCTTCGCTACACATTTTAACCAACAATTAAAAGCCGCTTAGTAGGGCGTTAGCAGTTTAAATGCATAGGTTGAATCATATGAACGTAGTATGTGAAACAGAACGACTATATATCAGACAGTTTAATACTCAAGATACTGAGTTTATTGTTAAGTTATTAAATGACGAGTCGTTCATTCGGAATATAACCGATAAAAAGGTTAGAACTAATGCTGATGCATTGAATTATCTTATTAATGGCCCTTTATCTAGCTATCAAACCTTTGGTTTTGGTCTTAGTTTGGTTTTACTCAAGGAAACAAAAACTCCAATAGGAATGTGTGGGTTGTTAAAAAGAGAAGAATTGGATTATCCAGATTTGGGTTATGCGCTTTTACCTGAGTTTTGCGGCAAAGGTTATGCAAATGAAGCGTCTTCTTCTCTTATCAAAGAAGAAATGGCTTCTTATTCTTTAAATACGGTTTTGGCTGTTACGTTTCTAAATAATTTAAGATCTAATAGTTTATTGAACAAAATAGGCTTTAAGTTGAAAGGAAATATAGAGTTGTATGGGTCTCAGAATAATTTATATGAGTACAGTTGTAAAACTGCTAACAAGCCATTCAAGCAGGACAAATAATAGTTGGCTCTTAATGGGGCGTTAGGCAAATTTGGAGATTTAATGAAATTTTTTACATTGTTTTTACTTGCTTTATCTTTATCTTCATTTGCGTCAGAAGAGTATTCCAATAAAATTTTTATGGAAATTGATAACGCATTGGTTAGTCAGTTATTGTATGTAAAAGAAAAGGAAATTTATACTCCTACTAATAAATTCGAACCAATAGTTAATTTTGCTTGTGGTTATAGTGTGTCTATCTATACGTTTGATGAACAATTAAAGTCAGAATATATTAATGGCAAGGTACGAGTTGTTTCTACTTTTAAATCAAGTGGTAATATAATATCTTATACGCCATTAAGGGATTTAAGTGGTTCTTCTATAAGACCTGCATTGTTTAAAGGCCACTATTTTATTTCCAAGTGATATTTTGCCGAACAAACAACTCAGACGGACACAAACAGTTGGCTGTGCTCGTATCTTGCAAATTATAGCCAACTATTTTTAGCCGCTTAGTAGGGCGTTAGGCAATATTAAATAAAGGGGTGCTTGGTTCATGTTAGATTCTTATTCAGTTGCTTTTTTCGGTATATTAATAATCATATTGACTGTTGTAGTACAAAGTCTTGTTGCGGCAAAATCTAAAGCTTCACAGCCAGATGCTATACCAGGAAAAATTGACTCATCACTAAGTCACTCTTCATTCGTGTTTCGTTCAAATAGAACATTCGCCAATTCTCTAGAAAATATCACGGTAATGCTTGGTGCTTCATTTTTAGCAATACTTGTTGGGGCTAATGTTTTTTGGACTGGAATCATAATTTGGGTCATGGCAATATCCAGAATAATTCACATGATTCTGTATTACGCGATATCAACAGAAAAAAATCCAAGTCCAAGAAGCTATTTCTATTTAATCGCCTTAGTAGCAAATATAATACTTCTTGGTTTATGTGGTTGGGCTATTGCCTAACAAGGGAATCAAAAGGACTAAAAAGTGCTGGCTGGCGTTCCTCACTATTTTAGCCAACAATTTTAGCCTCTTAATAAGGCGTTAGGCATACAAGGAGAGTTCAGTGAAAAAATTAACTTTAGTATTTATATCCCTTATTTTATCTTTTTCAAGTTCCGCGAATGACAAATTCACGACAGATCAGTTAATCGAAAAAGCTAAGGCATTTGTATCAGCAAAAAATGCTCGCCAACAACCAAATACAACTACTAAAGAAATTGACCATTATATATCGCTATTATCTGATGACTTTATTGATGAACATGTTAAATTCAAGTTTACGTATACTGAGAAGTCTAAACTCCGTACAGACATGGTTGGTAAACTAAAAGATGAAATTATAAGCAGTAATATTGAGATAAACGAAATTATGGTAGGGGCTAATGTTGTTTTTATAAAAATGTCTGAAATGGGTAAAGTTAAGCCTGCACATTTAGATAAAACTATTGAATATAGTAAAACTAATATTGTCTCATTAGAGTTTAACGAATCAGGTTTAGTAAAGCATATCCGCCGACACCACGGTTAATGTATACCTAACAAGCAACTCAAACGGACACAAACAGTTGGCTGTGCTCGTACCTCGCAAATTATAGCCAACTATTTTTAGCCGCTTAGTAGGGCGTTAGCATGATTAGGATGTTCAATATGAGACAAATGCTTTTATTAATATGGATGATAGTTTTTTGCCCAATTGTTCTTGCGGTAGAATCCGAAAAAGATATTCAATATCATCATGTTGTTGAAGAAACGATTGCAAACACTGGGTTTAATGGCACCGTTTTGATAAGTACAGATGGACGTATAATTTTTCATAAAAATATAGGGTTTTCCGATGATGATAGGAAAACCCTAATATCAAACAAACACTTGTTTTGCCCTGGCTCAGTAGGTAAAGAGTTTACTACCATATCGATTATGCAGCTCGTTGAGCAAGGGAAATTAAGTTATGAAGACAGCATTTCTGACTATATATCAGGTTTTCCTTCTTGGGCAAAAAATATAACTGTAGAGCATATACTTACTCATACTTCAGGTTTACCTAAGGTCAAATGGGAAAAATATATTGATACTTCCGATGTGATAAAGCAGATGAAAAATAGCACTCTAGCTTTCGAACCTGGAAATGATTATCTTTATACAAATTTAAATGTAGTTTTGCGAGCTTTGATTGTAGAGAGAATAACGGGCGACACTTATTCTAATTTTGCTAAAGAGTTTATTTTCGATGTTGCAGGAATGACTGATTCATATTTTCAAGTAGATGCTAATAATCTTTCCAAGTTAAAAGTAACAGGTGACTATCCAACTGCTGTGAATGGGGTGACTTTATATGTTACACCACTCGACTTGTTAAAATTTGAAACTGCCTTAAGAGGGTCCTTATTTCTGCCCATCGAGAAGATAAAAAAGGCCTTGCTAGGTGATGAATTATCCGGAAAGCGTAATCGCGCTTACTTTGACTTTGGGAAGTTTTACAACGATAAACATGGAAGTATTGTCTATTGGGAGCATGATGGTTCTAATCCTAGCCATCACACAATTAAACATTCTGATTTTAAAAACAACTATACAATAATACTAATGTCGAGTGATGGCAATAAATCAACTCTGTACAAAATTAGAAATGCGTTAAAGATCCAGTTAGGAAAGAATAATTCGGGTGAGACATAAGGACATCATGCTAACAAGCTGTTCAAGCTGTTCAAGCGGGACAAATTACAGTTGGCTGGTTCCGCTCCGCTTCACATTTTAGCCAACTACAATTTGCCCCTTAATAGGGGATAACTACGTAATCATTTAAATATCATTATGAACCGCAATGAACAATGTTATTATTTATCTATTTGATATTAAACGTTAATATTCAATTGCTCTTGTTTGTTGTTGTTCTTGGTTCTTGGTTGTAGCATAATGATGTTGCTACAAATGAGCTACAAGGATGATTACTATCTGCCAATTAAAAGTAAGATAACCAATATCAAAAATCTAGTACCAACCGATAAGCGTCTAAATGACACTGATATTTCTGGTTTTCATGCCCGTATTACTCCATTAGGTTTGATAACGTATTATCTGTTTTATCGCTTGAACGGAAAACAGGTAAATTACCGATTAGGTGTTGATGGTCAAATGACACCTGCTCAAGCAAGATATTTAGCAAAAGTAAAATTGCCGACGTTACTCAAGGTGTAGATGTTCAAGCGTTAAGAAAAAAGAACGTATTAGTACCAAGTATTCCAAATACCCTACACTCCAATACTTCTTAGATGTAAAAATACACACCTTGGCTTAAATCACGCAATCCAAAAGCAGCCGAAAATACAGTTAAAGCCTTTAAATCGTCATTTCCTAAGTTGATGGACTTTCAATTATCCGATATTAACGCGTGGGAGATCGAGAAATGGAGAAATAAGCGTTTAGCTGATGGTAGCCTGCAACCCTTAATCGTCAAATAAACACGATTAAGGGTTGTTTAAGTCGGGCGGTTGAGTGGGGTGTTATTGATAGTCATGATTTACGTAAGGTTAAAACACTAACTGTTGATAACTCAAAAGTACGTTACTTGTCTAAAGATGAGGAACGTAGATTACGTGAAAGCCTTAAAGCATGTGATACAGCGTTTTTAGAAGTCATCGTTTTACTCGCAATAAATACAGGCATGCGCAAAGGGGAGTTACTATCTCTACAATGGCATGATATTAATTTTGATAATAAAATACTGACAGTAGATTTTCAAAACGCTAAGTCTGGTAATACTCGTCATTTACCGCTTAATATAAAGGCGTTTAATGAACTTATCCAGTGGCAAAAACTATCAGGTAACGAAGGTTATGTTTTTAAAGATAGGAACAATCAACCTTTAAAAGACTTTCCCTCTCTTTGGGGGGTAATATTAGATGAAGCTAACATTGCTGATTTTCGTTTTCATGATTTACGTCATCACTTTGCCAGTAAGTTAGTAATGGCAAGCGTTGATTTAAATACAGTGCGTGAGTTATTAGGTCATAGTGATTTAAAAATGACACTAAGGTATGCGCATTTAGCGCCGGAGCATAAAGCGGCGGCAGTTAATTTGATTTGCTAATGACTTCTTCGTGCGCTTTACTTTAGAGATGATTTTTTTGCGATATATTTTCTAATGAATTATTCGTGTCTTATTACTGAGAAGTCTTAGTAATATCCATGTTCTGACAAAAATATAAAATTTGTATTTCCTAAAGCTATGAAATTATGGGATATTAATATCAATTAAATAATATTTATGGGGCGGACATTACTGAGAAGTCTCCATAATAACCTGTTAGGTTTAAAATAAACTATGAGTCATAAAATTGAAATCATTGAAAATCATGAGATAATTATAGTCACTTATGAAGGAATTATGACTTTAGAAGAACGATTGTCTTCAGTTCATGAGTTGTGTTGTAATTTTAATATTTTTAAGAGATTCAAGCTATTAATTGACGTTAGAAGTATAAAGCAAGAAATGACTAACATTGAACAGGAAATTTTTGGAAAGTATATAGCTACCAAAGAAGAGTTTAATATGGCCTCAGTCGCGGTGCTTGATAACATTGAAAAGCCCACGGATCAAATTGTAACTAAAGAAGCCGCTGAAATGGGTTATCAAATACAAAAATTCAATAGTGAAAAAGAAGCATTAGCTTGGCTTGAAAATTAAACCTAACAAGCTATTTAACAGAGAAAAATAACCGTTGGCTTTGTTCGTTCCTCACAATTTTAGCCAACAATTATTTGCCCGCTAATTGGGCGTTATGTACCAATTTATATAATCAAATTTTGGAGTTGTTTTGAAGAAAGTAATATTAGTTTTAGCTGTAGTTATCGTTGGATACTTTGTAAATTTAAAGTTTGTAGAGGTAGCATATTCATTAGGCTTTGCTGAGTTAAAAAAAGAAGCTGTATTAATTAATTCTGAAAAAATGAAAGTTAAATGTCATTCATATGCTCTTGGCTGGTTTGATGAAATTAAATTAGAGAATAAATTTCAAGCATGTGTCAACGAGCATGAAGCTAAAGGCTATAAGGTTGTTGATAGTTCTAGCACATAACAAGCAATTCAAACGGACAAATAACAGTTGGCTGTTTCACTCCGTTTACAATCTTAGCCAACAATCTTTTGCTGCTTAATGTGGCGTTATATGCAATTTATGGTTAAGAGTAATACCCAAGAGTATAGTATGAAAAATATAGTTGTAATTAGAGAATCACAAGAAAGTGATCACTCATTTATTTATGAACTGTCACCTAATTTAGCTGAAGTTGCTAAGTTAGAGTGGCACACTGATGATGTTATTCAAAAGATGCAAGACGATTACATTTCTGAAATGCTTGCTGAAACATTGCAACCTAATTCCACATTTATTGCTGAAAGTAATAATATCCCGCTGGGTTTTATTCATGTGCGCACACATAAAGATAGTATTTCGGGTGAAACGTGTGGAACTATACCGCTACTCGCTGTATTACCTAAGTCACAAGGTTTTGGTGTTGGTAAGCTTTTAATTACTCACAGTGAAAAGTGGGCTAAAAATTTAGGGTGTAGGTTGTTACATTTAGAGGTGTTTGCCAATAATACAAATGCAGAAAGTTTCTATCAAAATTTGGGCTTTAAACCTGAAACCGTTCACATGATAAAAGCAATATAGAGTCATTTGCATATAACAAGTTACTCAAACGGACGTTAAACAGTTGGCTAGCGTCCGTTCCTCGTAAATTTAGCCAACAATTTCGCGCCTCTTAGAAGACAAAGGTTTAACACTATTTATCAGGATTGATCACCAAAACAATGCCAAAGGTGTCAATTTGGAACTAAGGCCAACGGAAGTCATTATTTTTGGTAACCCTAAAATTGGGACTCTATTAATGCAATGTGCTCAAAATTCTGCAATTGATCTTCTCAGAAAGTTCTAATTACAGAAAATTCAGAAAACAAAGTTTGGCTTTCATATAACAACCCTGAATACATTAAAGTACGCCATCATATTCAAGGTTGAGATAAAGTCATAAATAAAATTTCAGCAGTACTTAATAAACTTAGCACTGCTGGAACACCCAAGTAGTAACCGCCTAACAAGGAGTATTCAAATTATGTCGTCTAATTTAAAATTGAATTATGTCGAGTTCCCCTCAAGTGATATAGCAGCTACAAAGCTTTTTTTCGAAAAAGCCTTTCACTGGTCATTTCAAGATTATGGCCCAGACTACTCTTCATTTTCAGACCAAGGTCTTGATGGTGGTTTTTATAAATCTGAGTTAACATCCACAGTTGCTAACGGTTCAGCTTTGTTGGTTCTACTAAGTGAGAACCTTGAAACATCTCTTTCTAATGTTGAGCTAGCTGGTGGGGAAATTACAAAAGCTATTTTTTCATTCCCTGGAGGTAGTCGTTTTCACTTTATCGAACCAGGCGGTAATGAATTAGCGGTGTGGTCAAAATTAGCACATAACAAGCCACTTAATTAGGACGTTTAATGATTTTGCAGATTTCGGCATAATTTAACTTTAAAAGGGAATTAAATGAAAGTATCACCGAGTCAGTTATTTAGTTTGTTACTTTATTTCAGTTATTAAGGAAAGTTTAGTGTTTAAAATTATAATTTTGGTATCAAGTTTATTTCTTGTATCGTGTGTGACTGTTGCACCAGTTGTGAATTCAAATAGTCCTATCAACATTTATGGCGTAACGACATTCCCTCCACAAAATGGAAGTTGGGTGGTTATGGCGGCTTCAGGCTATCAGTCATCTCTTGCCCGCAAAGGTTCTAATAAAAATGAATCGTTTGTTGTAAACGTTTCTATATTTCAGTTGCCAATATTAGACTCAGATCACAAGCTTCTAGAACATATTGTAAATTCAAGAGCTTCTACTCCAAGAACAGGACGATTTGAAAACCAACAAAATATCGAAAACCTATCGACACTTAACGGTGCTGTTTGCGTAAAATACCATTCAATATCAAAAGATACGAATGCAAAAATTGAAGGAGGTAAGGCCTTAATGTTATTGGAAAGTATTGGCTATAATTGTCAACACCCCAAAAAGAATACTGTAGGTGTAAATATTGAGTATTCGAGTCGTTACTTTGAAGGTAGCGAAAACTCATCATTAGAAAATGATAGTGATGCATTTTTCAATAACGTTAAGTTTACCGAGTTTTAGTAGCATAAAAAGCCGTTAACAGGGCGTTAGTTACCAAAGGGAATTGTATGTGTAAAATTCAAGATGATTAAATTCTATTTCTGCATGGGTTTTTGGTTATACGTACGGTAAAGGTATTCAATTCAAAAAAGGTAAGAGTCCAGCCTCAAAATTGGAATGTCATGATGTATTGATTCCTTATATAAAGGAATACTGCAATACTAATAATGACTCTACACTTTTCCATGCATTGGATAGTTATGCCACTTAAGTAGCTTTATAACTTCTAGGGACAATTATGAATCAAGAGCATGGTAAAAATATCATCTCAGTTGAAGGTGATATAATAATATCTAAAATTATAGGGGCGTTTAATGTCGAAGGTGTTAATAAATCAATTACAGATCTAAAAACTGTCGTTGATAGTTTTTGTCAAAATAAATTTAAATTGTTGATTGATTATATTGATGCAGAGGGAGCTACACCCGAAGTATATGAGAAAATAAATGAGTGTAATATCTGGTTGAATAGTCAAAATATGGTGGCTAAGGCGTTAGTCACGAATTCTAATGTAGCGCTTAGCATTTTAGAAAGTAGAACGCCTGCTAGAAGTTCATTAAATGAAAGAATTTTCGACGACAAAGCTAGTGCAATGAGTTGGCTTAAGTCGCAGACATAACAGGCGGCTCAATACGGACAACAAATAATGGGCTGTGCTTATTTTTGGCTAATTATAGCGAATTTTTATACTTAAGGAGGAGTAGATTTGAAGTATATATTTTTTTTTATTACTTTGTTGTAGTGGCAGATCTCAAGCAAGCGACCATTACATGGCATTGCAAAGTACATATTTCGCGTTGGTTACCGACGTTTTTTTAGTCAAAACTTAGATTTTAATGCGCTACCTGAAAACAAAGTGGTCAACTTAACTTATTGGGGCAGCAGACCAAAAGCTGAAATTAACTACAATGGAAAAAGCTTATCGATTACTTGCCATAATAACGAACTTAAACGCTTGTATAAAAAATTAACGAAAGAAAAAATTATTGATCTCTATCCCTCAATGATAAGTTGGTTAAGAAACAATTCAAAAACACATACAAGTGTGTAAAACAGCATAACAACAGTAAATTTTGCTGCTTTACTGAACATTTTAACTAACGATTAAAAGTCTCTTAAAGGGACGTTATATTTATGGAGTATTTAGGTTGTTATTTCCAGTATTAGAGACTAATCGTTTAAGGTTAGATAAATTAGCGAGTGCAGATTCAAATAGTTTATTTGATTTATTCTCTAACAATTCAGTTGTTGAATATTATGATCTAGAGGCCTTTACTGAGCGATCACAAGCGATTAATTTAATAGCGTTTTTTAACGATCGCTTTAAAGACAATTCTGGTATTCGCTGGGCTATACGTTTAAAAAAAACCAATCAATTAATAGGGACTTGTGGCTTTAATACGTGGAGTTCTAAAATGAAAAACACTGTTATAGGTTATGATTTACTGCCTAACTTCTGGGGTAACGGTTTCACAACTGAAGCGGTGAATAGGATTGTTAAATCAGCATTTTCTGGTGAGTTACCGTGTGGTAAGTTGAATCGTATTCAAGGTGATACCGTTCCAGGGAATTCAGCCTCAGAGGCTGTTTTACTCAAAGTAGGCTTTAAAGAAGAAGGTATTCGCCGTCAAAGTGGATATTGGAAAAATCAGTTTCACGATCTTAAATGTTTTGGCTTAATTAAGTCAGAGTATCGTGAGATATAACAAACCGTTTAAGCGCGAAAAAATTTCACCTAATCGAAATCATTCCTTTTTCTATGGAATTTTATGTCAGCAACCTGACAGTAAAGGCCATACGCAAAATTTATTTCAAAGCATCTAGACAAATACCAATGTGGCAACACATTAAATTTCTCATCGGGTTATTTACGGCCATTATTCCTGACGATTAATATGTTATTGAAGACTAACCCGCTTCTTAATGACATTTATATTAATAAAAGTGACATGTTTTCTTAACCTAAACGTCATTACTTTGAACATATTTAGTCATATTTCAAAGGCATGCTATCGGCATTATAAATACTCAAAAATGTCCTAAAGGGAAAACAATGTCTAACTCTCGTAAAAAAAGTTTAATTGCTTTAGCTATATCATCAACATTTGCGTTTAATGTTTTAGCAGAAGAAGTGAAAACCCAAGAAAGCACCATGGAAGAAGTGTCTGTTGTTGCTAAAAAGTTATCTCATGCCAACCATGAAATTGACGTGAAAATGGTGCAACAACAGTCGAGCATAACCAGTGTCTTAGCGTTAATGGACAACTTGCCCGGTATCAGCATTAACGAAGGCGATGCTTTTGGTGGTGATGATTGGTCTACTTCCATAACGATGCGTGGCTTTAGTATTGATGGTAATCAACAACAATTAGGCATGACTATTGATGGAATTCCTAATGGTGGCTCTAACTATGGCGGTGGTGCAAAGGCCAACCGTTATCTTGATTCAGAAAACATGGAGACTATACAAGTATCACAAGGTACTTCAGATATTTCTTCGGCCTCATTAGATGCCTTAGGGGGAACATTTAACTTTGTCAGTGCGATGCCCGCTTTTGAAAAAACAACGAAATTTGCCTTAACTAAAGGTGATCATGATGCGACAAGATATTTTGTTCGCCACGACACTGGCCTATTGTTTGACAATACGTACGCCTACGCTAGCTATTCATCAACATCAACCAGTCGTTGGGTTGGCGAAGGTTCAAATGGTGGAATGGCAAGAGAGCATGCTGAATTTAAATTTGTTACCGAATTAGGCCAATTAAATATTACTGGGCGTTTGTCTTACGATGATGCCGATGAAGACAATTATAACTCAGTCAGTAAGACCCAATTTGATCAATCACCTGACTGGGATCAATTAACGTGGAATTGGACGGGTGTTCCTCATTTTGATCAAATGTTTGCTGAAGGCTGGTCAACCTTGCGTGAAAATACGTTAGGTTATTTAAAATTTGAATACGATATTTCATCAACGATGGGTTTTCAAATCTCGCCTTATATGCACAACAATACCGGACGTGGTGATTGGATCCCACCTTATTTAGTGTCTGCAGTTAATGCTCAAGGTGAGCCAACCACAGAAGGTGGTTCTATCGACAGCCAATATGGCTTTACTGATCCACTAGGTAACCCTTTAGCACCTTCGGCTGGGTGTACCGACAATTTAGCTTATCCTTGGGACTCAGGCCCAGAGTTAGCGCCTTCTTGTTACGACCGAAGCGCCGTTCCTGTTATGTCATATCGTCATACTCACTACAAAAAAAGCCGTTTAGGTATGACCGCTAATTTTGATTGGTCAATTGGCATCAATGATATTTCTCTGGGTTTATGGACTGAAACTACAGACCGTGACGAGTCACGTGACTGGCATAAAGTTATAGACGCTCGTGTTTATCATCACTTTGATGAAACGCCTTATTGGACACAATATAGTAATAGTTTTCAAACAGACACCTTAAAGCTCTACGCCCAAGACACGCTAGATTTTGGTGATCTTACGGTTAACCTAGGCATGCAAAAATACTTTGTTGATGTAGAAAAATACGATAACTTTGCAAAAGGTGTTACGGGTGAAGTAAACAGTGACTCTGATGTTTTATTAAGTACGGGTGTTATTTATAGAGTTAATGACACGACTGAAGTCTTTGCGGGTTACAGTGAAAACTTCTCAGCAATTAAAGATGGTGTTTTAGAGCGAGATTCATCAACACTTAATGAAATTGAGCCTGAAACAGCTGAAAACATTGATGTTGGTGTACGTTATAACAATGAAAACATTGATTTTTCTGCAACTTACTATTCAATCTCATTTGATAACCGCATCACGTTTATCTCTCCAGGTAGCGATACCTCAGGTATTGATTACAGCATAGGTACCAATGGTACTTATCTTAATGTAGGTGGCATCGACTCTACAGGGTTTGAAATAAGTGCCAGTTACCGTTTTAACGAGAATTGGGATATTTATTCGTCGTACACGAACAACGATTCAACATATGTCGGTAATGCCCCTGGGTTTGAATCAGGTAGTAAAGTGATTGATTCGGTTGACGATATGTTTGTTTTATCGACTAACTACACACTTGAAAGTTTTCGATTGGGGCTTTCTGCCAAGTATACCGGTGAACGTGGCGATGCAGATTCCTATACGGTTGTTGACTTTAACGCAGGTTATGGCGCAAGTATTGATAGCAATGTCCTTAAGTCTTTTGACTTAGCATTCGTGGTTAATAATTTAACAGATGAAAGTTTCTTGTCGACAGGGACAGGTAATGGCACTGCTTTCTTTATTGGTGCACCTCGTACAGCATCAATGACCTTAACGGTAAGCTTTTAATCTTAGCGTTGGGTGAATGAGCGTTATATTTAATAAAAACCAAGTAAATTTTATTTACTTGGTTTTATCTATTTTTAACCCCTTTAAATGGGCTACAAAAATGTCTAAACATTTATTTTTTACTTTACTATTTCTCAGCATTTCTTCTTTCGCTGAAACAACGTCCTTAGCGCCGAATACTCCTTTAGTGAAAGACAGCGCTAAAAACTTAATATTAATTACGATAGACGGATTACGCTGGCAAGAACTCTTTGGCGGCGCTGATAAAAAATTACTCAACGATGAAAATTTTGTTCGAGAATCAAACCACATTACTGAAAAATTTTGGCATGAAAAAGAAGAAAAACGTCGTGAACTTCTTATGCCTTTTTTTTGGAATACCATTGTTAAAGAAGGTATTGTTATTGGTAATCGAAAGTTAGGCTCTACGATGTCTGTTGCTAATAACTGGCATTTTTCGTATCCGGGTTACAGTGAAATATTTACAGGTATTACCGATCCAAAGATAAATAGTAATAAAAAGGTGCCTAATCCGCATGTTTCATTTATTGAATGGCTAAATAATAAAGAGTCATATGTTAATAAACTTGCCGCTTTTGGCAGTTGGGATGTTTTTCCGGCAATCTTAAATGTTGAACGTAATAACATGCATATTAATGCTGGGTTTACGCCAGCACACGGGTATCCCTTGTCTGATGAGATGACGTTACTTAATGCAATGCAACAAGAAATCCCTAGCCCTTGGCATAACGTAAGGCTCGATAGTTTTACCTATCGCTTTGCTAAAGATTACTTATTAAGCCAGAAACCAAGAGTGATGACTATTTCGTTTGGCGAGACTGACGATTTTGCCCACGACGGTCAATACGATAGTTATTTGAGTTCTGCTCATCAAACCGATAAATTTATTGAAGACTTATGGCAGACTATTCAAACAACTCCTGAATATAAAAACAAGACGGTTTTATTAATTACTACCGACCATGGGCGTGGCAGTAACGCTGATGATTGGCAACATCATGCGTCTGAAAATGCGGTAAAAGAATACATGAAAAATTTAGAGGCTTTTCCTCAAGGCATTGTTGGCTCAGAAAATATTTGGTTTGCGGCAATAGGAACGGGCATCAAAGCAAAAGGACAAGTGATCACTCAAAATGAGGTTAAGCAAAGTCAAATTGCTGCAACGGCCTTAACGTTATTAGGTGAAAACCCACAAAAATTTAATGCTGATATAGCGTCAGCAATTAAGGAAGTATTTTAATGAAAAAAGTTAAGTTAATCGCGTTACTGTTCGTTAGCGCTTCGTGCATGGTGCTAACGGCACAAGCAAAAGTAGAAAAAATACTGTTTGGCTCTTGTAGCCACCAAGATAAAAGTATGCCGATTTTAGAGGCAATAAACAAAGAACAAGCCGATTTATTTATTTTCCTTGGTGACAATGTCTATGGCGACACTGAAAATATGCAAGCACTCGCCGATAAATACACACGTTTGGGGAATATACCTGGTATTAAAGCCTTGCGTGAAAGTACAGAAACAATCGCGATATGGGACGACCATGATTACGGTGAAAATGATGCTGGTGCTGAATACCCTGAAAAGGAAATCTCACGAAAGTTAATGCTAGATTTTTGGCAAGAGCCTAAAGACTCTGACCGTTATTCTCAAAAAAATGGTATTTATACTTCCTATATCTATGGCACAGGTCAAGAAAAAGTACATGTTATTTTACCGGATTTACGCTGGAACAGAGCAGCGCTAAACCCCGTATCACTCATTGACTACAAGCTTGAACGCAAACCTAACAATATGGGACCATATTCACCGAGTACAGTTGAAAATGCGTCAATGTTAGGGGAAGAACAATGGCAATGGTTGGAAAGCGAACTTAAAAAACCTGCTGCAATTAAAATTATTGGCTCAAGCTTACAGTTACTGTCTGAATTTACCGGCTGGGAATCATGGGCTAATTTTCCGAGTGACCGAAAGCGACTGTTCGCTTTGATCAAAAAGCATAAGGTTAATGGCGTACTGATTATTAGTGGGGATACACATTGGGGAGAAGTATCCAAAGTTTCTACCGATGTTGATTATCCGCTCTGGGAAGTAACAAGCTCTGGATTAACGCAAGAATGGAAAAACGTTAGCCCGAATAAACATCGCGTCGGTGATTTTACCAACAAAGTAAATTATGGTGAAGTACTTATAGACTGGGCACGTAAAGATCCAACCATTACGCTGCGATTAAAAAATGTAACAGGTGATGTTTTTACTCAGCACGTTATTAACTTGTCAGATATTAGTACTTATTAATGTATAGCTAAGGGTTGTCCTTGGTTTTATCTTTAGAGAGGGCGTTTTCAGCGACTTCTTTAAAGATAATATTATCAACAACAGATAAAATAAACCAAGATGACTATTGGTTTAATAGCGCTTCAGTTCATCAGTCAACCGTTAAGGGGTCTTGAAGCGGAGCTTGGTTTATCTGTATTATAACAATATATCATCTATTAACAGGTAAATAACCAGACCAGACGTTCAAATTGTTTGTGCGACTAATTATCGAAGCAGTAGACATCAATTAATGTATTGTACGTGCTTGTTTGTCCCAGAGACTTTCTCGCCAATTTGATATGGTTCCGGTAGCTTCGCAGGTGTCACAATGCCACTCAATATTATCAAGCTCAATAGACTTTGCCTTAATCTCACCCGCACAAATAAGTCCACTCGCTCGGGTGTCACATTTGACTTGAACATCAATGAGGGGCTGTTCAATATTTTCAGACACTGACGATACAATTTTTGTTAAAAATTTGAAAATCGTTTTAGCTTGTTCAGTCAATGCGAGTACATGACCTTGCTCGTCGAGAAATTGTCTTAAATCTACTTTTAATGTCATCAGGTTTTTAATCAAAGGGTGTTATTACGCCTAACATATAGTACTTGAAGCTACGGGTATATCATTTCTAATGTAAATCAGTTTGAAGTTTTGCAAATTATTCGTTCCATATAGCTTAATGGGCTTTAATAAAAGTATAAACGTAACAATAAGAACAAAAAATAGTTGGTTTTTGTCTCTTCATCGCTTATTTTAGTTAGCTATTATTTTTACGTTATCTGGCTTTAAAACCCCAGGAGCAGTTCCGGTATGGATGCCACTATAGATTATTCAACATATACGCTTGATGAACTTTTCGACGAGAATTCCTACCATATTTGTTTATACGCCAGAGATGGAATAATAAATACCAAAGATGACAAACTACCATCCCAATAAAAAGGTGGGATTAATCGCTGATCACTCGGTGGAAGGGCATTTACAACAATAGAATAAAACTCACTAAAAAGCGGTTGGCTCATGTCTTTTCTCCATATTAGCCAACTATTTACCGCGTTAAACCTACATTATTATATGATGTAAGTTTCAGATAGAAGTGTTCATAATGAAAAGTAGAAAAACACATAAAATTATAGGTTTGATCTTAGTATTGCCAATGCTAGGTTGGACATTAACTGGATTAATCTTTTTTATAAAACCAGGTTACAGTGAAGCCTACGAACAGCTAAGTTTAAAAACTTATCCGCTTGAGAATTCATTGCTCGTCTCTGCTCCTGATTGGCAGGAGGCAAAGTTGATTAATACCATTTTAGGGCATCATTTATTAGTAAAAACAAAAGGAAAAGTTGAACATTTAGACCCTGTTTCTCTTTTACCTAAAAAATTTCCCACTCAGTTGCAATACGAAGCGCTTTTAGAGGATGCTTTTTTAAACCATAAAGAACGGTACGGAAAAATAATTAAGATTAATGGTGATCATGCCCTTACAAGTACAGGTGTTGAAATTAAGCTTAATTGGGATCGCTTAACCCTTAATCAAAAAGGTAATGATACTAGGCTTATAAACTTGTTATATAAAATACATTATTTGCAATGGACACCCTTTAATGGTTTTAACCAGTTAGTAGGCATTTTAGGGTTATTTTTACTGTTCACCTTAACGCTCTTTGGTGTGAGAATATATATAACAAGTAGAAAGTAAGATATGTATAAAACCCATGAAGTCATGGTATTGGAGGACGCCCATTGAATTTGTTTAAATTTATCTTAATTTTGTTATCCATATGTTCATTAAATGTTTTTGCTTCAACCCAAGAAGATGAAATTAATCATCTGCTACGTTTTATAGCATCAACAGATTGCCAGTATGAACGAAATGGCAACCTGTATAATGGCAGAGAAGCCGTTGAACATATAAAAAAGAAATACCAATATTACTCAGATGATATTGAATCTAGTGAAGACTTCATTAAATATTCAGCGACCAAGAGTAAAATTTCAGGCAAATATTATAAAATTCATTGCACTGATAAAGCCGTTGTTAAAAGTAAAAATTGGCTTTTAACGGAGTTAACCGTTTACAGAGAAACACAAAAGTAGTGCTTAGTTTGGAGGGTTTTGTCAGCATCATTGATACCAAATGGCGAAATACAGCATCAGTGGTGATTAATACCGTATTGAACCCATAAATATCATCTCATTGATAAATGGGGTAAATTAGCCATGTTGAAAATATATGAGGATATTTAAAATGACGTTAGCGCAAAAGTTTTACTGGTTAGTTTTGACTGTTGGTAACATCAGTAGCTTTATACTGGTTTACCGTATAGGCGGATGGTTTCCCAATTTTGTTATGTGGCTTACGCTTGCCTATTCGGTAATTGGCGCTTATGACCTTACCCTTAGCAAGCATACCTTAAATAAATTATACCCCGTCATTGCCTATTTTCGTTATTTTTTTGAGTCGATACGCACTGAAATTCAACAGTATTTTATTGCTAATAACACAGAAGAAATGCCCTTTAATCGTGAGCAAAGAGATTTAGTTTATCGACGGGCCAAGTCTGTAACTGACACTATTCCCTTTGGTACCCAACGAGATTTAATGCAAACTAACTATCAAAGTATATGGCATTCGTTAGCACCCAAAACAATAAAAGAAGCATCTAAGCACGTTATTATTGGTGGAGATCAATGCGGGCAGCCCTATAAAGCTTCAAGACTCAATATATCTGCACTGAGTTATGGGGCATTAAGTGCAGAGGCCATTGAAGCCATGAATATAGGCGCTCAAGCAGGTGGGTTTTACCATAATACGGGAGAAGGTGGCGTCAGCCCTTATCATTTAAAACACGGTGGTGACTTAGTGTGGCAAATTGGTACTGGCCTTTTTGGCTGTAGAAATGAAGAGGGGAGATTTAATCCTGCTGCGTTTGCCAAAACAGCCCAATTAAAACAAATTAAGATGATTGAAATAAAGCTTTCGCAAGGCGCTAAGCCAGGCCATGGTGGTGTGCTTCCTAAAGCAAAGATAACGGATGAAATCGCACAGATAAGAGGAGTTAGTAAAGATAAAGACTGTGTTTCTCCTGCGATTAACCCTGAATGTAAAACCCCGTTTGAATTACTCTCATTTGTAAATCAACTTAGAGAGCTAAGTGACGGGAAACCTATTGGTATTAAACTCTGTGTAGGCAACCCCGCTGAGTTTTTATGTTTGGGGAAAGCGATGATTGAAAGCAACATATATGTTGATTTTATTACTGTTGATGGCGCTGAAGGTGGAACGGGCGCAGCTCCGGTAGAGTTTAGTAATAGACTGGGCATGACTTGTTTAGAAGGTACATACTTTGTCCATCAGGCACTGGTTGGTTTAGGTCTTAGAGAGAAAATAAGTATAATTTCAGCGGGTAAAACAGCATCGGGTTTTGACATACTGAACAAGGTAGCCTTTGGTGCAGATGCCGTTAACGCAGCCCGAACGTTTATGATGTCTTTAGGGTGTATTCAATCTAGGCAATGCGATACTAATATGTGTCCGACGGGTGTTGCCACTCAAAATAAAAATCGCTCTAAAGCGATAGATGTTGATGTCAAGGCCAAGCGAGTAACCTCATTTCATCATCACACTTTGAATAGTTTTTTTGAGTTACTGGGGAGCATGGGGTTAGATGATGTCAGCCAACTGACCTACAACATGATTAAACGTAGAACACCTAATGGCATGCTAGAATCAAGTACTCATACAGTACCTGAATTAACAGACCATCAATTGATGCAAGGAAACCTTGATGGAATGTGGTTAACTTGGTGGGATCAAGCATCGAGTGATTCTTTTTATGTCAACGATATTGCCCCTTTGGTACCACCCGAATTAGCGGTAAAACAGGTTTGTTAATATACAGTTTTTTTATAGGTTATATTAGGATGCGGTTAGCTTGGTTTTTTGTCTACGTTAAATCATGAAAACCCTCAGGATATGTTACGGTGCATAATGTTTGAGAACCTTTAAATTTTTTATGATCTATTAAGGGAATATAATGAATAATGATATGAAAGGGATGTGCCTTTTCTTAGGTTTAATAGGCGTAGGTTATGCAGTATTACTGATACTATTTACCTTATTCACAGGTGATAAAATTATAAAGAGTATTATGTTTATCTCTATATTTTCGACTGGCCTAGTAAGTTTGGGCTTACATTCCCAAGTAAAAAGTAGACTATTGAGTTTGGCTAAGACTAAAATATCAAAATAGTTAATGTAGGGTATTGCGAACAAGGCGCTCAAATGGCTAATAAATAATTAGCCGCTAGTAGAACGCTATAAAGCAAAGAGGGTGAGATGGAAAATTTGAACACAGATGCAGAAATAAGTTTTAGATTTAATCACTTAGATAAGATGCAAGCTTTTACACTAGAGCGTGAGATATTAGGGGCTTTTCGTAATAATCATGTTGAAAATAATCGTTATGTTGTTTGTGTGCCATTAACAGATAAAAATTTTGATGATATAAATGACTATTACGTACGTCAAAGAGTTGAGATAGATGATTGTGATATATTCATTTCAGTAAGCGCTGATTCAGGGACTAATAGCATTGATATACCCACAATAGTTAATCGCATGCTTAAGTATATTGATTGTAAATTAACCTTTTCATTTACGGTAGTATAAATACTTTATAACAGGACACTCATTACGAGTACCTTAAATTATTATGTTCTTATCTCGTGGATTATAGTTAACTTTTTTTTGACAGTGAATCAGACGTTAGATAGACAAAAGGGTTGGGATAGATAAATGAAAAACGGATTTACCGGAGTGTTTGCTATTGCATCAGTATTAAAGATATTAGTGCTTTGTGTGTTAACACTTGGCTCATATTTGATGTATAAGCTGTATCAATTCTCAGGTCAAATAAACCAACATACCGAATTAAAAATATCTAAAACCTTTATTTTTATAACCCTTTTTTTATATATGCTTTCATTGGGTAGCTTACTTCATGCGCTAGCCAATTGGCAGGAGCCTGATATTTTAAATGTTATGATTGGTTTTCATGTAATATCCTCTATTTTCGATGTAACATGGATAATTATGGTGCGTAAACGTATTAATTTAATTGCTGGTGCCAATAAAGGTGACAAACTTTGGTTAAACCCATTTATTACCTCAATATTCCATGTTATTTATATGCAACATAAAATCAACCAAGGTTTGGCTAAAAGTGCCATATAACAAATAACTCAAATACCCGCTAATCAGCTGACTAGTTTATACTTCGCAGCGTTAGTTTATTAGTTATTGTTGTTTAATTACGCTTTATATAAAGGAATCTATGCAAAATTTTTCATGGGTCTATGAACAATCTGCCATTGATTGGGAACAGTTATCCGCATTATATCGTATTGCGCCATTAGGTCATAAACCAGCAGACGATCTCAAAATTGTATTTTCGAATAGTAAATTTAAGTGTTTTATTTTTGAAAACCAAGAACTTATTGGGGCCGGCCGAGCGTTAGCTGATGGACTTGATTGCTCATATATATGTGATGTTGCAATTCATCCTAAATACCAAGGTATTGGGTTGGGGCGTGATATTATTAAACAATTAATTAAATTATCTTTTGGTCACAAAAAAATAATTTTGTATGCGAGTCCCGGCAAAGAAGGCTTCTATAGTAAACTTGGCTTTAAAAAAATGAACACGGCTATGGCTATTTTTAGTAATGAACCGCAGGCAATCGCGGTTGGATTGGTAAGCTCAATATAAGCAGGCGTTCAAACGAACAATAACAGCTGGCTTTTATTAGCTCATACGCACTTCAGCATTTTTGAGTATCTAAATGATTTCACGTAAACATCACAAAATAGTATTCTCTTTTTTTATGGCGTTACTTATGTCATGCATTATGTCTTTTTTTATAAGTATTTTTAACGTGGGTATGGTGTCAAATATTGTTGATATTTGGTTAAAGGCTTGGAGCTTTGCTTTTATCATTGCCTTTCCAGTCATCATTATCATCTCTCCAATTGTTCATAAATTGGTTAGTTTTGTCTTGCATGAAGAAGAAAATATCACCTAACAAGTAAAACAGATATAAAATTGGATGGCACTTATTTTAATCAGTTTCAACTAGCCATTATCATTTACTTAACTAGGCTTGAGTCTATTAATGAACCAACCTATTGTGGGTTATCATAAAGATGAAGAAGAGGATTGGGTCGCCCAATTACAATGTGGTCACTTTCAGCACGTTAGGGATAATCCCCCTTTTATATGTCGTCCTTGGGTAACGACAGAAAAGGGTCGAAGTGCGATGTTAGGCCATCAATTAAACTGTATGAAGTGTGACTCAAAAGAGCCACAGGATATCCAATAAACCACTGTAGGTTAGGTGATAGTTTTCCTTGAAAATTTAATGCTAAACTCAGTAATACCCGTTTACCCGATGCAATTCCGATAAAACGGACACCAAAATCTAACTAAAGATAAGGTGTCTATGTTCGTGTTGGAATTTAGTTGGGCTTACTACAAGGTAGTCCGGCAGCCTGCAAATCGTTAAAGCCTGCTTCTGATGCAAGAACTGCAATGTAGCCCATTTTTCGTAACGTTGCTGCGGCTAGCGCGGCACGACCACCGCTGGCACAATAGGTGACTATAGTCCGTTGGTGATCGCTTTCTTCGTCGGAAATTTTCATTTCCAATACACCACGTGGTATAGCGATGGCACCTTCCAGATGGCCTTCCTGCGACTCATTGGGTTCACGAACATCGAGCACTAGCGCGCCGCTGCCACGTAGGTCCTTTACCTTTTCAATATCGACAGTGTCAGCCACTTTTTTGGCTTCATCGATCATCTGTTGTGCAGTTAAAAACGTAAGCATAAAAATTTCTCCTGATTGTAGTGTGAATGAATGGTTAAACTGTCATTTTGCTATGCATCTGCAGCTAAACCGCAGTCAAGATTCGCCGGAACGGCAACATCCATCATCTTCGGATCAGGCAGATCTAGGTTGTTCATAATGTCGATATATTCCGCACGGCTCTTGCCGGCCAACCGCGGGTTATGAGCCTTTTCCTCACCAACGCTGCTGCGGGTCCAGCCCTTATAATCGTGCGCTGGGTATACCAGCGTTGAATCCGGTAGCGTAAATATCTTTTTAGTAATAGAATCATAGCTTTGACCAGCGTCACCACCTTGAAAGTCGGTTCGGCCACTGCCACGAATCAGCAACACGTCGCCGGTGAATACTGCTGGCCGTTCGCTATGAAGCAAAAAGCTATAAGACTCATTGGTATGGCCAGGCGTGTACAACGCTTCCAGATCAATACCATCCAACCGGATGTGCTCGCCCTCCCTAATTTTTTCAGACACACAGTCGGCTTCTGTCTGTTCGCCCATTACCGTGATGCAACCTGTCTTTTCCCGCAATTTTCCAAGACCGGTGATATGATCGGCATGGGTATGAGTATCGATAGCTCGTACTAGTCGAACATCGAGTTGTTCGACTAGTTTCAGGTACATATCCACCTTGTCTATTACTGGGTCAATTAGTAACGCTTCGTGGCCACTATCGCTAGCCAACAGATAGCTATAAGTGCTGGATTCAGAATCAAAAAATTGGCGAAATAACATGTTTATCTCCCATTCGTATTTAGTGTATATATAACAGTACCAAGCGCGATACCCAAAGGTATTTGTAATTGCACACTGGATCCATATCGATAATAAAAAGTAGCCTTATTGGTAAAGGCAAAGTAGCGGTTATTTTATCGTTGTACTTATAATTACTCTGTACGTTAACGTACTTAATAAAAGGATATTTTGTTGGCGAGTGATAGTTCGTTTATCTCCATTCATCGTTGGATATGATCTTTTTTATTTGAAATATATATCAAGCGCTAGAAACTTAGTTTTGGAAGTTCGATTCAATAATTTCAGTTTTATGTAAAGTCACTATCTTCAGAGAATTATCCTTTACCTTCTTACAAAAATAGCACAAAATAGTTTTATAAACTCCCTAAAAAAAACATAAGTCATTGATTTTATTAGTATGAAAAATGCTAAAAGTCATATGTCAAACACATGGAAATTGGTAGCTAAGCTTATGAATTATAAAGAAATAAATAGCATTTTATTTGTCTGTATGGGCAATATCTGTCGTTCGCCAAGTGCTGAGGCGGTCTTTCGTCATAAAGTTAAAGAAAAGGGTATTTCTTTAACTATAGATTCTGCGGGTACAACGGGTTCTCATGCGCGTGAAAAACCCGATCATCGTGCACAAAAGATAGGCATTGAACGTGGCTACTCATTTGACAAAATTAAAGCACGTAAAGTCATTATTGAAGATTTCACCAAATTTGATTTGGTCTTAGCAATGGATGAGCATAATGTTAAAGAGCTAAAAAAGTTAGCACCAGAGCATTTACATGAAAAAATTCAATTGTTTCTAGAGTATGCAGATAATTTTGAAGAGTTAGAAGTACCTGATCCTTATTACGGAGGGGCGAGGGGATTTAAGTTTGTATTAGATTTAGTTGAAGATGCTAGCAACGGCTTATTAAAAAAGCTGGTTTAATCGCCAATGATTGAACTCTAGATTTATCGATACATATTTAAAGTCATAAAAAAGCCCTGTGAATATTATTCACAGGGCTTTTAGCTTTATAGGGTCTTAATTATCTAGCACGGAAAATAATACGGCCTTTAGATAAATCATACGGTGTCAATTCAACCGTTACTTTATCACCCGTTAATATGCGAATGTAGTTCTTACGCATTTTTCCTGAAATATGTGCCGTTACAACATGACCATTTTCTAGTTCAACGCGGAACATAGTATTTGGTAAGGTATCAAGAACCGTACCTTGCATTTCAATATTTTCTTCTTTCGCCATTGGGCGCTAAACCTCTAAAGTTGTGCATAAACAAAAATCTGGGCAGATAATGCCGAAAACAGGCTGGAATGTAAAGCTATAGTGTTATTTATTTACCGTTTGCCAGCTGTTTTCTATTAAGACTTGGTGTGGGTAATAACGATTCTTGTAATTCATCTTTTTACATTCGTTAATTTGGTAACCAAGATAAAGAAAATTCTTCAGCATATCTTTTGCTAACGCAATTTGCTGCAAAATTGAAAATACACCTAAACCGTGCTTATTATAACCTGGATGGTAAAAGGTATATACGGCAGATAGAGCGTCTTTTAGGATATCTGTTACCGCAACACTGATAAGTTCACTTTTATGCCAAATTTCAAGGTATAGCTGCTCTGTAACATTACAATTGATAAAGCTGTTATATTGATCAGCCGTGGCTGGGAACATTGAGCCATCTGTATGTAAAGTATTGATATAATTTTCGTACAATGGGTAATAAATGGCTTTTTTTTCAGTTGAAACGTTAATGGTGAACACGTTGTTTTTTTTAATATTGCGCTTTTGACTTTTAGATAAACAAAATTCTTTCACTAAGACCCGCAAAGACTTACATGCAGAGCAGAGTTCGCAATGAGGCCGATATATTTGATCGCCACTGCGCCTAAAACCTTGTGACATTAACCAACCATAATGTTCACTGTTGTGTAAACGTTCGTCGGTTGCAATCAATAAACGTTCTTGTTGGTTAGGCAAGTAATTACATGGAAAGGATTGGGTAATACCTAGCTGAAAATTTGTGCTCATATCAAGTTTCTAATGGTAGTTATCGAATTAAGGCGCTAATGTCAGTTGGCGAGGTAGCCAAAAATCAGAAGGTAGTGAAACAGACAATGCTGTTGCTTGTAATGCCATGTATTGTGAACGTGGAATTTCTATGCAGCCCATATCTTCTAAAAATGGGTTAAGCATTTGGCAATCAATTAATGGAATGTTTTGGTGTTTTAATAAGTTGTTTAAATAAACCAGTGCTATTTTAGAACCATTACTTTTTCGATAAAACATCGATTCACCAGAAAAGCAGCCATTAATTGCTACACCATATAAACCGCCGGCTAATTCATCGTCCATCCAAACTTCAATAGAGTGTGCAATACCATGGTCATGCAACTGTTGATAGGCATCAAGCATATCGTCAACTATCCATGTTTCTTCTTTTCGAAAGGGAGCATCGGCGCAATAATTGATAACACGATTGAAGGCTTGATTTAATGTTACCGTAAAGTTTTGCTGTTTTAATACTTTTCTCAAGGTGCGATTAATGCGTAATTGGTCGGTTAAAATAATACCGCGCGGATCAGGGCTCCACCACATAATAGGCTCGCCGTCACTATACCAGGGGAATATGCCTGAACGATAAGCTGACTGTAATCGGGCTACAGATAAATCACCACCAAAAGCGAGGAGGCCATTTGGTTCATCAAGTGCATTTTCCAGAGGAGGGAAAACCAGATTATCGATACTCAGTAGTTTGATAATCTGGTTGTTCAATGACTAAGTGCCTTTAGCGTCTAAGTAACGTTCTGCATCTAGCGCGGCCATACAACCGGCACCAGCAGACGTTATTGCTTGACGATAAATATGGTCAGCAACATCACCGGCAGCAAAAACACCTTCAACGCTGGTTTGAGTCGCATTACCTTGAGTACCACTTTGTATCGTTAAGTAACCGTCTTTCATGTCTAATTGGTCTTTAAAAATATCAGTATTTGGTTTGTGACCAATAGCAATAAAACAACCCATTACCTCGAGATCTTTAGTCGTGTCAGACTGAGTCTCTTTCAAACGAACACCGGTAACACCCATGTTGTCACCTAAAACCTCATCCAACGTTTGATTTAAGTGAAGGGTAATATTACCGTTTTTAACTTTCTCGTATAAACGGTCGGTTAAAATCTTTTCAGAGCGAAAAGTTTCACGGCGATGAACTAAATGCACTTCAGAAGCAATGTTTGATAAATATAAGGCTTCTTCAACAGCGGTATTACCACCGCCAACAACCGCAACTTTTTGGTTACGATAGAAAAAACCGTCACAGGTAGCACAAGCCGAGACGCCTTTACCCATAAATGCTTCTTCTGAAGGTAGACCTAAGTATTGAGCTGAAGCACCAGTACAAATGATTAATGCGTCACAGGTATAACTTCCGCTATCGCCTTTTAAAGTAAAAGGGCGGCTCGAAAAGTCAACGTCGTTGATATGGTCAAAAATAATTTCAGTATCAAACTTTTCAGCATGTTTTTGCATACGATCCATTAATGCAGGACCGGTAAGGTCATCGGCATCACCAGGCCAGTTTTCAACTTCAGTCGTCGTTGTTAATTGACCACCTTGTTGCATACCAGTAATCATCACTGGTTTTAAATTTGCGCGTGCGGCATAAACAGCTGCAGTGTAACCAGCTGGACCTGATCCTAAAATGAGTAACGGGCAATGTCTTGCTTCGCTCATGTATGACTCCAAAAATTGATAAATGTAATTATAGGTTATAAGTTGGGAGTTTAAGCAAAGATCACAAGAGGGTAAATTACTTTTTTGATAAATAAATTTTATAAGTGCAATGTTAAATGTACAGTGATGGCATATAAACCCTTATATGCCATCACTCATCACTATTTTACGCCAAGTTCTTTTAATCTTTCTAAAAGATAACTTTTTTGAGTGTGTCGGTCAGATAGAACAACTTCATCTCGCGGATGAAGAAATAATGGTAGTGATATTCTAGACTTCTCACTGGCCTTTCCTGATGGATTTATTACGCGATGGCTAGTGGATGGAAAATAACCCCCTGAAGCTTCTTGTAACATATCACCAATATTAATAATTAAACTGCCAAAATCGCTCGGCACATCAATCCAAGAACCATCTTGTTGTTGTACTTGCAAGCCAGGTTCATTAGCCGCAGGTAATATTGTTAACAAATTGATGTCTTCATGTGCTGCGGCTCTAACTGCACCTGGCTCTTCATCACCTTTAAGAGGAGGGTAATGTAAAATACGGAGTAAGGTATTTGGCGTATCTTTAATCATATTAGAAAGTTGTTCTGAATATTTAGATGAAACTTCGACGGGGCTATATTTTTCAACCCAATCAAGTAACTCTGCAGCAAGCTCAGATGCATTATTATAATAGTTGAGTATTTCTGCTTTGAGTTGCTCTGGGATCCTGCCCCAAGGATAGACATGAAAATACTCTTTTATGTCTTTATTGGCGTGGCCTTTTGCTGTTTCAGAAATTTCTGTTGAAAAATAGCCGTCTTGTTTTTGAGGATCAAAATTTAGGGTATACTTTTCTTCGCTACAAAAAAACTCATACCAATTTTTATAAATAGACTCAACAAGCTGCTGTTGAATAGGGTGGTTAATTAACACACCAAACCCTGTTTCTCTCAAGCTTTGAACAAATAATTTTGGGGCATTTTTATCTTGGTAATCGACAACCTGAATTTGCATGATTGATTTCCTGTAGCTTATTTTAGTTTTATTAATCGAAAGATAGCATAACTTAACCATATGGTCAGTTTTATAGTATATGACAAAAAAAACCTCTGTTAAAAATATAACAGAGGTTTTATATATTAAAGAAATATTTTTATAAACGTGACTTCGTTATTATAAAGTCGCAATAGCCTGTTCAGGCGGCACATAATCGTAGCCTAAAACTTCGGCAACTGGCTTATAAGTAATTTTTCCACCTAACACGTTTAAACCATTCATTAAGTGTACGTTATCAAGCATTGCTTGTTTGGCACCTTTATTAGCAAGCATTACTGTAAATGGCATGGTTGCATTGGTTAGCGCCATTGTCGATGTACGAGCAACGCCACCTGGCATGTTGGCGACACAATAATGAACTACGTCGTCTACCACATAAGTTGGGTCTTGGTGAGTCGTTGCTTTTGATGTTTCAAAACAACCGCCTTGGTCAATCGCAACATCAACAACAACAGCACCTTTCTTCATCATTTTGATGTGGGCTCTTGTCACTAGTTTAGGAGCAGCAGCGCCTGGAATTAATACCGCGCCAATGACTAAGTCAGCTTCAACAATTAATTGGTCCATCGCATCAGCAGTAGAGTAAACTGTTTTTAAACGACCATCAAATTCAGTATCTAGTTGACGTAAACGCGGTAATGAACGATCTAATATAGTCACGTCAGCGCCCATACCTACCGCCATACGTGCAGCTTGAGTACCAACAACACCACCACCTATAATTAATACTTTCGCTGGTGCAACACCAGGAACGCCGCCTAATAAAGCACCTAAACCACCTTGTGCTTTTTCAAGGGCATGAGCACCTGCTTGAATAGACATACGGCCAGCTACTTCTGACATTGGCGCTAATAGTGGTAAACCACCTTCAGCAGCCGTTACGGTTTCGTAAGCAATACACGTCGCGCCTGAAGCAACAAGTAATTCAGTTTGCTTCGCATCGGGTGCAAGATGTAGGTAAGTGAAAAGGATTTGACCTGGACGCAACATTTTACATTCAGCAGGTTGAGGTTCTTTAACTTTGATTATCATGTCAGCGGTTGCAAAAATTTCTGCCGCCGTATTTATTATTTTTGCGCCAGCTGCTATATATTGGCCGTTTTCAAAACCAATTGATTCGCCGCCATTATTTTCAACAAGTACTTCATGGCCATTAACCGTTAATTCATTAACGCCAGCAGGCGTTAAACCAATGCGGTACTCATGGTTTTTAATTTCTTTAGGAACACCAATAATCATAATAGTCTCACTCGTTGTATGTTATGTTTTATAATATTTGCGGCTATTATAATGCGTTATTCTCGAATTATCCTATCGTATTATTTTATATATCAATATATAATCCTGTTACATTGAAAATATGTAGTGTTTTATATAATGTCCAGTTATCAAAGTAAAAGTATCGATCGAATCGATCGCAATATCCTTGTTGAGTTACAAAAGAATGCGCGTATCTCTAATGTAGAGTTATCTAAAATAGTTGGCTTAAGCCCAACACCTTGTTTAGAAAGAGTAAAAAGGTTAGAGAAAGAAAAGTATATCAAGGGATACCAAGCGATACTCAACCCTCAAAAACTTGAAGCTGCTTTACTTGTATTGGTTGAAATAACGTTAACGAAAACGAGCCCAGATGTTTTTGACGATTTTTCGAAAGCCGTGCATGAATTAGATGTTATTCAAGAGTGTCATCTAGTATCAGGTAACTTTGACTTCTTACTTAAAACGCGCGTTGCTGACATGGTCGCTTATCGCGAATTACTCGGTGATACTTTGCTTCGTCTTCCTGCCGTAAGTGAAAGTAGAAGTTATATGGTGATGGAAGAGGTGAAATCGACTAATTTCTTGCCAATTAAACGATAAATCAGCAAATCATATAAAGTAAGTCATTTAAACATTTAACTCCTTACGATAGTTTGTTATTTTACTGTATATAAACATACCTGTGCTAATGCTTCTTGCAGTGGCGCGGATATAAAATAGCTATTAACTCGGTTTATTATATTGTCTACAGAATCTCCTACCCAAAGTAAATTAAACGGTGTGCAACGACTACTTGAAGCTGGTTTGTTGGTTTCATTTGTTTTTGCCATGTTTATTATGCTGGCGCTGTTTAGCTTTAACCCTGCTGATCCAGGTTGGTCGCAAACAGGTTATCAAACCCCCATTCGAAATTTAGGCGGTGCTGTTGGTGCTTATCTTTCTGACTTACTTTTAAATCTATTTGGCTTTATTGCTTATAGCCTACCTTTTGTAGCCGCAATAACGGGTTGGTTGTTGTTTCAAAAATATCATCGCCTCATTCAATTAGATTATTTAACCTTAGGTTTGAAGTTTATTGGCTTTATTCTTTTTTATATTGGCATAACATCAATTGCAAGTATGAACTTTGATGATGTGTTTTATTTCTCTGCTGGCGGCATTATTGGCGACGTATTAAGTCAAACTGTCTTGCCTTACTTTTCGTTTGTTGGCAGTACCTTATTATTTTTAACGTTCTTATTTTCTGGTTTTGTATTGTTAACAGGGTTTTCTTTAATCGCCTTTATCGATAAAACCGGTGCCTACACCATTTTATTTGCGCAATACTTATTGACGATACCGCAACAAATAAAAGATTATTTGGCTGAATTTAAAGCAGAAAAACTTAAGCAATCACGATTGGTTGAATCTAATCAGCAAAAAGAACAATCGATAGTTTTACCCGACTTTGCAGAGCAACAAGTTGAAAATGTTCATCAAGATGACCGCTTAGCGGATGAAAATAAAGAGTTACACCATGCTTTTAATGCGATAAATGAAGAAGAACATCAAGATCTTATTGCGCCCAGTAAAAATGATGTTTCATTTGATCCCCCAGAAGATATTGAACACTTTGTCGCCATAGACGATTTAATCGGTGAACCTATCGCTTTTAATGTACAAGAGCACGTTAGTGAAGACGAAATAACGGCAGCCTTTGAAAACGTCGAACCAATAATTGTTGAAGAGCCAATAAAATTAACCCCTAAAAGTGAAAGCGCAACTTATCAAGGTCTACCAGGATTCGATTTGTTAGACCGTCCCAATAGAACTCAAAACCCTATTGATGAAAAAGAGCTTGAACTGGTGAGTCGTTTAGTGGAAGAAAAACTTTTAGAATTTGGCGTTGTAGCTGAAGTTGTGGGGGTTTTTCCGGGTCCTGTTATAACCCGTTTTGAGTTAAATCTAGCGCCTGGGGTCAAGGCAAGTAAGGTAAGCGGTTTATCTCAAGATATTGCCCGTTCATTATCAGCTAAAAGTGTCCGTGTTGTGGAAGTGATTGAAGGCAAATCAGTTATCGGTATTGAACTACCGAATAAATACCGAGAAACGGTCTACTTTACTGATGTTATCTCTGCACCGGCATTTGCAGCATCAGGATCTCATTTAGCAATGGCCATTGGTAGCGACATATCGGGTAAGCCTGTTATTGCTGATTTAGCCAAAATGCCGCATTTATTGGTGGCAGGTACCACCGGCTCAGGTAAATCTGTTGCTGTTAATACCATGATTGTGAGTATTTTATATAAATCAACGCCTGAAGATGTCCGAATGATCATGATCGATCCTAAGCAGGTTGAATTATCTGTTTATAATGGTATTCCACATTTGTTGGCAGAAGTGGTCACCGATATGAAAGAAGCGGCCAACGCACTTCGTTGGTGTGTCGGTGAAATGGAACGTCGTTACAAACTGATGTCTTCTTTAGGAGTACGTAATCTTAAAGGGTATAATGAAAAGGTACTCAATGCTATTGAAGCCGGAGAGCCTTTAATAGACCCCACTTGGCAACCTAATGATGCTTTTACTCAAACGCCGCCTTTATTAGAGAAGTTACCCGCGATTGTTATTCTTGTTGACGAATTCGCCGATATGATGATGGTTGCCGGTAAAAAAGTTGAAGAACTTATTGCACGAATTGCCCAGAAAGCGCGAGCCGCGGGTATGCATTTGATTTTAGCAACGCAACGTCCGTCAGCTGATGTTATTACGGGGCTAATAAAAGCGAATATTCCAACCCGTATGGCACTTCGAGTGCAATCACGAATGGAATCTCGTATTATTCTAGATCAACAAGGTGCAGAGCAGTTACTAGGTATGGGAGATATGTTTTATTTACCACCGGGTGAAGCTGTTTCTGTTCGCGTGCATGGCGCCTTTGTAAACGATGATGAAGTACATGCTGTGGTTGCTGACTGGAAAACACGTGGCGCCCCTAATTATGTTGACGAAATATTATCAGGTGATACCGATAACGAAATATTGTTACCTGGGGAGCAAGCAGAGGCTGATGAAGCCGTTGAACTTGACACCTTATATGATGAAGCTGTTGAATTTGTGACTAAAGGTCGACGTGTTTCAATTTCAAGTGTGCAACGAAAATTTAGAATCGGCTATAACCGTGCCGCCCGTATTGTTGAAGATATGGAAAACCAAAGTGTGGTCAGTTCGCCAGGACACAATGGTGCACGTGAAGTATTAGCTCCACCACCTGTAAGAGATCAATAGGGGGTTATATCTTTACCTCAACTTACTAAATTAATAAGGATAACTGAGTGATTTTTTCCCTAAAAAAAACAGCCGTCGTTTCATTTATTTCTGCTGTTCTTCTGAGCAACTCGAGTGCTTTTGCTTTACCAATAAATGATCCTATAAATACCCTAGAAAAACCGAAAAAAGCGTCTCAAATGGTAAAAGATACGCTCATTAAAAAATTAGCTTCGCTCGAGTACTTTACTGCTGACTTTAAACAGCAGGTGCTCGATGCAGAGGGCAATGAACTCCAAAATGCCTTAGGAACCCTAGCGGTTAAAAAACCTAATTTAGTGCATTGGAATACCGCTGAACCTGATGAGACATTAATTGTTTCAGATGGTGTAACACTATGGTTTTTTGACCCCTTTGTTGAGCAGGTCAGTGCGTACCTTTTAGAAAAAGCATTGATGAATACCCCTATTTTACTGCTAACGAGTAGTGATCCAACACTTTGGCAACATTACAGTGTTAGTTCAACAGATGAGAATAATTACCTTATTCATGCGATTGATAATAATGCACAAGTGAAGACATTAGAGTTACGTTTTAAAGAAAACAGCCACGAACTTAATAGTTTCACCATATTAGACGCTACAGGTCAGTTGAGTATCTTTAAGCTTTCACAATTTGATGACAAGCATTCTCCAGACAGCGCATTGTTTATTTATGAAATTCCTGAAGGTGTTCAGTTAGATGACCAACGTTAATGGCTAATATTACGCCTAATGGTTCTTTGCCTTTAGATTTCGCAGACGAAGTCAATAATGACACTGATATTGAACGTGATGAGTTTCAGCCGCTTGCCGCCAAGCTTAGACCAAAAACGTTAGCAAATTATCAAGGGCAGCAGCATATTTTATCACCGGGTATGCCATTAACCCTGGCTATTGAACAAGGTAAATGTCATTCGGTTATTTTTTGGGGACCGCCAGGTACGGGTAAAACGACCTTAGCAGAAATTATTGCCAGCCATGCTAATGCAGAAGTAGAGCGTTTATCAGCAGTAACTTCTGGCATCAAGGATATTCGTCAAGCGATAGAAAATGCCAAACAACGTCTACAGCGCCAACAAAAACGTACCGTGTTATTTGTTGACGAAGTTCACCGCTTTAATAAAGGTCAGCAAGACGCTTTTTTACCTTTTATTGAAGATGGAACGATTATTTTCATTGGTGCGACGACTGAAAACCCCGCTTTTGAATTAAACCAAGCAGTATTGTCACGTGCACGTGTTTATACCTTGAAAAAACTAACACGTGCAGACTTAACGATTATTTTAAAGCGTGCGTGTAACAACGAGCAACGCAGTAAAAAAGTCACCATTAATATAGAAGATAAAGCAGAACATCAATTATTAACCTTAGCTAATGGTGATGCTCGACGCTTATTAAATGTATTTGAAAATTGTGTTGATATTCTTTCAGGGGCATTGAAAACAGTTACCTTAGAAACTGTCGTTCAAGTGGCTGGAAATAAAGTTGCCTTGTATGATAAGGGCGGCGATGCGTTCTATGATTTGATCAGTGCTTTTCACAAATCAGTACGGGGTAGTTCTCCCGACGCTGCACTTTACTGGTATGCAAGAATATTAGCCGGTGGTGGTGATGCATTATATGTAGCACGCAGACTGCTTGCGATTGCGAGTGAAGATATTGGTAATGCGGATCCCCGGGCCATGCAACTTGCTATAAACGCGTGGGATACCTTTCAACGTGTTGGACCCAGCGAAGGAGAGCGAGCAATTGCGCAAGCTACTGTTTATATGGCACTAGCGCCAAAAAGTAATGCGGTGTACATGGCTTTTAATCAAGCCAAAGAACTTGCTAAAAACACCTCAGAATTAGACGTACCCTTTCATTTAAAAAATGCGACAAGTAGCATTACTAAAGAATTAGGCCACGGTAGTGAATACCGATATGCACACAATGAAGATAATGGTTTTGCCGCAGGAGAAAACTATTTTCCAGAGTCTCTTCAGCATACCTCGCTTTATCATCCGACAGACCGTGGTTTGGAAAAACAACTTAAAGATAAACAGCATTACCTCAATGAATTAAACCGGCAAAGTAATGAGAAACGTTATGACAAATAACATCAGTACTTTTTCATTATATCTATTTGTAGCACTTGGCGGAGCATGTGGGGCAAGCTTAAGATTTTATTTTTCACAATTAATATTTAATTGGCTCGGAAAAGGGTTCCCTTTTGCCACGCTGGCGGTTAATATTTCGGGCTCATTAATCATGGGCGCCTTATATGGCCTTATTGAAAATGGTGTTATTGAAGTCAGTGTCTATCGAACCTTAATTGGTATCGGATTTTTAGGGGCCTTCACGACCTTTTCAACCTTTTCACTTGATACATTATTATTAATGCAGCAGGGTGAATTCTTAAAGGGCATGATAAATATATTACTGAATGTCAGCCTGTGTGTTTTTGCCGCTGGTGTTGGGTTGTACTTAGTAACTTATGCTGCCAAGTAGACCCTTTTCAAATAAATAAACCACTCAACTTGTAGATGTGAACAAAATGCTTGATCCAAAATTATTTAGAAATGATATCGAAGCCACTGCGGCACAATTAGCGAAACGTGGTTTTGTATTAGACACTGCGTTATTAATACAATTAGAAGAGCAACGAAAAGCTTTTCAAATTAAAACTCAAGAGTTACAGAACCAACGCAATACACGTTCGAAATCTATAGGGAAAGCGAAAGCTCAAGGCGAAGATATTCAGCCATTATTAGCTGAAGTGAGTCAATTAGGTGCTGATTTAGATGCAGCAAAAGCCGAACAAGACGATGTACTTGCGAAAATTGATGACATTCTGTCTGCCGTACCAAATTTAATTCATGAATCTGTACCCGAAGGTGCAAGTGAAGATGACAACGTTGAAATTAAACGCTGGGGAACGCCACGCGTATTTGATTTTGAGGTTAAAGATCATGTTGATGTTGGCGCTGGCATCGGTAATGGCTTAGATTTTGAAAGTGGTGCTAAACTCGCAGGGACCCGTTTTGCCGTATTACGTGGTCAAATAGCTAAAATGCACCGCGCGCTTGCACAGCTGATGTTAGACGTTCATACACAAGAGCATGGTTATCAAGAAATGTACGTACCTTATTTAGTGAATCAAGAGTCACTATACGGTACAGGGCAGTTACCAAAATTTGGTGAAGACTTATTTCATACCGACTTGAGTAACAAGAAGTTTTCTTTGATCCCAACGGCAGAAGTTCCTTTAACGAATTTACTCAGAAATGAGATTGTTGAAGAAGCTGAACTACCTATTAAAATGTGCGCGCATACTCCATGTTTTAGAAGTGAAGCTGGCTCAGGCGGTCGTGATATTCGTGGTTTAATTCGTCAACATCAGTTTGATAAAGTTGAAATGGTACAAATTGTTAAACCTGAAGATTCGTTTGGCGCCTTAGAAGCACTCACAGGTCATGCTGAAAAAATTCTTGAAAAATTAGAGTTACCTTACCGTACGGTTATTTTGTGTACCGGTGATATTGGTTTTAGTGCCACTAAAACATTCGATATTGAAGTTTGGTTGCCGGCACAAAATACTTACCGTGAAATATCTTCATGTTCTAATATGGGCGATTTTCAGGCACGCCGTATGCAGGCTCGCTTTAGAAACAGTGAAACTAAAAAACCAGAATTGTTACATACGTTAAACGGTTCAGGTTTAGCCGTTGGCCGTACTTTAGTGGCTATTTTAGAAAATTATCAACAGGCTGATGGTAGTTTAAAAGTCCCTACGGCATTACAACCTTATATGAACGGTTTAACGCAAATCGGTTAATATCGATTTATTCGTTCATCATAATAATCCAATGCTTAGGTATTGGATTTTTTTTATTAATTTTTTGAAGTTTTATTGTGATGTTCGGGTCTATAAATAATGCTATTACATTATTAAAGTAATGATTAACTTATTTATAAAGGTGAATTTTTTGAAAAGTGTATTGATTCAAATTATTGTATTTTTTACTATCTTTCAAGGCCTCTCGATGCTTCGAGAAACAGACATGCTGCCAACAGGAGAGCAGATAGCCGAGCAAGTCATTGTTGTAGAAACACTCGATTATAAAACCATTGTACTATCCCCTTTAAAGCAAACAACGGTTGTTTACTTTTTTGCGCCATGGTGCCAAATTTGTCATGCAAGTATAAGTAATCTACAGGCATTATATGAGAAAAACCCACAAATAAATGTCATTGCGGTTGCACTTGATTATGTTGACCAAAAAGAAGTCTTTGAATTTTCAAGTCTTCATCAATTAACTTTCCCTATTGCACTTGGCACGGAAGATATAAAAACCAAATTTAAGATAGAAGGGTACCCAAGCTATTACGTTATTGATGATAAAAATACTGTCATTGCAAAGTCTATGGGTTATTCGTCTGAAATTGGGCTGTTTCTTAGAACACTTTAGCGCATATTACTTCTGATCTTTTCATTGATTGTGTACACTGTGGCTATTCATAACAAAAATAGCAGATCACGATATGCAAATTACATCAAACTTTGACAGTGGCAATATCCGCGTTATCGACGAAAGCCAAGCCAATAACATTCAACTTGAAATTGTTAAAGACAATCAATCAGATTTTTATCAGTGGTTTCATTTTAAACTTCATAATACAGAGCGATGCGAGCATACCCTGCATTTAATGAATGCGGGTACTTCAGCTTATACCGAAGGTTGGACAGATTATCAGGCCGTCGCTTCTTATGATCGAGAGCACTGGTTTCGTGTACCAACAGAATTTGATGGTGAAAAACTCAGTATTACGTTAACCCCTGAATACGACTCCGTTTATTTCGCTTATTTTGCTCCATATAGCTATGAACGTCACCAAGACTTACTACATCAAGCCCAGTTAGATATTGATTGTCAGTTACAAGTATTAGGGCAAACATTAGACGGCCGTGACATTTCAGTATTGAAAGTAGGTGAAGAGGGCGCAAATAAGAAGGTTATTTGGGTAACTGCACGCCAGCACCCGGGTGAAAGTATGGCTGAATGGTTTATGGAAGGTTTTATAGACCGTTTACTTGATGAAGATGATGGGGTTGCTCGCTCACTATTAGACAGTTCAGTGTTTTACTTAGTACCTAATATGAATCCCGACGGTTCAGTTCGAGGACATTTAAGAACGAATGCCGTGGGCACTAATTTAAACCGTGAATGGGCAGAACCTTCAATGGAACGTAGCCCTGAAGTATTTTTAGTGCGTGAAAAAATGTTAGCAACTGGCGTTGACATGTTCCTTGATATACATGGCGATGAAGCTCTACCGTTCAACTTTGTTGCAGGTTGTGAAGGAATACCTAGTTACGATGCTAAACATCAAGCCTTAGAAGAAAAGTTTAAAGCGATTTTATTAGCGGTAACACCAGAATTTCAAGATGATAAAGGCTATGACAAAGATGAACCTGGCCAAGCAAACTTAACGGTTGGCGCTAATTGGGTCGGTAATAATTTTAAATGTTTGTCTTACACGGTAGAAATGCCATTTAAAGACAATGATTTATTACCAGATCGCAGTGTTGGCTGGTCAGACACGCGCAGTAGCTTATTTGGTCGTGATTTTCTAACGGCCATTTATCATGTTGTTGGCGACCTTCGTTAAACAATATCTTCAGTTAATAAATGGAACACTGCTATATAAAGTGTTACAAAGAGCTACCTTGGTAGCTCTTTAAATACCACCTATAGCAAAAAGCTTAAAAAATTTTATATGTATTCGTTATCACTCAACGTGCTTTAGCACGTTGATACTTATATCTTGATTGTTAACGAATATACAATTGATAAAAAACTAAATAATAATAATAAATCAGGAGTGTCATGTGGAAGAAATTGTAAATACGATTAATGGCTATATTTGGAGCCCATACTTAATTTATCTCTGTTTAGGTACAGGTGTATTTTTCTCTATTTTAACGCGATTTGCGCAAGTACGTCATTTTCGTGAAATGTTTCGCTTATTACTCTCAGGCAAAAGCTCAGAGAAAGGTATTTCATCTTTCCAAGCTTTAGCTGTTTCTTTATCCGGACGTGTTGGTACGGGTAATATTGCCGGTGTTGCAGCCGCGATAGGTTTTGGTGGTCCTGGTGCAGTTTTTTGGATGTGGGTCGTTGCCTTCTTGGGTGCTGCCACTGCTTATATTGAATCAACCAATGCCCAAATTTATAAAGAAGAAGAAGAGGGGCAGTACCGAGGTGGTCCCGCTTATTACATTGAAAAGGCGCTGGGCCAAAAGTGGTATGCATGGATATTTGCCTTATCAACTATTCTCGCCTGTGGTGTGTTATTACCGGTTGTGCAATCAAACGGTATCGGCGATGCAATGGTCAACGTGTTTGGATCAGGTGGTTCGGTAACTTCTTTTATGGGTGATTTACCTTTAACTAAAGTCTATACCGCCGTGTTTATTGTGTTATTACTTGGATTTATCATTTTTGGTGGTGTTAAGCGTATTGCTAACTTTACCCAAATTGTTGTGCCATTTATGGCATTAGCTTACATTATTATTGCCTGTACTATTATTGCATTACATATTGATCAATTGCCGGGTGTCTTTATGTTAATTATTACCGATGCCTTTACGCCAATGGCAGGTTTTGGTGCTGCAATAGGTTGGGGGGTTAAACGAGGGGTTTATTCCAATGAAGCGGGACAAGGTACTGGTCCACATGCCGCGGCTGCTGCCGAAGTTGAACACCCAGCGCAACAAGGTTTAGTGCAAGCCTTTTCTGTTTATATTGATACTTTGTTTGTCTGTTCTGCAACCGCATTTATGATCTTAATTACTCAGTCGTACAATGTTATGCCAGAGGGTGCGACGAGTTTTGTTGTTAGCAACTTAGCGAGTGATGTTGTGATTAGTGGTCCTGCTTTTACGCAAATTGCTGTTGATAGTGTTTTAACAGGATTTGGTAAGCCTTTTATTGCTATTGCCTTGTTTTTCTTTGCTTTTACAACCGTATTGGCTTATTACTTTATTGCTGAAAACAATGTGTCTTATATCAATAAAACCATTAAAATGCCGGCACTTAGATTTTTTCTTAAAGTTGTTTTAATGTCCGCTGTATTTTATGGTACGGTTGCCGAACCAAGTGCCGCTTGGAGTTTAGGTGATATTGGCGTAGGATTAATGGCATGGTTGAATATATTTGCGCTTATCGCCATATTCTTTATGGCAAAACCTGCAATTAAAGCCTTAAAAGATTATGAAAGCCAACAGAAGTTAGGGGTAACAAAATTTACCTTTGATCCCAAAAAACTCGGTATCGAAAAAGCTAAGTTCTGGGAAGATCGCTTCAATAAAAACAAGTAACATTGTTAATAATTGCTTTAGGGTTATTAATTAACAATAAAAGTAAAATTACTTTAAAAAACGTCCATTAGGACGTTTTTTTTTGCTTAAATTTAGGTAGAATATTAACACTAATTATTTTATGAAAAGTTATCTTCCTATGGCTGTAATTAATTGCCCGAACTGTAAGAAAAAGATATCTGACAAAGCGAAGTCTTGCTCTCATTGTGAAATAGATTTAACCACAGTTGATGCGAGTCAAATGGCATCAATGAAAAAACTGAGCAAAATAAATCAATCGCAAAACCTGATGAATCACTCCTTTATTGCCATGCTACTTTTTTGTGGTGGTTTTCTCTTTTTGTATTGGCAAGATGCTCAACAAGGCACATGGCAATATTATATGAGTATAGGTTCTGCAGTCATTGGCTTTATTTGGTATATTGCGACCCGAGTTCGTTTACTTATGCTTAAATACCGAAATTAACATTAACTTTCCTCGAAAGAACGAAGCAATAAAGGCTGTAAATAAAACAATGGATATTATTTCATTAGTAGACAATATGTCAGAAGAAATGTACTTGCGGCTAAAGTGTGCTGCTGAAACAGGTAAATGGCCTGAAGGTACAGTAGTTGATAAACCACAAAAAGACTCCGCATTGCAAATTACTATGGCGTATCAATCAAGACATTTAAATTCAGATCAAATCTTAAGTGTTGGCGCAGACGGTCATATTGTTGATAAAACTAAACGACAGTTAAAAAGCGAATTTGCTGAGCTTAAAAACAATCCAGACAATAATATTGCAAGGTTTTCCGATCTATGATTTTTTCTAAATTTTTCAAAGCAAAATGGCAGAGCAAAGAACACAATGTGCGGTTAACCGCGATTAATGAAGATTTATCATCGAGTAATCCTGATGAATTAGTTATCTTAACAACCCTCGCACAAACAGATCCTAATGAATTAGTACGTCGTGCTGCGCTCCTTAAAATCGCCAAATTTAGTGTTTGGCATCAAAACAGCATAGACAACGACAATAAAAAAGTGCGTGAGTATTGTATTAAGCAAGTTGAGAAAATTTTACTTGGCCAGCATGACATTACCATCAGTAATCAAGATAAATTGGCGTTATTAAAAACTAATGATAAATTGCCATCTTTGGAATTATGGTTACAAAGTGAAACACAAGCAGATGTTGTTATCGCCTTGTTTGAAAAAATAAATAAGCCGTCGTTAACGCTTTCTATATTTACACATAAGCAAAATGAAATAGTACAAACATTCTTGCTGCAACAAACACTACCTGTTGATGTGTTAGACAAGTTGATAAAGAAATCGTGTAATGAACAAATAAAAAATCAGATTGAGCAAAAGATTGAACAATTAAAAGTCTTAGCAGAGCAGCCCGACAAAATAAAAAAAGGTGTCCAGTTAGTTTTAGCCAAGTTACTCGCTTTAAAAGACGTTAATGATTATCTGCAAATCAAAGAAAAACAAACAGACCTCGAAGAGCAGTGGCACAGTTACCATCAAGATTTTTCTTGTTTAACATCACACGAATCTGACAGTTTTAATCAAAAGTATAAAGTTATCAATGCACAATTGATTAAACATTTTGCTCCGCTGCATGAAGCTTATGAACAACAAATTATTGCTGATAAATTAATTCACGATAAAAAAGTCGCAAATGAACATTTTAATCGTCAGCTTAATGAAATTAGTCAAAAACTTACCACAACAATATTTGAAAGCGGTGAGTTAGATGAAGCACAATACCAGCATCAACTTGAACAATTAATTTCAGAAATATCAGCATCAATACTCAGTAAGAAAGAGCAAGACTCATTTATTGTCTTAGTTAAAGCACAGTCAAAAAAATTGGCGTTGTTACCTGAAATTGCACAATCAGTGAGTGACGCCACTCATTTGATTTCAAAAATTTCACAAGTAGCTTTACCTAAAGACATTGATGAGCTGAACCTGCGCAAACCTTTATTCGATGAATGGTTACAAGAATGGAAAAGTGTTGAGCAAAAAGCGGCAGGGGTTTTACCACAAACAATTGTTGATGCGTTTAAGGAAATAAAGAAACAATGGCAACAAGGCCTGAAGTCTTTACTTAAAGAGCAAGGATTATTATTAGCGCAATGTCAGAAAAAAATCGCTGATGTTAAACGATTAATTATCAGTGGCAAGTATAATGCTGCTTTTGGAGTTTTCAAAAAAGCTAAAAAACATTATGACGGTTTATCCGATGAGCAAAAATCACGTGTGCAACGAGACTTTGATGATATCTCAGATAAAATTGCTGAACTAAGTGACTTAGAGCATTCAATTGCAACGCCAAGAAAACACCAACTACTCGCTGATATTCAGTTATTAGTAAACCAACCACTTGATAACCCAAATGACCAAGCAGCGAAAGTAAAACAATTTCGTGTTACTTGGAACTCTTTAGGACACGCAGAAGAGACTGTTGAAAAAGAATTAAACTATCAATTTAATGCGCTTTGCGAACAAGCTTTCGCTCCCTGTCGTTTATTTTATGCAGAACAAGAAAATTTGCGTGAGCAACATCTTGTCACGCGCCAACAGCTTATCGTTAACGCTCAAAGTTTTGCTGATGACTTTACAAAAAAAATCAGTGAAGGTACTGACAATAAAGCTATTGATTGGAAGTTCACCGACGGAACACTTAATAAATTAAGTCAACAATGGCAAAATTCAGGGCAGGTCGATAAACAGAAGTTTCAGTTACTTAATGAAGCGTTTAATGAAAGTTTACAACCCGTAAAGCTTGAATTAAGAAATTATCACCAACGTAACAGTGACAGTAAAAATTTGCTGATTGCACAAGTCACCCAAGCATTAACTGATGAGGATGTTTTTTCTGCTATTGAAAGTGTTAAAAAACTACAAACACAATGGCAAGCGATAGGTTACAGCGGACAACGCGAAGAGAATCAACTTTGGCAAAAGTTTAGGAAAGTTAATGACCAACTATTTGCCAAACGCGATGAAGCTAAATTGGTTGAACAATCTGACCGTCAACATCAACAAGTTGAGTTAACGGAGCAACTGGGTAATTACCAACAACAGATTGTTGACCAAAGTTCTGCTTCTGATTTATTGACGATACAAGAAAATATTGAAGCATTACGTTTAAAGATTGTTAGCCAAAAACCGGTGATCAAAAGTGCAGTAACACAGGCTGAAAAACTACTTACACAAATAACACAAAAATTAGCAGAGATTAACGAAAACAAAAAGACTGAAACTTGGCAATTGATTTTCAATTGTTTAGAAAATATAGCCACTGATGAAACACCATCAATTGAAAAGTTCAGTGAGTCGCTGGTAGATTTACCCAACGTTTGGCAAAAACGATTACAAGAATGTTATCAAAATACCCGTAGCGTTGACCGAAGTGATAAGACATTAGAGCTTGAGATATTAGCAAGTAAGGAATCTCCGGCAGAATATAAAGCGAAGCGCATGCAAGTTCAAGTGACATTATTGCAAACCCAGATGCTTTCGGGACAACCTATCGACTTAACAAAATCATTTGTTGAATGGTTAAAATTAGGTAAATTATCACGTACTGACTTGCCGTTACTCTCAAGAGTTAAAGCCATTTATTGTTGATATTCTGTGAATAAATAACGTTAAAAGCCACTGATTATTTAGTGGCTTTTTTATATTTGTTGCAAAATAAGCTCACCTTTAAGGTTGTTTATTTTCAGTAGATATTTGATAAAAACATAAAATTTATATATTTGTTGAGCAATAACACCTTGTTTTTGGTTACGTGTTACTGGTTTTGTAAGTGTTATTTAATATGATTTTCAATTAAAGCAGAATGAATGGTTTGTTAAGCTACTGATAATAAATGATTTTATTTTTTTATGTTTGGAGGCAAGGGCGTTTCAGATAACCCGATGTAAATAGTTCGATAATTTAGGCTATTTTGCTTATTCTGCAAAATAGCCTAACTATAATGTGAATAACATCTTAGTGAGTGGTGAGTTCGCCGCGTAAATTTTCTTTTAATAAACGACAAATTTCAGCTTGTGGTAATTCTTTGCTCAGTAAATAATGTAGCTTAGTTAATGTTGCTTCTAACGTCATATCGCCACCACCTACAACGCCACATTTACTTAACGCGACACCCGTTGCATAACCATCCATGTTAACGGTACCTTTTATACATTGGCTACAATTAACGACAACAATACCTTGATGGTAAGCTTGTGTTAAGCAAGCAAGTAGTTGTTCATCTTGCGGTGCATTGCCAACGCCATAACTGCGAATAATTAATGCTTTTACGGGTTGTTTAATAATGTTGGCGACCAACTCACTTGATATCCCAGGGTATAAATGAACAACCCCAATGGGTTGTGGTGTGATTTGCGCTAGTGTAAATGGCGCATCATTCACTACATTTATTTTACCTTCAACTAATTTTATATTAATGCCCGCCTCTAAAAGTGGTGGCATATTGGGTGAGTCAAAAGCGTTAAAACCATCAGCATAAGCTTTAATACAACGATTACCCCGGTATAATTTATTATTAAAATATAACCCCACTTCATTAATAGGGTAGTTTGCCGCAATATAAAGCGAATTTAATAAGTTAACTTGTCCGTCTGAACGTAATTGGCTTAAGGGAATTTGAGAGCCGGTAACAATGACGGGTTTGGCTAAATTTTCAAACATAAACGAAAGGGCAGAACTGGTGTAAGCCATTGTATCTGTACCATGCAACACAACAAATCCATCGTAATTATCGTAATTAGCCTTTATATCATCAGCGATACGTTGCCAATCTCTTGGGGTCATGTTCGATGAATCGATTAAAGGCGAATATTCATTGATAGTAAACTCTGGCATCTCTTGTCGATGAAAATCTGGCGTCCCATTGATCGACTCGGTTAAATGGCCTTTTACCGGTACGTAACCCTGGCCACTGTTCTTCATTCCTATTGTGCCGCCCGTGTAGGCGATATAAATCCGCTTTTTCATTTATTTGCCTTGAATACTTACTTACATTATTTGGTTGGTTATCAAAATAGCTTGTTCATCCTGAACATCGTCACTCTTTCACATCCATGTGATCATGACATACCGTTCATCCTGAACATAAAGAGTGGCTAATTAATTTCACAAGCCATACACAAAGAATAGATGCCTTGCGGATCATTAAGTAAGTTGAGGTGCGATAATTGATTTTTCAATTGTAAAAATAACTTGTCTGTATTGCTTAAGCTTATTATTTCAGATTCAGGGAAAAAGCTTGTTGCTTGGCCCACTAAACCTTGTAGAAAAAGGTCTTTAGGTGATTTTTCTATTTCGATTAATAATGTGTCATACGTTTCAAGATCAGCTAATTCTGCGGCTGCATCAATGGCGCTTGTTAAATTACCTAGCTCATCAACGAGTCCCAACTCTTTTGCTTTTAAGCCAGACCATACGCGCCCTTGAGCAATATTATCAACCTGTTCTAGGGTCATATTTCTATTCTCAGCAACAAGGCTGATAAAGTCTTGGTAACCTCGATTAATATTTAATTGAAATACTTTTGCCATACCCTCAGTCAGTGGGCGGGTAACACCAAAACCTGCAATATCGGTTGTACCAACACCATCGGTATACACGCCCAGTTTACTTAACGAATTTTCAAAGGTCATGAAAAAGCCGTAAATACCAATAGAGCCGGTAATGGTTGCAGGTGATGCTATTATTTTATCAGCAGGTGCTGATATCCAATATCCACCTGAGGCTGCATAAGTTCCCATTGAAGCAACAACAGGTTTTCCAGCTTGTTTTATCAGTTCTATTTCTTGACGAATAATTTCAGAAGCATAAGCACTACCGCCTGGGCTGTCGACACGTAAAACAACCGCTTTTACCTTGCTATTTAAACGTGCTTCTCTTAACAATGCAGCTGTACTATCGCCGCCAACAGCACCTGGCTTTTGGTTACCATCTAAAATAGTCCCTTTAGCTACAATAACGGCAACTTTATCAGAGTTTGGGTTAATAATCGGATACAGAGGAGATGTTGCTGATAAATAATGTTTAAAACTGATGTGATTATAACTGTCACCTGCGGCATTCTTGCCAACAAGCTTGATCAAAGACTTTTTCATATCTTGACGATTTTTTAAGGCATCAACCCATAGGTTATCTAAGGCGTATTGCGCAATATTACCCTCAGCTTTTTCTAATTTTGCGACTAAAACATCAGCATCTTCATCGAAGTTATCAATTGAAAACTTTCTGTTACGTGCAACATCACTTTTATATTGTGACCACAGATCACTTAACCATAATTTATTTGCTTCTTTAGCTGCAACCGACATATCGTCACGCATATAAGGTTCAACAGCCGATTTATAGGTGCCCACACGAAAGATATGCTGGCTTATCGACAATTTCTCTAATGCTGATTTGAAGTAAAGTTGGTAGCGACCATAACCGTCAAGCAATAACCAACCGCGCGGGTTAAGCCATACTTCATCAGCTGAACTTGCTAAGTAATATTGATCTTGAGAATATTGATCGCCAACAGCGATTATTTGTTTACCCGTCGCTTTAAACTCTTCTAAAGCTTGGGCAATATCTTGTAACTTACTCAGACCGGTACTATTCACTCCTTGAAGTTGTAAAACGATCATTTTGATACGTTTGTCATTTTTTGCGCTTTCAATGACATTAATAATATCGGTGATTAACACTTCAGGATTTTTTTCTTTTTCTTCTAGTGCTTCAGTAATCAAAGCATCCATCGGGTCTATGACATGTTTTTGTTCAACAATATCACCGGTAATATTTAAAACTAATGCAGTATTCTCTGGAACAACAATTGTTTCGTCGTCGCCACCTATTGCAGCAATAAAGAAGAAAAGTACTATAAAAAAAACAAGATTAACAATTATTTTTCTAAATGAATTTAATAAACTAAAAATTTTTAATGTAACTCGTTTTAAAGCACTTTGCTTTACTGGAGCATTTGGTAATGATGTATGTTCTGTCATAATAGTCGGCATGATAAGTCTGTAATTATAATTACTGCCATGCTACTTAATTATTGATCATTTATGTAGTCTCAATAGTAAATAAATGTGTTTTTGCGTAAATTAATCTCATTATTTACCATGCTTTATTTTTTATTGGCAGTGCTTGCTTTACCGTTATCAAACATTAGCTTTATAATCATCACAACGAAAATATAACCGGGTCTTTATACTTAATGAATGCTAAAGAATTATTATTACAACGACAATCTAATCCCAGACTAATATCGCCAGCGCCTCAGCCGAGTGATCTTGATTTTATACTGGGGGCAGGTATGCGAGCGCCAGATCATGGTTGTTTAGCGCCTTGGTTTTTTACTGTCATTAAAGAAAGTGGTTTAGATAAATTAAGTCAAGTCTTTGAACAAGCTGCCATAGAGCAAAATTTTGCTGAAGCCAATATAGAAAAAGCTAAAAACATGCCGTATCGAGCCCCCTTAATTATTGTGGTGAGTACGCAATATCAACACCATGAAAAAGTCCCTAAAGGTGAACAGACTATAGCAGCAGGTTGTTGTGCTCATGCTATGCAAATGGCGGCGTTTAGTTTGGGTTATGGGGCCGTGTGGCGAACAGGCGACTTTAGTTATAATAGTTCGGTAAAACGCGAGTTAGCGATAAGTGCAGACAATGACATTATTGGTTTTATTTATATTGGTACGCCTTTAAAAGAGCGTCCAATTAAACCCGCTAGAGCGATTGAATCACATGTATCATACTTTTAACGATCAAAGAGGTTTTGATGAATATTGAAATACTAGACGAGCCTGAACAAGCGTTAATTAACTTTCTCGATAAAAAAATCGCAGACTTTAATTGGTCGCATTGGGAAGTAAATGAACGCAAGCCACTTGCTATTCAAATAACCGATGACCAAGGCGATATTATTGCTGGTTCATCGGCACGTACGTTTGGCAATTGGTTATTAATTAATACGCTTTGGGTCGACGAGTCACTTCGTGGTAAGAAAGTGGGTACTAGAATTTTAGCTGAACTTGAAAAAGCAGCAAGCGGAAGAGGTTGTACCTTAAGTATGCTTGATACTTTAAACTTTCAAGCGATGCCTTTTTACGAAAAGCACGGTTATCAAACAAAGTGGGTGCAAGAGCATTACCCCAAAACAGGATGTAAGTATTTTATGGTAAAAGAACTTGTCCAATAACACATGATAATTCGGCTGAAACCCTCCATGTGATCATGACATACCGTTCATCCTGAACATTGTCATTCTTTCACATCCATGTAACCATGACATACCGTTCATCCTGAACATTGTCATTCTTTCACATCCATGTAACCATGACATACCGTTCATCCTGAACATAAAAAAACCTCAATAAAGAGGTTTTTTTATGACTTTCTTCGATGCCTAGAATGCCGCGTTATTTGGCGTTCTTGGGAAAGGAATTACGTCTCGTACGTTTTGCATACCTGTTGCATAAGCAACTAAGCGTTCAAAACCTAAACCGAAACCTGAATGAGGCACTGTGCCGTAACGGCGTAAATCACGATACCAGCTGTAGTCCTCCTGATTCAAATTCATTTCAGCTAAACGAGCGTCTAATACATCAAGACGTTCTTCGCGTTGACTACCGCCAATAATTTCGCCAATGCCTGGTGCTAAAATGTCCATAGCAGCAACTGTTTTTCCGTCATCATTTAAGCGCATGTAAAAAGATTTAATGTCTTTCGGATAGTTTTGTAACACTACCGGACCATTAAAATGCTCTTCAGCAAGGTAACGCTCGTGCTCAGAGTTAAGATCAACACCCCAAGCGACTTTGTTTTCGAATGTTTTATCACAATTTTCTAATATCGTAATAGCGTCAGTGTAATCTAAACGAACGAAATCATTTTTTATAACTGAGTTCATACGATCTACAACTGTTTTATCAACACGTTGCTCAAAGAAAGCCATGTCATCGCTACGCTCATCAAGTACGGCTTGAAAAACATACTTCAACATTTCTTCAGCAAGGTCAGCAGCATCCGATAAATCAGCAAAAGCGATTTCTGGCTCGATCATCCAAAATTCTGCTAGGTGACGTGTGGTGTTTGAATTTTCAGCACGAAATGTCGGACCAAAAGTATAAACTTTTGAAAGGGCACATGCGTAAGTTTCTACATTCAACTGGCCAGAAACCGTTAAGAATGTTTCTTTACCAAAAAAATCTTTGCCGTAGTCAACGTCACCTTTGTCAGTACGAGGTAAGTTTTCCATATCAAGCGTACTAACACGAAACATTTCACCGGCACCTTCACAGTCTGAGCCAGTAATTAATGGCGTGCTGATCCAAAAGTAACCTTTACTGTGAAGAAAACGATGAACCGCTTGAGCTAAGGTATTGCGCACACGAGCAACGGCTCCGCCGATATTAGTACGGGCACGTAAGTGAGCTTGTTCACGTAAAAACTCTATACTATGACGTTTTGCTGCCATTGGGTACGTATCAGGGTCATCAACTAAGCCTAATATCTCTACTTTCGTCGCTTGTATTTCAAATGACTGACCTTTACCCGGAGATTCAACCAAGATACCGGTGACTTTTACAGATGCACCCGTAGTTAATTTTAATATTTCTGATTGATAATTATCGAGATCACTTGGCGCGATGGCTTGAATAGCATCAAAACATGAACCGTCATGCACGGCTAAGAATGAAATACCGGCTTTAGAATCACGGCGAGTTCGGATCCAACCGTGTACTGTAACTGCTTCACTTACTGGGTATTTACCAGCAAGTACATCAGTGATTGAGATAACTGACATTTATCAACCTCTTATCTTTATTTAATTATTGTCATAGATAGTTGTACATATATCCAGTTTAGGATGCTGAATTTATTTGCACTAACTTTAAGGTGTGATATGTTACCTTTACTGTTGTTTTTAACAAGTAAAACTTGCTATTCCGGCCTATATATAAAAAAAAAATAGTCATATTGACTTTAGAGGGTTTAAATCAATGGTATTAGCAACAAAAAACAGGAGAAGGTCTACAGATATTGGGGTAGTGTTAACACGAGTTTTGGCATTAAGTGGCTGGGCTTTATTTATATTTGCCATCGTTATGTCATATTTTGCTGCACCAGAGCAAGATTATGGTTTACTGCGATATAGAGATATCGAAATAAGACAATTTTGGTTAACGCCTTTAACTGGGTATTTATATGTAGTGCTTTGGGTAAGCGCGTTATGTAGCTATTTTTGTTTGGTGCTTGATCATTATCGAAGCAGAAGAAAACAAGACAGTAAGCATTTTAATTTAGTCCTTTTACTGACGATCACTGTCGCTTGGGTTGTTTATATCTTAGTAAAACTCAATGAAGTATAAGTACATCTTTAAATGTGTTTATCTCTACTTCAATAATATAATTTAGCCTTTATTGTGCAAAGCACTGTGCTTCATCAAGTACTGTGCTTATTCCTTTAACAAGTCTTTTTAAATCTGTCTCGGTGATAATAAAAGGCGGCATAATATAGATAAGCTTACCAAAGGGTCTGATCCATACACCCAGTTCAACAAACCTCTTTTGTATGTTAGCCATATTCACTGCATCTACTGTTTCTACAACACCAATGCCACCGAGTACTCGCGCATCTTTCACTCTTGGGTGCTTATTTAAGGGTAATAATCTTAGTTTTAAATAATCTTCAATAAAACCAATTTGCTGCTGCCATTCACCTGTTTCTAAAAGGTCTAAACTTGCATTAGCGACGGCACATGCCAGCGGGTTTGCCATAAAAGTAGGACCATGCATAAAACATCCTGCTTCGCCATCGCTGATGGTATTGGCAATTTTTTCTGTACAAAGCGTGGCAGCAAGGGTCATATAACCGCCGGTTAATGTTTTCCCTAAACACATAATGTCAGGGCTTATTTCTGCCCAGTTGCAGCCAAACATTTTACCCGTTCGGCCTAAGCCTGTTGCTATTTCATCAACAATAAATAATACATTAAATTGCGTACATAAAGCGCGACATGCCTTTAAGTACTCAGGGTGATAAAAGCGCATGCCGCCGGCACCTTGCACTATAGGTTCAATAATAAAGGCCGCGATTTCTTGGTGTTGTGTTTTAAATAATGTTTTTAACGTTGCTAGTTCACTTTCATCCCACGGTTGATAGAAATCGCTTTGTGGCGCCGGAGCAAAAATGTTTTTCATTAGCACCGTTTCAAAAATTTGATGCATACCATTAACGGGATCGCAAACCGACATTGCTGCAAAAGTATCGCCGTGATAGCCATTTTTAACCGTGAGTAGTTTGTGTTTTTCGCTTTTGCCTTGACTATGCCAATATTGTAAAGACATTTTAATGGCCACTTCTACAGATACTGAGCCTGAGTCTGATAAAAAGACTTTTTGAAGCGGCTCAGGTGTTATATCAATCAACTTCTTACAGAGGTTAATGGCGGGTTCATGCGTTAAACCACCAAACATAACATGTGCCATTTTTTGCGTTTGATCAATCAGTGCTTTATTCAATTTTGGATGATTATAGCCATGTAACACTGACCACCACGAAGACATACCATCAACAAGTTCTTCTCCTGAGGCGAGTTTTATATGAACACCTTGTGCGGATTCAACTAAATACGATGGCAGTGGATTCGACATAGACGTGTAAGGGTGCCAAACATGTTTTTTATCAAAATCAATTAAATTTGTGTGTTTTTTATTCATATGTAAAGCTTGCATGCGTTTTTATGTTGACAATTAATGACTGGCGCATAGATTACCTGCTAATATTTAGCGATGCAATTTTCCCATTTACATTTTTACAGTAAAGGTTTCACATGTCTCAAATGAATATACCACGTCATGATTGGTCAATAGCTGAAGTTGAAGCATTATTTGCTATACCTTTCAGTGATCTTATGTTTAAAGCTCAAACCGTTCATCGTGAACATTTTAACCCTAATGAAGTACAAGTTAGCACGTTATTATCAATCAAAACGGGTGCTTGCCCTGAAGACTGTAAATATTGTTCACAAAGTGCTCGATACAATACCGATGTTCAAAAAGAACGGTTAATGGAAGTTGAAAAAGTATTAGAAGCTGCAAAAGTAGCTAAAGATCAAGGTTCAACGCGTTTTTGTATGGGCGCCGGTTGGAGAAATCCTAAAGCGCGTGATATGCCTTTTGTACTTGAAATGGTAAAAGGTGTTAAAGCGATGGGTTTAGAAACCTGTATGACATTAGGCATGATTGATGGCGGCCAGGCAGATGAGTTACAAGAAGCTGGATTAGATTATTACAACCATAATCTTGATACATCACCGGAACATTATAATTCTATAATTACCACCCGTAGCTATCAAGATAGATTAGACACGTTACAGAATGTTCGTGACTCGGGCATGAAGGTATGTAGTGGTGGTATTGTTGGTTTAGGCGAAAAGGCACAAGACAGAGCCTCGTTTTTAGCCCAGTTAGCTAACTTACCCCAGCACCCTGAAAGTGTGCCTATTAATATGTTAGTAAAAATTGAAGGTACACCATTAGCAGATGTAGACGATTTAGACCCTTTTGATTTTATCCGCTGTATTGCTATTGCCCGTATAATGATGCCTAAAAGCCATGTACGTTTATCGGCAGGACGCGATGCGATGAATGATCAAATGCAAGCAATGTGTTTCTTAGCCGGAGCAAATTCAATTTTTTACGGCTGTAAATTGTTAACAACGGGTAATCCTGAAGCGAATAAAGATATGCAATTGTTTGCAAAATTAGGTATTAATACCGAAACTATTGCCACTGAAGATGATGACACTGAGCAGCAGATAACAACAGCGGTTGTAAATCAGCAAAACAAAGCGCTTTTTTACGACGCTTCTTTGTAACGTTCACATCGCATAAGAGTCAAACTGAATCTATGTCTTTTAACTTTATTGCTGAGCAAGTTGCTCAGCAAAAAGAAAAATCTCGATATCGTCAACGTCAATGTATTAGCGAGCAAAATGGTCGAGAAATTTTTGTGTCAGGTGAACGTTACTTAAATTTCTCCTCGAATGACTACCTCGGTTTAAATCATCACCGTGATATAAATAAAGCGTTTCAAGAAGGTGTTGATAAATTCGGTAGTTGTGCGAGTGCTTCTAGTTTAATTACGGGTTTTCATTATGCGCATCAAGCTCTAGAAGAAGAAGTTTGTCAGTGGTTAAATAAACCACGCTGCTTACTTTATAGTAGTGGTTTTGCGGCTAACTCTGGTGTTTTACAAGCGTTAGGTAATAAAGAGAGCCAATTTTTATTAGACAAGTTAAGTCACGCTTCTTTAATTGATGGTGCGTTATCAAGCGACGCTTCAGTAAAGCGTTATCTACATAATGACCACCAACAACTTAAGCGGTATTTAGCTAACAGTACTTATGAAAATAAACTTATTATCTCTGAAGGTATTTTTAGCATGGATGGCGATTGTGCTGATGTTAGCCAGCTAATTGATATTGCAAAAAAACAACAAGCGATGCTTTATATGGATGATGCTCATAGTCTTGGCATCATAGGTGATAATGGTCAGGGAAGTAGTAGTTTTGGACCTGTCGATATTGTTATGGCAACTTTTGGTAAAGCTTTAGCTACCAGTGGTGCTTTTATCGCTTGTGATGAAGATGTTTATGAGTATCTGGTGAATTTTTCCCGTCATTATATATATTCAACCGCTATTTCTCCTGCTATCGCTTGGGCGACAAAAACGAGTATAAAACTTGCCCAAAGTGAATCCTGGCGCAGAGAAAAAATTAGGCAATTAAGCGAGATTTTATCAATGAACCTTGATGCCAGCATCAATATAATAACGTCATCCTCTTCTATTCATGCCATTGTTATTGGCAGTGAAGAAAGAACGCTTAACGTCTGCCAAAAGTTGAGGAATAGAGGGATTTGGCTGACCGCGATACGACCTCCAACAGTTGCTCAAAATAGCTCAAGGTTACGCGTAACCATAACAGCACAACATAAAGAGAAAGATATCAACTATTTAGCAAATTGTTTGAATGAGGTTTTAAGTTAATGGCAGAGGGATTAAACAGGGTTAAAATTGCTAAGTCATTTGGCTTAGCGAGCCAATCGTATGATGTTTCATCTCGATTACAGCGTTATACAGGTAAAAATTTGATGTCATTATTACCTAATCGCTCAGATCTTACTGTGGTAGATTTAGGATCGGGTACCGGTTTTTTTACTGATATTTTAGCGAGTAAATTCAAGCAAACCATTGGTGTTGATATTTCAGCTAGAATGTTATCTTTTGCCCAAGAAAATCGTAGTAAAGATATTTGTTGGTTAGAGGCTGATGCTTATCATCTGCCTCTCAAAGCAGATAGTATTGATGTTATTTATTCTAATTTAGTTATTCAATGGTGTGATCCCCTCGACATCCTTGTTAAAGAAATTTTACGAGTACTAAAGCCTGGTGGTTTATTTATATTTTCAACCTTACTTGATGGCACCTTACATGAATTAAAGTCATCTTGGGCACAGGTTGATGATGATAAACATGTGATTGACTTTAAAACAGAAGGCGAACTAAAAACCATTTTTAGTCATTGCTCATGTAAATTACTTGAACAAAAAAATGAAGATTTAGTCTTAGAATATGAAAGCGTGATGCATTTAGCTCGTGAATTGAAAGGGCTAGGCGCAAATCATGTGCCTAAGGAAAAAGGAAAAGGTTTAGCTGGTAAAGAAAAATGGCAAAGAATGACCCATAGCTATCAAGACTTTCAAGAGCCAAGTGGCATTTATCCTGCTACTTATAAAGTGTATTCTGGGATTATAGTTAAATTAAATGATTAAACTTTTTATTACTGCAACAGACACTGATGCAGGCAAAACTTACGTTGCTCAGTTACTCACTGCGGCCTTAGTAAAGATGAACTTTAACGTTGCCGTGTTTAAGCCTATTTCAGCCGGATGTGAAAGAATATCTTCAGCAGCAGGTGAAGTCCTTGTTAATGAAGATGCACAATTACTCTTACACCAGGCAAATTGCGGACAAACCATTAACGAAATTAACCCTATCGCCTTTGAACCAGCCATTGCGCCTCACATCGCTGCTAATTTAATGAATACTGAAATTAAATTATCGGACATAAACCTTGGATACAACAACGTTTTAGCAAGAACCAGTGATATTATTATTACAGAAGGGGCAGGTGGTTGGCGGTTACCATTAGGTAATGGCAAGTTTTTGTCTGAGTTTGTTCAGCAAACTAACCAGCAGGTGGTTTTGGTGGTAAATATGAAGCTAGGCTGTTTAAATCATGCCGTGCTAACTTATGAAGCGATACGAGCAGATGGACTTGATTGCATTGGTTGGATAGCAAATTGTATCGAGCCGATGAGTTACTTACATGAAAATATTGCAGAGCTAACGACACTTATTCCAGCTCCGATGATTGCTCAGTTAGGTTTTGAAGCGGATCTAAACAAAGCCGTGTCGGCAATAAATCTATCGTCGATTACCGAACTGCTTTAGGATATTAGTGACGTTTGTCTAAAATGGGAGAAAGGGGCCGCATTACAACCTCTTTCTTCATTAATCAGCCCACTCTACATTGACAACAAATGACTGATATCTTCACTAACGGCAATCGTTTTTTTACTTCCTCCTTTAAATAAAAAACCTTCAGGGTTTCCTATTTTCGCACAAGCAATTAGCGACAATTTATTATATTCGAGTGTTAAAGCACTTCCTTCAACAATCGCCACAATAGGCATTTCAGGATTAATGACCATAAATTCAGCTAAACGTTGCTCCCTTGTTTCACCGTTATGACCCGGTGGGTTAAAATCAGTGTAATGAGGGTTAAGCTGAAATGGCACTAAGTTAAGAGCCTTAAAACTGGAGGGTTCAATAATCGGCATATCGTTGGTAGTGCAGATACTAGCACCGGCTATATTAGCGCCGGCACTCCAGCCAATATAAGGTACACCGGTTGCTACTTTGTCAGTAATAACAGAGATTAAATTATTCTCGTACAACTGATGCAATAAATGAAAGGTATTACCGCCACCAATAATAATTGCTTTTGCGTTATTAACCGCCGTAACAGCATCGCTAAACTGATGAATACCTGTAACGTTAATGTTCAATGGTTGCAGAGCATCTTGTACTTTTTTCGTGTAATCGTCATAACTAACAGTAACACCTGCGTAGGGAATAAATAATACTTCTTTAATGCCTGCTAAGTGGTTTTCAATCATTGTTTGCGCATGTGCTAAGTAAGGAGTATTACCGACACGAGAGCTACTGAGTAGTAGCAAATTTTTATTTGTCATTTCTATTTCTCAATTTTAGTTTTTACTGATTGGATAATGCTATTAACATTGTTATTGATTCAATTGACTCATACAAGCACTCGCAATAAAGCCTGAGCGTGTTTTGTATGCCGAAGATTTACTGACCCGATCATCAATTTGTTTTATCAGCAGCTCTGGTAAGGTGACATTAATTTTATGACTCTTACCTAAGTAGGGCACTATATCGATATCAATGATACCCCAGATAACATTTGGGTAGCTAGCTAGGTGGTTTTCAATCGTTGTCGCGTGTGGAATAGCCTCACTATATTCAGCCAAAATAGCAAGGTGTTCAGCGATACTGTCCTTTATTTTGTTAAGCGAAGCATCAATGCTTTCGCCATTACATTCACAGCCCGGTAAGTCAGGGACGTTAACCTTATAGTTATCTACGCCAAGTATTTTCTTTAATGCGATAGGGTATTTCATTGTTATATCCTTTATTAACAGTTTGTCAAAGTATAACCCCGGCAACCCTTTAAATCAAATGGACAATAACCCCAACAACCCTTGCTGTGTAATTATTGCAACCCTGATAACTCTGCAAGAGGCGGCTGCAGTAACCCCGACAACTCCTTGATTATTGCGAAGTGAATGTTTACTTAAAACCTGAGTCTTTATATATAACAATGATAAAAGGGCTGTAAGTTGATTTCTTCATGCTCTTTGTCTTTGGTTTTAATCAAGTTTTATAGAGTTTTTGGGGTTACCATATTAAAGTGTTGTTATTTTATGAGAGAAATAAACGTTGGTCGTTGTTATTTTTCATGAGTAGGATTTAAGAATATAAAGCGATAAGACAACTGTTGGGTTTATGTCTCATCGATGAGTGAGGCTAGATTAATGAATGTATCGTTTGCTAATCATATTGTGCTTGGACGTAACAACAAAAAAAAACCGCTAATGAATATTAGCGGTTTTTATGTTTTTTGAGATACATCATGCTGGAACTAGCTTTATTGTTTACCCAGAAGTAAAAATATTTGTTTGGCTATATCGGTATTATCAATTTTACCTTTAAGTATCTCACTGCGTTTACCTAAGGTATGAACAGGAACATCAATTGCTGTGTGTCCCCCTGATGTCCAACCTGTATTTGTTCTTACATCAATAATCTTTTTAATGACACTCGCAATCGCTTTATTCATATCAGGTTTTTTAATGCTGGTTTTTGTTTCTTCACCAAGCTGTTTGTATGCCACTAATTCTTCAATGGCGGTAACCTTGGCTGCTACAATTTGCTCAACTTCATTTGTCGTTACATCAAAGCTAAGTAATTCAGTTAATAGTTGTTGTGTTATTTTATTTTCAACTAAATTATCCGCAACGATCATTGGCGATTTTTTCATTGTACGTAAAATTTCAGGGTTCCACTCATATTTACCACGCGCACCTATCGTTAAACCACCGGTACTGTGATCGGCGGTTAGTATCACCAAGGTGTCAGGGTTTTGTTTTACGTACTGCTCTAAGTATTCCATTGTTACCGCCAAATCTGACATTTCTGCCATTGCAGTAGCAATATCATTGGAATGACCAGCCCAATCGATTTGACTGGCTTCAATTAGCATAAAATAACCGTTGTTATTTTCTAATTGTTGAATCGCTTTTTTTGTCATGGTTGATAATCGATGCTGGTCCGTGTCGTCAATTGCTGAGGGTAAACCCTTATTTCCAAAAAGACCGATAACAGGCGTTTGCGTTTTAAGTGTATTTAAGGCGTTGTAGTTATCGATATATTGAAAACCAGCGGTTTTAAATTCGTCAACTAAATTTCTATCTTCACGAATAAAGTACTGCCAGCCACCACCAAAATAAACATCAGCCTTAATACCGTTATCTACATAACTGTCGGCAATGGCATTATAGTTATTTCTACTTTCGTTGTGTGTCAAATAAGCTGCAGGAGTTGCGTGGTTTATTTGTGAAGTAACCACCACACCCGTTTTTTTGCCTTGCTTTTTGGCAAACTCTAAAACAGTTTCAACAATTTCCTTATTAGCATCTAATGCTATCGCACCATTGTAAGATTTAACACCCGTAGCAAGGGCTGTCGCTCCCGCTGCTGAGTCAGTAACAAGTCCAGAGACTCTCGCTGGATAGGTACTTGCAGAGCCGACTAATAAACGGTCAAATACTGTTTCTTCGATAATTGTTGTTGCAGGGTCATCATTAAAATATCGGTAAGAGGTTGTGTAGGCCGGCCCCATACCATCAGCTATTACCATAATGATATTTTTGGGTGCATGCATATTCTCAACAGCTTTTACTGGTGATATAGCAACACTTGCGTTATTTTCAGTTTTTTCACAGGCTGTTAAGGCAATGACAACGCTGACAGCAGTAAGGAGTTTTTTCATTTTTTACTTCTTGTAGTAAGTGTTAAAATTATGAGGTATTTATGGTTCATGTAAATACTAACAGTTTACTGTTAACTATTTATTATTCAATAAGAGGTCAAGCCATACCATACGGTGATCTGACGATGCTGCTCTATCTTTTATTAATCGATAGGTATCTTCATCTTCTGTTGGCCAATATACACCAGCGTCTTTAATGGTAAGTCCCATCTTTGAGGGTAAAACGTAATCGGCTCTCATCCGCCAAAAGGCCGTATGATGTTTAGCGTTAATGTTATCTTGGGTATGTTTTTCTGCGCCTTCGCTGTTAGGCATGGCATCTTGTATGTCAACATGAGCTAATAAACTTGAAATGCCAGCATTCATTGCATTCCCATCAACACTCGATGCATTTAAGTCACCGAGAATAACGAAAGGTGCTAATGGTTTCAAACCACCTTTGTCACCTTTATCATCATAGATATAAGCTGACTTGTCAGCTGATATATAATCGGCCCAAAAACGAATTTCATCATGGTTACGTTTACCGTTCCTATCTTCTGGTCCGTCAAAGACTGGTGGTGTAGGGTGGCTTGCTAATATATGTATAATTTGTCCATTAACCTCAACCGGAACATCCCAATGAGATTTAGAAGAAAGTCTTAAATCTTGCCAAGCTTGAGGGCTAAACCAAGGCTTTGACGTTGTAGGGTCAATAGGTTGCAAGGCATTTGGCATATCTCGCCATTTAAAATATTGAAAAGTGCGTATATTCTTTACATCAATAGGGTATTTTGATATTAATACCATGCCAAAGTGCCCTGAAAAATGGCCATAACCAAAACCGTCACCGGGTAAAACACCGGGTGTTCCATTGCCATCTAGATCGTAACCGGAGTTAACACCGGTATTTACCTGACCTTGATAGTAATAAGGGAAATCGATGGCCTTTTGGCCATTTTGGCTTTTATTTAAATAGTGCTTACTAAATGTTTTCAATGCCTGGTGTGAATTATCTTCATTATTATGTTGGTTATCAAATTCATTGAGCAAAATAATGTCAGGGTTTACACGCTGAATAATTTCAGCAATATTTTTAATTTGCTGGTGGTTACTTTCTAAAGCGACTTGCAAAGCATTACTTGAAACAGTAGCCGTTTCACGGTTTTGGGGAGACTGATAATTTAAAGCCTCCATACTTACGTTGAATGTTGCTATTTTAAGTCGTTCTGCTTGTGCTGTGCTCATATAAGTCAACGCTAGTGTTATAGTGATAGATAAAATTGAATTTTTCATAAGTCTTAGTTTAAACCACATCCGCGTAAAATCATGTCTGTTAAAAAGACAATGACATGCTCAACATCTTCATCTTCGTAATCTGCTCTATTCATAATGGTTAAGATCTGTGTTTCAAAATCAGCATAGTGCTGGGTTGAAGACCAAATTAGAAAGATCAAATGTATTGGGTCAACATCTCGCATTTCGCCATTGTCTATCCACTGCTGAAACAGCTGCGCTTTTTCTCTTACCCACTTACGTTGATAAGTACGCGCAAAGTCTTTTAAATGTTGGGCACCTTGGATGATCTCCATGGCATAAATTTTTGATGACTCGGGGTGTTTGAAAGACATTCTTACTTTTGCATCAATAAACTTTTCAATCGCCGCTTTAGGACCATCTTCGGGCGTTATATCTCCAATACCTTCATCCCACATTTGTAAGGTATGTTCTAATACGGCGTGATAAATGTTTTCTTTATTTTTAAAATAATAAAGTATATTAGCTTTGGGTAGGCCCGCTCGGTCAGCAATTGATTGCACCGTAGCTCCTTTAAAGCCTTGCAAAACAAACTCGGTACTCGCCGCTATCATTATTTTATGTTGGCTTTGTATCCGAATATTCCCTGTTTTTTTAATTTCTTTGTTGTTTTTCATAAAGTTGCTCTATGTTAAGAATGCATAAATAAAACATTTTTAAGTTAATTATTATTATAATTTTATTTATTTACTAGGTCTTGACCATATAGTTAACTTTTATGGCTCGTTAGACTTATCTCGATCTTGTCGTAGATTCAAGAGACAAAATTACATTTTTTATGAAATTCTACTATAAATGTTTACACATTTATTTGAAAGGGCACTTTAACGCTTTAATTGATGTTCCTGACGTTTATTATTATTTACATTTTAGCCGCTTACCTAAAGAAAATTAGCTTAATCTGTTGTAAACATAGTTGTTTATGCTTTATTTGTATACTTATGCAATGAACTGGTTGTGCACACATATAACTAAATAGCATTAAAGTAAGATATCAATACCAATATCTTATATAAAGACCATCTTCATTATCAATTATATTGATACGGCCTTGTTTGTTTTTTATCCTATTGTTTATTAAGAGTATTTATTGTTTTTGGGTTTCTCTTTATTTGTAAAAAGTTGTCATATAACATTTGATTTTAAAAAAGTCTGAAAATATGTAATGAAAGTGTAATAAAAATCTGGTCTAATTTCATTCGAAATTAAAAACAGAGCAACTGGTTAAGTTTTTTGGTTGCTAAAAATAATAAAAAGTAATTAACACTTAAAACGTAATCAATAATTAAAAACGTAATCAAGGAATAACAGATGAACACTCCTCGTCTCTCACTCATAACAGGCGCCGTAGTATTAGCGCTTGGACTTTCTACTTCAGCTATGGCTGCTGATACATCATCCTCAATACGAGGACAAATCTTAAGTAATAGCGGTTCACCTGTTACAGGAGCTACGGTTACTGTTATACATATACCTACAGGCTCTAAAAAAACAGTTAAGCTAAACGAAAGTGGTGTATTTTCTGCAAGCGGTTTAAGAGTAGGTGGTCCTTATAAAGTCATTGTTGACTCTAATATTTATCAAGATAAAACCTTAGAAAATATATTTCTTCAATTAGGTCAAACTTCACAAGTCAGCATTGAACTAGGCTCAGAAGAAATGGAGCGTATATCTGTTTCTGGTAGTAGCCGTCATGCGTTAATTCATGGCGCTAAAAATGGCATGGGTAGTGTATATGGTGCAGATGATATTAATCGTGCCCCTGCCTTTGACCGTGATTTAAAAGATATTATTCGTCAAAATCCTTTGGTGAACATTTCTGATAGCGATAGTAATGAAATGTCAGTAGGTGGTGTAAATCCGCGTTTTAACAGCTTGTCAATTGATGGCGTTAAACAAAATGATGATTTTGGTTTAAGTGCAAACGGTTACCCAACGAACGGTTCTCCTATTTCTTTATTGTCTATTGCACAGGTAGCCATTGATATTACCCCTTTTAACGCCAAAGCTTCGGGCTTTACCGGTGCGTCAATAAATGCGGTTACAAAATCAGGTACGAATGAACTATTTGGAGAGTTGTTTTACGACTACTCAAGTGATTCTTTAGCCGGCACGCCTAAAAACGAAGATGGCGAAGATATCGATTTAGACTTTACGCGTAAAAATTATGGTATGGCTTTAGGCGGCAAGATTATTGAAGACGAGTTGTTCTTCTTTGTAAGTTATGAAGAGTCTAAAAGTCCATTTGTAAATAATTTTGGTCCTGGTACTGCAAATCCTAAAGATTGGTTAACTTCTGATACGATTACAGAAGTACAAAATATTGCTTCAGAAGTCTATGGCGTTAACGCTGGCGGTATTGCTGATGGCCTATCTAACGATAGCGAAAAATTAATTGTTAAGCTTGATTGGAATATCAATGATGACCATCGTGCTGCATTTACTTATCAAAACACACAAGATAACTCAGTGCGTGATCAACATACAAGTTCAAGAAATCAATTTGGTTTATTGAGTAACTGGTACAACGTTGATGCAAGTGTTGAATCATATGCTTTACAACTTTATTCATACTGGACTGATGAACTATCAACACAGTTAAGTGTTTCATTTAAAGATGTTGAAAACAAACAGAATTCATTCTCTGATGCTTTAAACGATAAAAAAATTGGTCAAGCGTGTATCACTATTGGTGAAAGTGATGAGAGATGCTCTGACCGTGATACAAATTCAATATGGCTTGGTACTGACGCATATCGTCATGCCAACGAATTGACAAATGACACTTTAGCTATTGATTTTGACGGTGAATATTTACTTGAAGAACATGTATTGTCATTTGGTGTTGGTATTGAAAAAACCAACGTATTTAACCAGTTTGTACCTTTTTCTCGAGGTGAGTGGTCATTTAATTCAGTAGAAGACTTCAAAAATCAAAATGCTGACAGTGTTTCTTATTCAAATGCTTACACAGGTAATGCGAATGATGCAGCAGCAGAGTTTTCATTATCAAACTTCCACCTTTTTGTTGAAGATAAATGGCAAATTAACGATGAGTTATGGGTAAATGCAGGTGTGCGATATGAGCGTATTTCAACGTCTGGCACTATCCGTGAAAACGAAGCATTTGTTGACTTATACGGCTTTAGCAACACAAACAGCTTAGACGGTAAAGATATATTCTTACCTCGTTTAGGCTTTAACTGGTCAGTGCAAGACGACTTAACGTTAAGTGGTGGTATCGGTCGTTATTATGGTGGTACTCCAAATGTTTGGATTTCTAACGTATATTCAAATGATGGCCAAATCAATGTACGTGCAAACGTAAATGATGTTGACTTAACAAATGCTGATATAACTCAACCTCCTGCAGGTGCAACACTGACTCCAGGTGACGGCGATGTTGATGCAATCGATCCTAACTTTGAATTGCCAAGCGAATGGCGTGTAGGTTTAACAGCGAACTATACCGCTGATTTAGGTCCTTATTTAGGTACGGGTTGGGATTTAGAAACTAGCTTCATGTACGTTGAAGAAAAAGACGCTGTTCGCTGGAAAGAATTATACAGAACGACACAAGAATCTGTTGTTGGTCCTGATGGTCGTGTTATCCCAGTTGGCACAGGCTCGCGCGATAGAGCTGATGCTATGGTTACAAATGGTGAAGGCGGCAAACGTAAGATATTTACTTTAAGTGCAGCTAAAGCGTTTGATAACGGTCTTTATTTCAATGTTTCATATGCAAATACTGACGCAACATCATTAGCTGGCGGAACGAGTTCAACCTCTAACTCAAACTTCTCGAAATATAATACCGCTGATCGAAACAACCCTCAAGTTGGTACAAGTCGTTATGAAATTGAACATAGTTTCAAACTAAACTTGTCTTATAACATTGAATTGTTTGAAGGTTACAACTCGACTTTCTCACTTCAAGGTGAACGTTCATCAGGTCGACCTTACAGTTGGGTATATGATGGCGGTTCAAATGCTTTTGGTGGTCAAAACAACTACACAAGATCTGATATGTTTTTACCATATATACCAACAGGTGCAGATGATGCAGCTGTAACATATGCTGATGGTTATAGTTATGAACAACTTAAAACTGTACTTGATGCGAGTGGTTTAACGAAATATGCTGGTGGAATTGCACCTCGTAATACTGAAACAGGGCCTTGGAATTCTCGTCTTGACTTTAAATATAGCCAAGAAGTTCCTGGTTTTATGGAAGGTCATAAAGGTGTGCTTTTCGTTTCGGTTAAAAACGTTCTTAACTTAATTGATAGTAGTGCAGGTAAAGTTAATGTTACTAACTTCACAAATGCTAGAGAGTTAGTTGATATTAATTACGACCAAGATACTAATACTTATGAATATAGTGAAGGGTTTAGAGATAGTGCGCCAACATATTATGATGCTGAGCGTTCTTCTTGGAGAATTAAAGTAGGCGTTAGCTACAAGTTCTAATTCAACACTCTTACTGTAAACATTACTTAAACCCTTTAGTTTACTAAAGGGTTTTTTTTATGGAAAAATTCACTGTTGAATTAGTCATTCAATCCACTCAAAATAATTGACCAAGTGGTCAAGTATGTTATTCTGATACGACTCAATAACTCTTGAATCTTTATAATGATAAATACAAATACAATCGAAATACCGGCAAATTTAAAAGCCGCCGCTAAAGAAGCTTATGGTAAAGCTTATGCGCCTTACAGCAATTTTCATGTCGGTGCCGCTGCTTTAACAACAAAGGGAAATATTGTTCAAGGTTGTAATGTTGAAAATGCGTCTTATGGTTTAACGGTTTGCGCAGAGCGTAATTGTATAAGCCATGCCGTGATAAAAGGCGAGCAGAGCTTTCAGATGATCGTTATTTATACCGAGCAAGACAAATTAACGCCACCGTGCGGCGCATGTCGACAAGTTATCGCTGAGTTTTTTGAACAATCAGCTCCGGTGATTGCGTTTAATCACAAAAATGAACAGCAAGTGTGGAGTGTGGCACAACTTTTACCAGATGCTTTCACACCAAAAGATCTACTGGATCTATAAGGATTTTAACCATGGTATTACCGCAAGAAATTATTCGCATTAAGCGTGATGGTAAAAACCTCAGCGAAGGCCAAATTCACAGTTTCGTGAAGGGTTTAGTTGACGGCAGTTTTTCTGACAGTCAAGTGGGTGCAATGGCGATGGCAATTTTTCAAAAAGGATTGTCGGTTGAAGAAAAAGTAACACTCACTAAAGCGATGATGAACTCAGGTGATGTACTTTCGTGGGAGGGCTATGATGCCCCCATTGTAGACAAACATTCTACAGGTGGAGTAGGAGATAAAGTGAGCTTTATGCTTGCTGCAATCGTTTCTGCGTGTGGTGCTTACGTGCCAATGATTTCAGGACGAGGGTTAGGACACACCGGTGGTACCTCAGATAAATTAGAAAGTATTGCGGGTTTTAATGTTGAACCGACAATAGCTGAATTTAAGCGCATCGTGAAAGAGGTGGGTGTAGCTATAATATCCCAAACTGACAACTTAGCCCCTGCAGATAAACGCCTTTATAGTATTCGAGATGTAACCGCGACGGTTGAGTCTATTCCCCTGATAACCGCCTCTATTTTATCTAAAAAACTCGCTGCGGGTCTTGATACTTTAGTGATGGATGTCAAAGTGGGTAATGGCGCAATGATGTCAACACTTGACGATGCTAAAGCACTTGCTGAGAGTATTTCAAGTGTCGCCAATGGTGCCGGCGTTAAAACTCAAGCGATCATCACTGACATGAATCAAGTGTTAGGAACCAGTGCTGGTAATGCTATTGAAATGTATGAAACCGCTAAATATTTAACCGGTAAACAGCGAGAACCACGTCTACATAAGGTTGTTAAAACGTTAGCCTGTGCGATGTTAGTAAACTCTGGTTTAGCAGATGATGAACAAAGTGCCTATCTTAAAATTGATAAGGCGCTGCATTCAGGTAAAGCGGCAGAAATATTTGAACGTATGATAGCGGCTTTAGGTGGTCCAACAGATTTTGTTGAAAACCCTTGGGGGTCAATGCACAAAGCTGCGATTATTATGGAGATAAAAGCGAGTCAACATGGCTACTTAGCACAAATGAACACCCGTGATGTTGGTATGTCAGTGGTTGGTTTAGGCGGCGGGAGAACAGCGCCAAAACAAAAAGTTGATCACAGTGTGGGTTTCGATCGAATTTTACCGCTGGGAGTACAAGTAAACAGTGGCGAAGTTATTGCGCGTGTTCATGCGAAAGATGAAAATTCTGCGCTATTAGCTGCTCAGCAATTTCAACAAGCAATCACTTATTCTGAAGAGTCACCTGAATTACCACCGGTGATCTATTAAGCTTGCATCATATAAAATCACTTTTTATTTAGCTGATAAAAAGTGATTCTTAATACATTAATCAATTTATAACGTATCAAATATTACAATGTTCCGAAAATTTTGTCTCCTGCGTCACCTAAACCCGGTAGAATATAACCTTGCTCGTTAAGTTTTTCATCTATTACGCCAATGGTTAACGTAACATCAGGGTGAGCATCTGCTATCATTTTAATGCCTTCTGGTGCCGCAACTAAAAATAGCGCGATAATGGTCTTACAACCTGAGGTTTTTAATAAATCTATTGTCGCTAATGCAGTGCCGCCTGTTGCTAGCATCGGGTCAATAATAATTGCTGTTCTGTTTTCTATATCAGAAATTATATTTTCGTAATAACTTTCAGCCGCTAAAGTCTCTTCATTTCGTTGTATGCCAACAACACTAATTTTTGCACAGGGCAATATTGAAAGAGAGCCTTCAAGCATACCCAAACCCGCACGTAATATGGGAACAAGCGTGGGTTGTTTATCAGCAAGTGTAGGGACTGATATTTCACCAGACCAGCAGGTTAAGGAGGTATTTTTAAGACTAAGGTGTTGGGTTGCTTCAACCGTCAGCAACATTGATATTTCTTTAGTCAACTCTCGAAAGGCTTTAACTGAAATATTGTTATCTCGTAATAAACTAATTTTGTGCTTGACCAGTGGGTGAGTGCTTTCAAAAACTGACATGGAGTATTCCTTGTTTTATACAGGGACAAATGAGATAAATATCCTCCTCGTATTAAACGAAGAAGAAATGACTATTTTTACCAGACTAATTGCTTGAAATGGGCTCTACAAAGAGGCTCGTAACGTTCATTGCCACCCACCTCAACTTGTTGACCCACTTTTACAGGCACACCATTTTCATCTTGTCTGATAACAAAGTTAGCTTTACGTCCACAATGACAAATCGTTTTTAATTCGACTAATTTATCAGCCCAAGCGAGCAGGGCAGCACTGCCAGAAAAAGTTTCACCTAGAAAATCAGTTCTTATGCCATAAGCTAAAACCGGTATATGCAATAAATCAACAACATCCGTTAACTGCTTTACTTGTTCTGTTGACAAAAACTGTGCTTCATCAATAAGCACACAATCAATTTTTTTTGCCTGGTGTTTGTTTTTTATATCAACGAGCATGTTAATACTATCATCAAATAAGAAAGCATCTGCGTCTATACCTAAACGCGAGGCGACTTTTCCTTTGGCAAACCTGTCATCAATTTGTGCGGTGTAGATAGCCGTTGTTAAACCACGTTCGCGATAATTATAAGATGATTGCAACAGGTGAGTCGACTTACCTGCGTTCATTGATGAATAATAAAAATACAGTTGTGCCATGAATTACTTCTTTATCAATGATGATCAGTAGCTATTTGCTGACTTATCTTCAGTGGTGTGTCCTAGCGTGTCAAGTAAACTGTTCAATAAGCTACTTGCGCCAAAACGAAAATGGTTATTATCAACCCACTCATTACCTAATATACTATCAGCTAAATCAAGATAAACCGCGGCATCTTCAGCATTTCTAACACCACCTGCGGGTTTAAAACCAACATTGATGTTTTTATTTTTAATGACTTCAAGCATAATTTTAGCGGCTTCTGGTGTGGCATTAACCGGTACTTTACCTGTTGATGTTTTGATATAATCAGCACCGGCATTAATTGCAATTTCACTTGCTTGTTCAATTAATGCTGCTGATTTAAGCTCACCAGATTCGATAATAACTTTGAGCTTAGCAAATTCACCACAAGCTTGTTTACACACTTTTACCATATCAAAGCCAATCGCTTCGTTACCTTGCATTAATGCTTTGTAAGGAAAGACTAAATCAACTTCGTCAGCCCCGTAGGCAACAGCAGCTTGTGTTTCGGCTAAAGCGATATCTATATCGTCATTTCCGTGAGGAAAGTTAGTTACCGTAGCAATTTTTATATGAGGGGTTTGTTGTGCTTTTAATAGTTTTTTTGCGAGCGGTACAAACCGTGGGTATATACAGATAGCGGCCGTTGCGCCTGCTAATGAATTAGCTTGTTGACACAAGGTTTTAATTTCTTCTGTCGTTTCACTATCCGTTAAGCTTGTTAAATCAATTAACGAAAGGGCGCGCTGAGCAACTTTTTTAAGATCAGACATTACGATTATTTTCCTTTTATTTCTCTACAAAGAAATGAATACGCCGGCAATAGCGGCACTCATTAAATTAGCTAACGTTGCAGCTAACATTGCATGGACACCAAGCCTAGCGATATCACGTCTACGGCTAGGGGCCATTGAGCCAATACCACCAAGTAAAATGGCTATTGAAGATAAGTTAGCAAATCCACATAACGCGAACGTTACAATTGCTTGGGTTACCGGTGAAAGCGTGTCTTTTATTTCAACAAAATTTACGTAAGCAAAAAATTCATTTACAACCACTTTTTGGCCGATAAAACTGCCTGCTTGCAGCATTTCGTTTACCGGTACACCAATAATAAATGCGAAAGGGGCAAAAACGTATCCGAGAATCAGCTCGATGGTAATATCTTGGTAACCAAATAAACCACTAATACCGCCAACAATCGTATTTAGTAGAGCAATCAGGGCAATAAATGCTAATAACATCGCACCAACGTTTACCGCCAGTTTTAAACCAGACGCTGCTCCAGAAGCCGCTGCATCTATGACGTTAGCCGGTTTATCATCGCCTTCATCGAAGTCGACTTCTTCTTGAATGATTTTTTCAGGTTCGGTTTCAGGATATATAATTTTAGCCATTAATAAACCGCCGGGGGCTGCCATGAAAGATGCCGCGATTAAATATTTAAGTTCAATACCTAAACCTGCATAGCCTGCCATAATAGAGCCCGCTACAGAAGCAAGTCCACCCACCATAATGGCAAAGAGTTCTGACTGTGTCATTTTAGCAATATAAGGACGAACAACTAAGGGGGCTTCAGTTTGACCGACAAATATATTTGCGGTGGCTGAAAGTGACTCTGGCTTACTGGTTTTTAATAGTTTTTGTAAACTCCCGCCAATAATTTTGATGACCCATTGCATAATGCCAAGGTAGTAAAGAACGGCAATTAAAGAAGAGAAGAAAATAATATTAGGTAACACTCGAATAGCAAAAACAAAACCAACGCCATTTTCATACATTGCGTCTGTGCCAAGTCCACCAAAGAGAAAACTTATGCCAACCTTCGCGCTGTCAATAACACTTTGTACGCTTGAGGTGATTGTCGTTAATACGTCTTTACCAAAAGGAACATATAAAACAAAAGCACCCAGTAACAGTTGTAATAAAAAGGCAAAACCTACTGTACGAAAGTTAATATCTTTTTTGCTTTTTGAAAGTCCATAGGCGATAGCTAATAAAACAAATATGCCTATTACACCTCTATATGCGGAAAAATCCATAAATCCCCCTTAATTTATAATTATTGTTATTTTTATTTTTGTAGTGGTAATTTTGAGAGTTGACGTATTTTTGCTTTCAGCACTTCAATCGCCATTCTATTTTTTCCGCCGCGAGTGATCACTATATCAGCCCAAGCTTTAGAGGGTTCAATAAATTGATAGTACATCGGTCTCACTGTTTCTAAATATTGATTGGTCACCGACTCAATACTTCTATTGCGTTCAGTTAAATCGCGTTTAATGCGTCTAACCAAACAGATATCAAGTGGTGTGTCCATGTAAACTTTAATGTCAAACTGATCTCGAAGTGCTTTATCTGTCAGTAATAAAATGCCTTCAACCAAGACAATCTTGGTGGGTGTAAATCTGCGGGTTTCATTTAAACGCGTGTGTGTTTTATAACAATAAATAGGCACATCGATAGATTTATTTTCAGTGATACTTTTTAAGTGCTCTGCTAATAAATCATGCTCAAAGGCGCTTGGGTTGTCGTAGTTTGTTTGTTCACGTTCAGACATCGTTAAATGAGATTGTGAGCGGTAGTATGAGTCTTCACTTAAAATGGAAATACCGTCTTCACCTAATTCATCGATAAGTTCATCATGAATCGTATGCGCAAAAAGGGTTTTACCCGATGCTGATGGACCTGTGATTGTAATAATTGTCGGTTTATTTGCGTTCAATGTTTTTGCCTGTCGATAATTCAGCTTCAAAAATAATTTTAATTCTGTCATCCGCTGTAGAGATGACAGTAATTAAAAGCTAGTTTATACTTTTATGATGTAATGATGAAAAATACGTTACTTTATCAGCGTATTTTTAAAAGCATCATTTACCCCATTTTCAAAAGGTGATAAATTAGCACAACTTGACCATGTGGTCATGTTTTATTCTGCTATTTATGAATATATATTTGAAAAATGATCATAAAGGAAATGCTATGGCCCGCGCAATAGTTTTAGTGATAGACAGTTTTGGCATCGGTTACTCTGCTGACGCAGCAGAATTTGGTGATGTTGGTGCAAATACCCTTGCTAACCTTGCTAAGGCATATTACACCGAGACAGGAAAGGCCATAAACTTACCTAACCTTGCAAGTTTAGGTTTATTTAAAGCTTGCCACGATGCTTCAAATACTGATTTTCCACAGCAAGGTGGTGAGCCCAAAAAAGGCGCTTACGGTTATGCACAAGAAATAAGCACAGGCAAAGATACGCCAAGTGGACACTGGGAAATGGCCGGTGTTCCCGTACTTTTTGACTGGGGATATTTCACTAATAAAGAAAATGCCTTCCCTGAAGATTTGATTGAAAAAGTTAATCTGGCGACAGGCTTTAGCGGTATGTTAGGTAATTGTCATGCCTCTGGCACTGACATTCTAGAAAAATTAGGGCAAGAGCATATCAAAACCGGTTTACCCATTTGTTATACCTCAGCAGACAGTGTCTTTCAGATAGCGGCACATGAAGAACATTTTGGTCTAGACAATCTTTATAAGTATTGTGAAACGGTACGCGCTGAACTTGAAGGCTTAAATATAGGTCGAGTTATAGCAAGACCTTTTATTGGCGAGACTCCCGAAGATTTTGCGAGAACCGGTAACCGCCGCGATTACTCGGTATTACCACCAGCACCGACTGTACTTGATAAAATTTATGATGCCGGTACTCATGTGATAAGTGTTGGTAAAATTGCTGATATTTTTGCTCATCAAGGCATTAGTGAAAAAACCAAGGCAACGGGATTAGATGCGTTATTAGATGCAACCATCACTCATATTAATAGCGCACAAGATAATGCATTAATCTTTACTAATTTAGTTAATTTTGATCAGGACTTTGGCCATCGACGTAACCCAGTAGGTTATGCTAGAGAGCTTGAAGCTTTTGATGCTCGCATCCCTGAAGTACTGAGTGCGATGAAAGATAGCGATGTATTATTCCTAACGGCTGACCATGGTTGTGATCCAACTTGGCCAGGTAGCGATCATACACGTGAATATGTGCCAGTATTAGCCTATCATCACAATATTGCTTCAGTGAATTTAGGTAGACGAACCACTTTTGCTGATTTAGGACAAACCATCGCAGAACTGTTTACAGTTGAAGAAATGGCTTACGGTACAAGCTTTTTAACTGAGCTTGGCTTTAATAACACATAGCCATTGTTTGATTGATCAAACCATTTACTTGGCTTAAATAGTTGATATAAAAAAAGGGTTAGCCATTAATGCTAACCCTTTTTATGTTTAGGATAAACGGCCAATTTATTTTTCAAACAAAACTTAGTATCTATATCCTTGTATGCAATGTTGTGGTGCTATGGCAGTTCTTAGGTATTGATGCCTATCAACATGAGTATTTCCATCCATGTCGATGGCGCATCACAACATAACCTTCACTTAAACGTTATAGAATACTTTCTAAAGTTAATTCCATCATGTCTTTAAACGTTGTTTCACGTTCATCAGCTGTAGTTTGTTCACCCGTTTTAATATGGTCGCTCACCGTTAACACCGTTAATGCTTTTTTACCGTATTCTGCTGCTACGCCATAAAGACCCGCTGCTTCCATTTCAACCGCTAAAATGCCATATTTCTCCATGGTGGCAAACATTTCTGGCTGAGGTGTGTAAAATAAATCAGCTGTAAAGATGTTACCTACACGTACGGGCTTATTTAATCGTTCGGCAGTATCTACCACACTTTTTAACAATGAAAAATCTGCACATGCGGCAAAGTCAACGCCATGAAAACGCTGTCTGTTCACATTAGAATCAGTACTTGCTGCCATACCAATAACAATATCACGCACTTTTATGTCGTCACGAACAGCGCCACAAGAGCCAATACGAATAATACTTTCAACGCCGTAGTCTTTATAAAGTTCAGTCGCGTATATTGAAACACTAGGGATACCCATTCCTGAACCCATAACTGAAATAGGTTTACCTTTATAAGTGCCCGTGTAACCAAACATGTTACGAACACGTGTTACGCATTTAACATTTTCTAAGAAATTATCGGCAATATATTTAGCTCTAAGCGGATCGCCGGGCATTAGTACTGTTTTTGCGAAGTCGCCGGCTTGAGCTTCAATATGTGGTGTTGGCATAAGAGTTATCCTTTAGTTCGTTAAGTGTAACTCAGTAAGTTTCTAGCCAGAGCTGATGAGATCAAACTGCTATCAAGGATTTTTTACTGAAAAATTGTTTTTGACGATGTTTTAACACCGCTTAATAGTTAATGGCGTTATAATAATACTAAGTGAAGAAACGATCAATTATCGATTGATCATTAAAGCCGAAACTGCACTTATCTTCACCTATATTTTTAATTCACGTAGGCTTTGTTTTTCTTCGTTGCTTAAAAAGCTCATTTCAATCGCGTTGGTTTGTAATTGAGTTATTTGCTCTTCATTGAGCTTAAGTAATTTGCTCGCAAGATTGAATTCATCTTCAAGCTCAATGTTTTCAACGGCTGGATCATCTGTATTGAGGCAAACATTAAGACCATTCGCTAAAAAGGTTTTAATGGGGTGCTTGGTTAAGTCTTTTATCGTACCTGTTTGGTAATTCGAGGTGAGGCATGACTCAAGACCAATTTCATGTTTACGCATGTAGTCCATAAGTTTTTGATCTTTTACACAAGCTACGCCGTGACCAATTCTTGTTGCGCCAAGTTTTTCTATGGCATGCCAAACACTTTCTGGGCCAGCAGCTTCACCTGCATGTGCTGTTATCTGTAAACCTGCATCGAGGGCTTTTTTGAAATGACTTTCAAAAAGATTACCGGGGAAATTATATTCGTCTCCGGCTAAATCAAGTGCAACAATATTATCTTTATGGGCTAATATTGCATTGAGTTCGGTTTCACAGTTTTCAACACCAAAGGTACGGCTAAGAATGCCAATTAAGTTTATTTTGGTAGGATACTTTTTACACCCTTGATTGACCCCTTCAATAATAGCCTCAACAACACCTTCAATAGGCAGTTGATGGGTCATTGCCATATAAAATGGCGAAAAACGTAACTCGGCATAATCAATATTGGCCAAGTAAGCGTCTTCAACATTTTCATAACCAATACGAATAACATCATCTAATGACGTTATGACTTTAACGCCCCAATCTAATTTCTTTAAAAAAGCGAGCAGGTCGGCTTCATTATTAGTAATTTTGATGTGCGGAAGGAAGTCTTCGAAATTAGCTTCAGGTAATTGAATATTGTTCTTTTGGGCTAATTGCCAAACAGTTTTAGGGCGAATGTTACCGTCTAAATGTCGGTGAAGGTCTATAAGTGGCAGTTGCTTGTTATACATGGGGAAATGTTGTCCTAATAATATAAAGTGTTGCTCGTTAATACGAGCAACGGTTAACGCTTGTTTTCTATTTTAGCTTAAAATCCTTAATATGCTGCTAGGTGTTCATTAATTAAAGCTTTAATTTAACAGAGATAGGGCAATGATCGGTTAACGAGTTAGCGAGATCTCTCGTGTATTTCTCTTTAAAGACTAATTGTTCAAAAGAGTTGTCTACATACATACTTTTAGCGCTAGGGTTAAACACAATATGGTCTATATAGTCTTTGTAGTAACCGCCCCAACAATCAGAGTTTTTAGTGGCTGTAGGTGTCCAAAGTGACTCATTTCCTTCATCGTCTAGTGCTTGCCATAAACCTTGATCTTCAGCGTATTTATGACTTATGTCTTGTGAGAATCGGCGGTTAAAATCGCCAAGTACAATAAAGGCTTCGTCATCTTCAGCGCGCTCATCTACCCAACGTTCAAGTGGTTCAATTTGCATACTCAGGGTTGTACATGCTTCTTTTAATCTTAATTCTTTATCGGTATTACTTGGCAATAAAGCGAGGCTTTTAGCATCGAGTGGCAAGGCAAAGCAACCCGATTTCAAATGTACCGCAAGGAGTCTTATTTCTTTACCGTTTCTCGATAAAGTGACATCCATACCGTGTCTCACTCGGGTAACATTTAACGCTTTATATTCTTTAGCAACAACACTTAAGCCTGCTGATTTTTTAACGGCAACACCAACACGTTGTACCCAGTCTTTGGTTGAAAAATAAAAGTCATATTCATTACCAAAAACCTTACGAGCCCAATTTTCATCTTCAACCTCCTGCAAAGCAATAACATCTGCATCAAGTTGTTTGGCATATACAGCTAATTGCTGATAATCGTTGGATTTTCGTTTATTATATTCATGAGAACCTAACCAAGCGATATTCCATGAAGCTACTTTTAGTTCTTGTGAGTAACTGGGTGAAACATACATGAGGCTAAAGAGTAAACTAGCAGTTGTTAATATTTTTTTTTGCATTAATACTTCTCTTAGTTAAACTCAATGTATTATTTTGAGCACAGGTAGATAATAAAAGTTAATTCGTTGAATAATTTACTTAACCATTCGGTCAACAATTGATATAATTTGCCACATTACACTACTTTTACAGTAAGAAACAACCACTATGAATAAAAAATTTATTACCGCACAAGAACTACTAGAAGATTCTTTTAGACTCGCAGCACAAGTATTTGAAGATGGTTTTAGACCCCAATTTATCATTGGTATATGGCGTGGCGGAGCACCTGTTGGCATTGCAGTTCAAGAATATTTTGATTTCAAAAATGTTGAAACTGACCACATTGCTGTTCGTACGTCTTCTTACTACGGTATTAATCAACAAAGTAAAGAAATCAAAGTGCATGGTTTGCATTACATTATTGAAAATGCCAATGCCACCGATGGTTTATTGATTGTTGACGACGTATTTGATTCAGGCAGAAGTATTGACGCGTTGATAAAACAGCTTAAGAAGTTAGCACGCAACAATATGCCTACCGATGTTCGTATTGCATGCCCTTGGTATAAACCAACCAATAACGTAGTTGATATAAAACCTGATTATTATGTTCACGAGTCAGAAGAGTGGTTGGTTTTTCCTCATGAATTATCAGGTTTAACGCAAGAAGAAATTGCTGAAGGCAAGTCAGACTTAACAAATATATTACATCTTTTAAAATAAAGAGAGGTTGAGACGTTAATGAAGCTTTTATCCTTTTTAGCCCTTTATCTCTCTACTTCTTTTGTACTTGCTGATGATGACTTTCATCAGCAAGTTACTTTACAAGGAAAGTGGCTGGTAGAGACCAATAAAGCTGTGATGTTAGACCCCCAAACTTCAGCATTAAAGTTGTGGCGAGGAAAGTTACTTTCATTATCTGACCGTTCTGCTCATCACTCTCAGCAAAAGCAATTACACATTATTGACCCTGCTTCAGCACTCGTGGCAGAAAAATCGCTCGTAATGACCTTATCGAACCAAGTAAAAGAAAGTTGCTTTTACCCATACTTAGCCGACAAGCCTGACTTTGAAGCATTAGCTGTTGACCCAAACAATGATAACGTTTTTGTTGTTGTTACCGAAGATGCTCGCGACGGTGTTCAGCTTTCACCAGCATGTCAGCAACGCTTTAAAGAGACGGGCTCGACAAAATACCCATCACTATTAGTACGTTTAGAAATTGACGAAAACAATGTTTTGTCAATGACACATGTAAGGCCGCTCCAATTTAATGCGCTTTATAACGTAGGAGACTACGCTAATGACGGTATTGAGGGCTTGGCTTTTGGTAAAAACAACACGTTATATCTAGGTTTAGAAAAAGATAATAAAGGTGCAGCCCGTATTTTTTCATTGGCGTTAACTGAAAAATTTTGGGTGTCAGAAGAATTTGCGACTGTTGTAGATACTAACGTTGTATTACCGAATTTTAGTAAAGGACAACATCCGATAAATGGTATGGATTATTTACCTGTAGATAATCACCCTGGTTATCTAGCGGCGGCGGCAAGAAATGACAATCAATTATGGATTATTGATTTAGCAAATAAAAAACCAACAAAAGTTATTTCAATGACGTTTTTAGCGCCTGTTGTTAGTAATGATGAGCAGTGCAAAGACTGGGAGCTTATTGGTAATACCTCTTTAGAAGGTGTAGCGGTTGCTGATAATAAGATTTGGCTGATCAATGACCCTTGGAAAGCCCATTATATGGAAAATGTAAAATGTGCATCAAACCGCGATAACTATAAACGTTTAGCGCCGCTGTTATTTTCATTACCCATTAATAAGCATTGGTTTGAATAAATAAGCTGCCCGACAACAGCTTTGTGCAGAGTAAACGCTTAAAAATCAATATTAGTTATTTGTAATTATAGCCATATTGTTTACGAAGCTTACGTGAAGGTTTATAATGCGCAGGTTAACCAGTGGTGATCCCACTGGTTTTTTATGTCTGAGCTAACTCAGGCAGGTGACTCGCGAATAATAATCACATTTTTAAAACGCGCTAGCGTTATCGCGGAAAAATTAATATTGATAGAGTGGAAGTATAGCTAAACGCCATAACGTTCACTTTATTAGGCAATCAGCAGATTAGAAATAGGAAAGTAGATGAGCTCAGATTCAACAAAAATAATTTATACGATTACCGATGAAGCGCCCGCGTTGGCGACTCATTCTTTATTACCAATTATTCAAGCATTCACGGCTTCTTCAGGCATTAACGTAGAGACTCGTGATATATCACTTGCCGCTCGTGTATTGGCTAACTTTCCTAAATATTTAACAGCTGAACAGCGTGTAAGTGACGCTTTAGCAGAATTAGGCTTGTTAGCAAAAACACCTGAAGCTAATATTATTAAATTACCTAATGTTTCAGCTTCTATTCCACAATTAGAAGCGGTAATTAAAGAGCTTCAAGCGAAGGGTTATAATTTACCTAATTACCCAGCTGAGCCTCAAAATGAAGCAGAACAATCAATCAAGCTTACTTATGCAAAAGTTTTAGGCTCTGCCGTTAACCCTGTTTTGCGTGAAGGTAACTCAGACCGTCGTGCACCGAGTTCAGTTAAACAATATGCGCGTAAAAATCCACATTCTATGGGGGCTTGGTCAAAAGAATCAAAATCACACGTTGCTCATATGTCTGCAGGTGACTTTTACGGCAGTGAAAAATCAACCACGCTTAACGAAGCAACTAATGTAAAGATTGAATTTGTTAGCGACAATGGTGATGTTACTTTATTAAAAGAACACTTACCTTTGTTAGACAAAGAAATTATTGATGCTGCGGTAATGAGCAAGTCTGCATTAGTTGAGTTTTATGAAGCCGAAACAGCTAAAGCTAAAGAAGAGGGCGTTTTACTTTCTCTTCATTTAAAAGCAACCATGATGAAGGTGTCAGATCCGATCATGTTTGGTTACGCGGTTAAAGTTTTCTATAAAGACGTTTTTGATAAGCATGCCGCTATTTTTGAACAACTGGGTGTTAATGCTGATAATGGTATTGGCGATGTTTATGCAAAAATTTCTCGCTTACCAAGTGAAAAGCAAGCTGAAATTGAAGCTGACTTAGCGGCTGTTTATGCAACACGTCCAGAAGTTGCGATGGTTGATTCAGATAAAGGTATTACTAACTTCCATGTACCAAGCGATGTTATTATTGATGCTTCAATGCCTGCCGCTTTAAGAGCATCAGGAATGATGTGGGATAAAGAAGGTAAGCAAAAAGACACTAAATTTATGATCCCTGATCGTAATTACGCGGGTGTATTCTCAGCGGTTGTTGATTTTTGTCGTGAAAATGGTGCATTTAATCCAACAACTATGGGTACCGTTCCAAACGTTGGCTTAATGGCTCAAAAAGCTGAAGAGTATGGCTCGCACGACAAAACATTTACAATGACAGGTAAAGGCTCTGTTCGTGTTGTAAATGACAACGGCGAAACGCTATTAGAACATAGCGTTGCTCAAGGTGATATTTGGAGAATGTGTCAAGTTAAAGACGCACCTATTCAAGATTGGGTAAAACTAGCCGTAACACGTGCTAGAGCAACCAACGTTCCTACTATCTTTTGGTTAGACGAAAATCGTGGTCATGACGCAGAGATGATTAAAAAGGTTAATACCTATTTAGCTGACCATGACACTACAGGTTTAGATATTCAAATTTTAGAGCCGGTTAAAGCGTGTGAATTTACTTTAGCTCGAACAGCGAATAGCGAAGATACTATTTCAGTAACGGGTAATGTTTTACGTGATTACCTCACTGATCTATTCCCAATTTTAGAATTAGGAACGAGTGCTAAAATGCTTTCAATTGTGCCACTCATGAACGGTGGTGGGTTATTTGAAACAGGCGCAGGTGGTTCAGCACCTAAGCACGTACAACAATTTGAAAAAGAAAACCATTTACGTTGGGATTCTTTAGGTGAATTTTTAGCACTTGCTGCCTCTTTAGAACATGTAAGTGTTCATACAAAGAATAACAAAGCACAAGTCCTTGCAGATACATTGGATTCAGCAACGGGCAAGTTCCTTGATGAAAATAAATCACCTTCTCGCAGAGTCGGTGAATTAGACAACCGTGGCAGCCACTTTTATCTTGCTATGTATTGGGCACAAGCACTTGCCGAGCAAACGAATGATGAAGAGTTGAAAGCGGGTTTTACAGCGATAGCTCAAGCATTAACCAAGCAAGAAGATAAAATTATTGCTGAATTAAATGCCGCTCAAGGACAAGCAATGAACATCAATGGTTACTACTATGCTGACGTTGAACTTGCGAGTAAAGCAATGCGACCAAGCGAAACCTTTAATACGATATTATCTAGCTTACTCTAACAGAGTACGTGATATAAAAAAGGCTGAGCATCGTTATAGATGCTCAGCCTTTTTATTGAACGCTAGAAATTATTTAGATATTTTAACTCTAATTCTGTTACTACCAATTCTAGTTTCATGAAGCGCTTTGATCGCTTTTTTAGCTTCAGCTTCAGTCGGCATTTCAACAAAAGCAAAACCCTTAGATTTTCCCGTTTCTTGATCTAAAACTAAAGTACATTCGGTGACACCACCATGAGCTGAAAATAAAATCCGAATTTCTTGTTCGGTTGTAGAGCGAGATAAATTACGTACTAATAGTTTCATCAACAATCCTATAAAAATAATATTAAAAGTAATTATCTCAAGATAGTTTACATTCACCAAGCTATTTTATTTCATTAACCGTTATTAATGCCTTTCAAACGCATAATTTAAACGAATGTTTGAATTATTCACCGTCGTTATAGTCGATATCACCTATTCTGTATTAGTGCTGAAGCTCTTTTTCATTTATTTTTAACGTTAAAGGGAAGATAACCTATACTAAAACAAGCAGTTTTATCCATAATTTAAATAATCTAGGTGTTAAGTTCAAAAGCCCTTAATGTTATTTTGCAAAAGAAGAGGAATCGTATATGTCTACAAATGTAATAATCCCCACAGACGGTCAAGCCATTACCAGCGAGAACGGAAAACTACGTGTCCCTAACAATCCAATTATTCCTTTTATTGAAGGTGACGGTATCGGTATCGATGTAACACCACCGATGATAAAAGTTGTTAATGCTGCTGTTAAAAAAGCCTATAACAGTGAACGTAAAATTCATTGGATGGAAGTTTACGCAGGGGAAAAGGCAACACAAGTGTACGATTCAGAAACATGGTTGCCTGATGAAACCTTAGACATGTTTAAACAATATAAAGTAGGAATAAAAGGGCCCTTAACGACACCTGTAGGTGGCGGTATGCGTTCATTAAACGTAGCCCTAAGACAAATATTAGATCTTTATGTTTGCCAGCGCCCAGTGCAATGGTTCACTGGTGTGCCGAGCCCGGTTAAAAAGCCAAGTGAAGTTGACATGGTTATCTTTCGAGAAAACTCCGAAGATATTTATGCAGGTATCGAATATAAAGCCGGTACTGAACAAGCTAAAAAAATGATTAATTTTTTAATTGAAGAAATGGGTGCGACAAAAATTCGTTTTACCGAAAACTGTGGCATTGGTATTAAACCAGTGTCTAAAGAAGGTACTGAGCGTTTAGTGAGAAAAGCCATTCAGTATGCTATTGATCACGACAGAGAGTCGGTGACCTTAGTACACAAGGGCAATATCATGAAATATACCGAAGGCGCCTTTAAAGAGTGGGGTTACCAATTAGCACGTGATGAATTTGGTGCTGACTTTATTGCAGGGGGGCCGTGGTGTTCATTTGTAAACCCAAAAACTGGCAAAGAGATTATCATCAAGGATGTTATTGCTGATGCAATGTTACAACAAATATTATTAAGACCTGCTGAATACAGTGTAATAGCGACCTTAAATTTGAACGGGGACTATATATCTGATGCCTTAGCTGCACAAGTTGGTGGTATTGGTATTGCACCAGGCGCGAATATGAATGACGACATTGCCATCTTTGAAGCAACTCATGGCACAGCACCAAAATATGCTGGCTTGAATAAGGTCAACCCAGGCTCTGTTATTTTGTCAGCTGAAATGATGCTAAGACATATGGGCTGGGTTGAAGCGGCTGACTTACTACTTAAAGGAATGTCAGGAGCTATTAATGCAAAAACAGTTACTTATGATTTCGAACGCTTAATGGACGGTGCGACATTAGTCACCTGTTCAGAATTTGGCGATTGCATTATCGACCATATGTAACCTGCTAAAATGCTCAGTCGGGCAGTGCGCGACTGAGCATCTTTTAATGAAGGTCATTGAGATATTGACGACAGAACAAGCTTTAAATGGAATTTTAGGATTTAAAACTTCAATCTAGCGGGATGTTATTTAACGTTAAGTGATAGATGCCTAATGCTTATTTTACTGTATGTAGCAGACCTTCGTACTAACTCTCGAATTAATCGTTTAGAAGTATCATCTATCATAGGTCTAGGATCGTAATGTACAAAGGACAGCTCAAAAGCTGGAAAGAGAATAAAGGCTTTGGCTTCATTGAATCGAGTGAACTTAATCAAGATACGTTTATTCATATATCCTCACTAAAAAGCATGAGTAGAAAGCCTAAAGTAGGCGACTTCATCTACTTTGACATAGAAAAGCAAGCCACGGGTAAAACCAAAGCCATTAATTGTCGTATTGAAGGTGTTGCAGTTAAAGTCATTCAAAGACATAAACCGCGTATTCATCGGTATCGGCGCTTTTGTATTTCAACGATTAGGGTTAGCGCCTTCAAGTTCAGCGCCACAACATTCAATATCACCATCGAGCCATTCATTACCGGTCAGTTCTTTTTCAAGTGAAAATTCACAGTTTTCATGTGATGGTAGGCAACACTGTAGCCAAATGACCTCGCGCTCAGAAGCCGAGTACTTCACACAGCATTGTCCAAACACGAAAATGGATGGTGATGGAGACGGTATTCCTTGTGAAAAGGATTCACGCTTTTAAATCTTTTCAATGGTAGGTTCTTACCATGGGCCAATGAAAATAGCCTACAACGCACACAAAGCCTGAACAACGATCATGCGAATGAAATATAAATCTATTTTAGCTAGCGGGAATATGGAATAATTTGTTATTCGGCTATCGACTTATTCAAAATGTTCTAAAAGGAACTAAAATACCATGTGGGCTATTACCAACACATCCAACAATCTTAAATTTTACTGCTTTGAAAATAAAGAGTTCATGAGTGTGGCTACGCTTAAGTACAAACTTGATAAGTTTGGCTATGTTGACAAGGAACTAGAGGATCATAACGTTGTGCTACAAGCATTAGATTCTGCTGGTATTCGTGTTTTTATTGATAGAAAAGAAGCGAAAGCACATATTACAAGCGAGAAAATAACGGGCTTTAAATACTTAGAACTAAATTGAAAAAAATTGTTAAACCAGTTTAAGCGATATTGACCCTGTAATAGATTTTTTGTAACTGCCTGTTTTAAATAAAGTCCTTTAAATGGTCTTGAATCAAATCATAAATCGATTCAAGACCGTTTTTCCTGTTTCTAATAGGCATAGTCTATTTTTTTTGATGCTGCATCTATCGCAAGTAACCCCTTTCCTCGCTGAATCATCAGCAGAAAACAGCTAACCCTTCTTAATCACTTTTCGAATGTCTTAAGGGTATTTGAATAGTGTATTTAAATCCCCCCCAATGTGCTCGCTAAGACCGACTGATTGGGAGGACTTATCATTTAAGCGTGAACAAAATGTTTCGAGTTCAAGTAACGATTCTTCTGTCGTTGACTGATCTACTCACTTCAAATCATCCGTCACCGCTTTACAATTATTCAACAGAACTTATTTTATTGAGTATTTCCATATCAACAATGCGAGCTTAACTTTTGCTTGCAGAAATAGCGTATTAATTGCATCAGGAAAACCCTTGAGGCTATCAACACAATTGTAATCATGTTATTTAATTGCAAATTTAACATCTAAATCGCGTAGCAAATAAAGAGTGAAACAAGCAGCCCACATAGGCCATGCTGTAAAGAACAATAAATTATTAAAACCATCTAAGTATTGATTATATGAAGATATAGTCGATAGACCATGCATTATAAAAATAGCGCCGTAAGTCAAACGCTTTTTAATACCCACTAAAAAGGCAAGTACTAGTATTAGCTGTAATGCACCTAGTATATACGCGATAGAATCGTTTGAACCACTTAAGCCATAAAAGTGCTCAAATATTTTTGCACTATGACCTGGATTAACAAATTTATCTAAGGTCCACATGATCATTACTATAAAAACACCAAGACGTAATGAGAATAAAGACCATTGAATGCGATTTTGTGTATCTGAGCTAATTGTATGACTCATAAAGTTTAACTTCCTAAAAATGATTAAAAAAACTGTGAATTTACATAGACCGTATTGATATTTTTTTCTTTCAAATAAAATTAAATTTATTAAATGACTCATAATAAATTTTTTTTGAAAGATATTTTGCTCGTGTTAGGTCTTAATCAACGAATATAAGAAACACCATTAATATAACTAATACATATAAAGAGAGTAACCACTTGAAGCACGCATATTTAGCCTTATCAATTGCCACTATATTAAATATCCCTGTTGTTAATGCAGCGCCTTTTGCTGAAGAAGAAACAGTCACAGAAGAAGTTATTGAAGTTATTGAAGTTCTCGGTAAGGCGAGTAATTCTCAGGGATTGTCAGTAAAAGATACTTCTATTGATGGTCCCTTTGGCGATAATTTGGCATTAAAAGATATCGCGCGTTCAGTGACTCCTATTTCAAGTGAGCTTATCGAGCAGCTTAATATCACAACATTACAAGACGTTCTTGCAGTTAGCCCTAATACTTATTCGGCAAGTGGTTTTGGCGCGCCAAGTTTACCAACTATACGGGGTCAATTAGGTGAATTATTCCAAGATGGTACTCGTCGACAAGCGGGTAATAATGGTTTTGGTGTTCCGCTGTCATTTAACTCAGTCGAACAAATAGATGTAGTAAAAGGTGCTCCGCCAGTTTTATTTGGTTCAAGCCAACGTAATGGTGGTTTCGTCAATTTACATTCTAAAACAGCTTCAACTGATGAAAGCAAAGGTAAAATTAATTTATCGGCAGGGCGCTGGGATCAACACCGTGCACAACTTGATTTCACCCGTGCTATTGTAAAAGATAAAGTGGGCTTTAGAGTAAGCGCTGAACATATCGATAATGGCAGCTTTTATGATTATGCAGGCATGAAAAGCGACAGTTTATATGCAGCACTGCGTATTTTACCTGATGATAAAAGTAGCTGGGACGTAAACTTTGAATTATACCAAGTTGAGTTTACTGATAACGCAGGTATTAACCGTCCTACACAAGCGTTAATTGACCACGGCTTATATATAACTGGCCAAGGTGTGCAAAGTAACGGCAGTACGGTTCCTGCTGCAGGCGCTATTGTTTCTCCTGAGGGGCAAATACAATTACCTCGTAGCACAGTATTAACCGATCCTGATAATCTAAACGAAGCAACGACTTATTTATTTCACAGTATTTATAAACGTGAAATTTCTCCAAGTTTATCTCTTAAAAACACAACGTACTTTCAACATTTACAACGTGAAGAAATTGCACAAAACAGTTTTGTTGAAATTATCGACGGTGCAGACACCGCACAAAATAGAACTGAGTTAACTTATTTATGGAATAGTGATCAGCAAACTATTTTTGCCCTAGATGTTCGTTATAACAAAGTACTTGGTTATAGCCAATTTACTACAGAAGCTGATTCACCTATTGATTTAACGGGTGCTCTTTCAAATCGTCGCATCCCTTTAACCGCTGAACAGCAAGCGCGCTTAGTTGAACTTCGCTCCGGTGTTTTTGTATCGCCTGGTGCGCAATACGATATAAACAATGATGATGCGGGTGATTTTAACTTATCTGATACCACTGATTCTCGCTCTGTACAAACAGGTTTAGCAATTCAACACGATTCAGACTGGACAAGAGATTTACATACCGCTATTGGTTACCGAGCTGACTTTTATGATGTGAAAGCACAGGATCCTATTGCGCCAGATGGTCAAATTGCAGCAAGTGACAGCATTAACGAAGTGTTGCATTCAGCCCATGCAAGTTTTAACTATACACTAACGAGTGATTATACCTTTTATGGTACGGCTAGTTATAACGAAGCCACCTCAAACAGCATGGCAGGTGGTACCGCATTAAGTAGCAATAACACCATAAGTGAGCAAAATTTTGCGACAGAAAATACGTTAGTTGAATTTGGTTTAAAATACGCGCCAACAGACAACGATTGGTATGCAGATGGTGCAGTATTTAGCCAACGCCGTAGCTTGCGTAACAGAGACGGAAGTAATACAGGTATTCGCACACAAGGTTTTGAAAGCCAGTTTTTTTACGATGCCTATCCCTATTGGGTGAGTGTAGGTTATAGCTATATTGATGCAAGTTACGACAATTCATCAAGTAGCCAAGATTCCGCTCAAATAGCTGACGCGTTTGATAATTCACGTCCAGATATTATTGAAGGAACCAGTGTTGGCGCGCCAAGCTTTACCTCTTTTGCGCCATCAAATAGGCAAGTACAAGGAATTCCTCAACAATCTTTTAGTTTTAATGGAAGTTATTCAATAAATTCTGAATGGCAAATTGGTTTTTCAGGTCTATATACAAAGAGTTACCCATTAGACTTTTTAGCGACAGTTAAGATCCGTGACCAATACACATTAAACATGAATACGAGCTACGCATTTACACCAAATACTAAATTACGATTTGATGTAAACAATGTAACGAATGAAAAAAATTGGCGTCCTGTATTTGAAGGCGGTTACTTTGGCGCAACCTTGGTATTTCCTGAGTTGCCCATTAACGCGAAATTAACCGTTAGCCATAATTTTTAAACGAAATAGACTTTAAATAAAAAAGTATAAAGAGATAACATGATTAAAAAATTAGCTTTACTTGTCATTGCAGCAGCCGTTATTGGCTTGTTCTTTTATTATGATTTAAACCAATTATTAACACTTGATGGTTTAAAAGGTTCAATGGACCAATTTGGTCAATGGCGTGAACAATCTCCGTTATTCGTTATTGGGGGGTTCTTCTTATTGTATGTAATTGTTACCGCATTATCATTGCCTGGCGCGGCAATTTTAACGATAGCAGCAGGGGCTTTATTTGGTTTGGTTGAAGGCTTATTAGTTGCTTCTTTTGCTTCGACCATTGGTGCTACATTAGCATTTTTAGTATCGCGTTACCTACTTCGTGACTCTGTAAAAAATAAGTTCCCAGAGCGCTTAGCCGCTATTGACGCGGGTGTAGAGAAAGAAGGGGCTTTTTACTTATTCACTTTACGTTTAGTTCCTGTTTTCCCATTCTTTTTGATTAATTTGTTAATGGGTGTAACCGCGATTAAATCTTGGACGTTCTATTGGGTAAGCCAGATAGGTATGTTTGCAGGTACATTTGTATACGTTAATGCCGGTACTCAGCTCGCTCAAATTGAAAGTTTATCGGGCATATTATCATTAAACCTAATTTTATCGTTTGCTTTATTAGGTGTTTTTCCACTTGTTGCAAAAGGGATAATTAGCGTGTTTAAAAAACGTCGTGTATATAAAAATTATAGAAAACCAAAGAAATTTGACCGCAACATGATTGTAATCGGTGCCGGTGCTGGTGGCTTAGTTACGAGTTATATTGCAGCAGCTGTAAAAGCTAAAGTAACCCTTATTGAAGCCGGCGAAATGGGCGGCGATTGTTTAAATTACGGTTGTGTTCCAAGTAAAGCGATTATTAAAAGTGCAAAAGTGGCTGAGCAAATTCGCCATGGCGAACATTACGGTCTTGAAAACGCGACGCCACAATTTTCATTCAAAAAAGTAATGGCCCGTGTTCATAAAGTTATAGCTGATGTTGCACCACACGACAGTGTAGAGCGTTACACAAACTTAGGTGTAGACGTGGTAAAAGGTTATGGTAAGTTAATCGACCCGTGGACTGTTGAAATTAAACTTAATGATGGGGGCACACAAACATTAACGGCTCGTACTATTGTAATCGCAACAGGTGCACGTCCATTTGTTCCGCCATTACCTGGTATTGAAGAAACAGGTTACGTAACAAGTGATACGCTATGGAGTAAGTTTGCTGAATTAGACGAGGCGCCTAAAAAACTTGTTGTTCTTGGTGGTGGCCCAATTGGTAGCGAATTAGCACAAAGTTTTGCTCGTTTAGGTTCTAACGTTACACAAATTGAAATGGCAGAGCGTATTATGATCAAAGAAGACCTTGAAGTGTCTACTTTTGCTCACGAAGCCTTAACAGAAAGTGGCGTTAACATTTTAACCTCGCATCAAGCATTACGTTGTGAAACACGCGACGGTAAAAAATACATTATTGTGAAACGCCTTAATGAAGGAAAAGACGAAGAAATTGAAGTTGAATACGACGAGCTTTTATGTGCAGTAGGTCGAAGTGCACGCCTTAAAGGTTACGGTCTTGAAGAATTAGGTATAGAAACTAATCGCACTATCGTTACAAACGAATATTTAGAAACGTTATATCCGAATATTTTTGCGGCGGGCGACATTGTAGGTCCTTACCAGTTTACCCATGTTGCAGCTCATCAAGGTTGGTACGCAGCGGTGAACGGTTTATTTGGTAACTTGAAAAAATTTAAAGTCGATTATCGTGTCATTCCATGGACTACTTTTATTGATCCTGAAGTTGCTCGCGTTGGGGTTAATGAACAAGAAGCAAAAGATAAAGGCATAGATTACGAAATAACACGTTTTGAATTTGAAGAACTTGACCGTGCAATTACTGACAGCGCAACGAAAGGCTTTATTAAAGTCATTACACCTAGAGGCAAAGACACCATATTAGGTGTTACGGTAGTTTCTGAGCATGCAGGTGATTTAATTGCTGAATTTGTATTAGCAATGAAACACGGTTTAGGTTTAAACAAAATTTTAGGTACTATTCATAGTTACCCCACATGGGCTGAAGGTAATAAGTATGCAGCGGGCGAGTGGAAAAGAGCTCACGCACCTAAAACGGTTTTAAACTGGCTTGAAAAATACCACACTTGGCGCAGAGGTTAATATGTCAACTATATTTTCATATACACGGTTTTCATCTACACGTTTAAAGTCAGGACTTAATGCATTTGTGTTAAGTACTCTACTACTTGCATCATCAGTAGTTACTGCTCAAACGGTAACACAAACGAGTGACCTGCATGAGTCTTGGAATACCTTACTTAACAATAATGTAGTGGCAATAAATAATGGTCACAGCACTGAAGTGAATTACGCTGGCATTAAAAAGCAATACAGCGAGCTTAAAGTATACTTAGATAGTTTAAGTGTTGTTACGCAAAGTGAATTTGATTCATGGGAAAAGTCGAAGCAATTGGCTTTTCTAATTAATGCTTACAATGCATGGACTGTTGATCTTATTTTGAGTGAGTATCCTGCTATTGATTCTATTAAAGACTTAGGCAGTTTCTTTAGTTCGCCATGGAGTAAAAAGTTTGTCTCTTTGTTAGGTGAAAAACGCAGTTTAGATAACGTAGAGCATGAGTTAATTCGCGGTGCAGTAGATAGCGATGGCAAAGCTGTTTATGGCGATCCCCGAATCCACTTTGCTGTAAATTGTGCAAGTATTGGCTGTCCGGCATTACGTGAAGAAGCTTTTACTGCTGATAAGTTAGCACAACAACTTGAAGAGCAAACCGTACGTTTTCTTGCTGATAGCACACGTAATTTTGCTAAAGGTAATACGTTAAGCGTTTCATCTATTTTTAAATGGTACCGAGGAGACTTTGAAAAGGGTTACAAAAACGCAGATACTCTAGCGAAGTTTATGCTGCAGTATTCTGCAGAACTTAATTTGTCACCCGATCAACAACAAGCGCTAACTAACGGTAAAATGGCTATAGAATTTTTAGATTACAATTGGGATTTAAATGCACAGCATTAAGTCTTTGCAGCACATCACGCGACGCAATTATATTTGTGTCGCGTTTTGCATTTTAATAAGCTCACTTTATGTGTTAATAATGACCAGTGTTCTTGCGGCTACAACTCATAGCGTTGCTCAACAATTACACTGGAAAAATATTGAACGCAAAGGGACTGATCAAGCCGTGTACTTTCATGCTTGGGGTGGAGACGCTCAAATCAATGCCTATATTCAATGGGTTGCTCAGCAAGTTAAAGAAAAATATCAAATCAACTTACAACACGTAAAACTTAGCGATACCAGCGAAGCGGTAAGTCGTGTGTTAGCTGAAAAATCGGCAAATAATAATTCTCAAGGCAATGTTGATTTAGTTTGGATCAACGGTGCTAACTTTTCTACTATGGCTCAGCACTCCCTTTTATTAAAAGGCTGGGCGGATAAATTACCTAATTTTAGGCTAACAGATCCGTTGAATAATCCTGCCGTTACTCTAGATTTTGGAGTTCCGACCCAAGGGATGGAATCTCCCTGGGGACAAGCATCCCTTACATTTTATTACGATAGAATTGCTACGTTAAAGCCTCCACAAGACTTAAATGAATTGTTAACTTGGACAAAAAAAAATCCAGGGCGATTTAGTTATCCAAAGCCACCAGATTTTTTAGGCTTAAGCTTCTTAAAGTATGCTTTAGTGGTATTACATCAAGAAAATGTTAATACGTTAGAAGATAAAAAATCAACAATTCTCAATGGTGAAAGTCATCCAGATCCTCTTTATGCGCCAACAACATCAGCAAACATAGAGGAAGTATTGCAGCCTTTATGGACATTTTTAGACAACTTACATCCTAACTTATGGCGTAAAGGTAAACATTTTATGCAAACAGGTGTTGAGATGCGTCGATTAGTTGATGATACCGAGTTAAGTTTAGCTTTTACTTTTTCGGGTCCTGAAATTCCTGCAGCAGTAAAACGTTACGATTTACCTCAAAGTATTCGTAGCTATGCCATGGCAGATGGTAGTTTAAGTAATACGCACTTTGTCGGCATTCCTTATAATGCTAGCCATGCAGAAAGTGCACAACTTGTAGCGAATTTTTTACTTAGTCCACAAGCACAAGCTTATAAACAACAAGCTGAAGTGTGGGGCGATAAAACGGTGCTCATTGCTTCAAGGTTAACTGCAGAGCAACAAAATTTATTTAAAACACAAAAGCCACATCCCAGTGCGTTATCATTTAATAGTATTACGCGTACGTTAAGTGAACCTCATCCAAGTTGGGTTAAAGCCATAACTTTAGGTTGGCAGCAACGTTATGGCGTTACTCGATGACTCAGAAAAACATTCAAAACGGCAATCGGTTAAACCATTCTACCGATTGGTTTACACGTATGGTTAAATTCAGCCCTAAGTTTCTAGTGCTTTTATTAATTGTGCCTGTATTTGGTGGCTTAGTGGGTGTTTTGCTTCCAGCCTTTGGCTGGGCTCCTGCACTAGGTCAATATGATTTTGGCTTACAGGGGTTTAACGCACTTTGGCAAACTTCAGGTTTCGGCCAAATGATCGGCTTAAGTATCGCCACAGGTTTAGTGAGTACATTACTCGCTTTTGCCGTTAGCTTGATGATCTTAGCAGCATTTTTTAATAGCGTTTGGTTAAACCGTATCCAACAAATATTAAGTCCTATTCTAGTTATTCCTCATGCGGCGGCAGCGATTGCGGTTGGATTTTTAATTGCGCCATCTGGTATGTTCTCTCGTTTATTTTCTCCTTGGTTAAGTGCTTGGGAATTTGCGCCTAATGGAATTTTTCCGCACGATCCTTACGGTATCAGTATCATTTTAGGCTTAACTCTTAAAGAACTACCATTCTTATTATTAATGGCTTTAGGGGCTTTAGCTCAACCTGAATTAGGTAAGAAGTTACGACAACAACACAAAGTAGCGCTTAACTTAGGTTATTGCCCGATGACAGCCTTTTTTAAAGTCATACTACCTAGCCTATATCCGTTATTACGTTTACCGCTTTTGGCTGTATTAGCTTATGCCAGTTCAAGTGTCGAAATGCCGCTTATATTAGGACCTAATACTCCACCAACCCTTGCAGTGGCGATTATGCAATGGTTAAGCGATGTCGATTTAAACTTACGTATTAAAGCATCCGCAGGGGCTTTACTTCAATTAGCTTTAACGGGTGGCTTGTTAGCTATATGGCTTTTAGGTGAAAAAACGATTAAGGGGTTATTTGGTGACTTTTTAACGAATGGCAGACGCGAATACGGTGGCGCTTATTGGCAAAAAATTACAGGGGCTATAACGGTATTAGTTATTATCTTTATTGGTTTAGCTTTACTTGGTTTAGTGTTGTGGTCGATTGCAGGCTTTTGGCGTTTTCCTAACGCCTTACCTGATTCATTGACCTTATTGCATTGGCAAAGTGCTGCAAAGCAAATGGGTGAGCCCTTAGTTAATACACTTGTTATTGGTATAATAACGACATTAATCGCTATTTCTTTAACACTTTTATGTTTAGAGTCAGAGCAAATAAAGGGCAAGTTACTCTCACGTTTTACAAGCTTAATTATATATATTCCTTTGCTTGTTCCTAGCATTGCTTTTTTATTTGGCCTGGTATGGATACAGCAATTAATGGCAGTACAAGTTAGCTTTATTAGTTATATTAATGTGGTTATAGCGCATTTATTATTTGTTTTACCTTATGTTTTTTTATCATTAGCCAGTAGTTACAGACAATTAGATGCACGTTTCGCTATTGTTGCTGCCAGTTTAGGAACTAAACCTTGTAAAGTATTTTTAAAGGTAAAACTTCCACAACTATTTTCGCCTATATTAATTGCGGCGGCATTAGGTTTAGCGATAAGTTTTGGTCAATACCTGCCAACATTATTAGCAGGAGGAGGTCGTATAAGTACCATTACCACCGAAGCTATTACTTTGGCTAATGGTGCAAGCCGACGTACTAGTGCTGTATACGCACTTATGCAAATGTTATTACCGCTTATTGGTTTTATATTGGCGTGGCTTTTACCCAAGTTTATTTACAAAGTTGCACACCGTTAAAAATGAATATATCTAGCATCGTTAAGGTTATTAAATGCAGTCATCTTTACATATAAAGAATTTACAATTGTTTCGTCAAAACGAGCTACTTCTTACTTTGAACGAACAAGTTAATGGTGGTGAGATCCTCACACTGATGGGGCCATCGGGCAGTGGTAAATCAAGTTTACTTAACTGGCTAACGGGTGCGCTACCATCTGGCTTTCATGCTGATGGGGAAGTGTGGTTAAATGACTCAAATATTACGTTTACTCCCGCACACCAACGTCATGTTGGCGTTTTGTATCAAGACGCTTTGTTGTTTTCTCATTTATCAGTGGCAGGTAATATTGCTTTTGCTATGCCTCAAGGTAATAAAAAACAACGCCTTGAAAAAATTGAAGCATCGTTAGAGCAGTTGGGATTAAAAGGTTTAGCTGATCGCCATCCTGATAACCTTTCAGGTGGTCAGCAAGCGCGTGTAGCATTACTTAGAGTATTATTGAGTGAGCCTAAAGCTATCTTACTTGATGAACCTTTCAGTAAGCTAGATTCAGAACTACGTGAAGACACCCGACAATTGGTGTTTGAACAAATACGATATCATCAACTGCCTGCGATTATGGTGACACATGATCATAGCGATGCTAAAGCAGCTGATGGAAAAATTATTACCTTAAGTAAATTAGCTTAAGCATTTATTGATTTTTACTAAACAGAGTAAGTTGTATGTTAGACAAATATATCACTCCCGTTATAAAACCTTTGTTAACACCTGTTGTTAGCTTATTGCATAAACGCAATATTACCGCAGACCAACTGACTTTTTATGGTTTTATCGTGGGTATGTTAGCCGTGCCATTATTAGCTTTTCAGTTATGGTATTGGGCGCTTGCTGCTATTGTTGTTAATCGTATTTTAGACGGTTTAGATGGCGCTCTTGCTCGTTATGCTAATCAAAGTTCAAGCGCCGGTGGTTTCTTAGATATCACCTTAGATTTTTTATTTTATGCCGCGATTCCACTAGGCTTTATCTTTGCTGATCCTCAATTAAATGGTATTGCAGGTTCAATATTACTCGCGACTTTTATTGGTACAGGATCAAGCTTTTTAGCCTTTGCTATTGCTGCTGAAAAATTCAAAATTGATAAACCACAATTTAAATACAAAAGCTTTTATTACTTAAATGGACTAACCGAAGGTACAGAAACCATTGCCTTATTTATTGCTTTTTGTATTTGGCCTCATCACTTTTCGTTGTTAGCGTTTATATTTTCAGCTGCTTGTATCATTACTATTTTTACGCGTATACATGGCGGTTATAACACACTGAAAGCACAAGAAGCATTGTTGAAAGAAAGTGACCCCTTGTTAGAGAGTCATTCAAACACGCATACTGTTGATGATGAAGAGGTGAAAAGTGACTAATGAAATTTGGTGGCGCTTAGGCTGTTTTTTTAGTGTACTAACTATAATGCTACTACTTGAATGGCAAAAACCTGCACGTAAGTCTCCTATTAAAAAGACTAAACGTTGGCTTGCTAATTTTGGATTGGTGTTTGCATCCTCTGTATTGGCGCGTTTAACCATACCTATTGGTTTAACAGCCATTGCTTTATATAACGTTGAACAACATATCGGTATGTTTAATCAAGATTTTTACACAGATGTTAATGTACCTAGTTGGTTAACCATTGTATTAAGTTTATTACTGTTAGATGTGTTGATTTATTGGCAACATCGACTGTTTCATCAAGTTCCTATGTTATGGCGTTTACATCGTGTACATCATGCGGATGCGCATGTAGATACGAGTACAGGTTTACGTTTTCATCCCATTGAAATTGTATTAAGCATTTTAATCAAATTGGCTGTTGTAGTCGCTTTAGGTATTCCTGCTATTGCTGTACTTATTTTCGAAATTGCTTTAAATGGACTAGCTTTATTTAATCACGCTAATATTCGTTTACCTAGGGTGATTGAAAAACCTTTACGTTTAATTTTAATGACCCAAATTTTACATCGTATTCATCATAGCCAAGTGGTTAAAGAAACTAATTCAAACTATGGTTTTAGTGTTATTTGGTGGGACAAACTATTCGGTAGCTATAAAGGTGAAGCAAGTAAGCATGATGGTAATATTAAGATCGGATTAGTTGAATACCCGTTAGAAAAACAAAACTCCTCGCTATGGGCCTTGTTAGTTATGCCATTCAAGAGTAAGTAATGCATTGAGTCCCCCTAATTTATGAGGGACTTTATAATAAACGAGTTACTCTAAAGGATTGTTATATATAAAAATATAATCTGAATTCTCTTTAAAAGGGAATGACTCGAATGTAGAAAGCCGGTGACACAAGTCTATTAATTTTTCGATGTTGGCCAAACAAAGGGAGCAGGCTTGGTGGAGCTCTTTTCTGCTACTGCTGTATTCTGGGCGAGTATCCCCCTGATTAATTTCCCTGTTTCTTTATGCTTACTACAAAATGTTTTTAGGTATAATATTTCAACTCTACTGCGTGCCCAAGGGGTTGTACGCAGAAATTTTAAGCTTGATTTAAGACGCGGCTTATTGGTGAAACAACGAATGTTAAGTAGCTCACCCATTTTATCCCAACCAATTTTCTTCTCCAGTTCGGTTAGGATCTGTTCAAGTTTCACCCCATGTAGCGGATCATTACTTTTATTCATAGTCTGCCTAAAATCAAAAATAGCATTGTAACAAGTTTTCTAAATATTGACAGAATTGATAGATGATACTTGGTCAGTAAACCCGCTTTTGATAAATATATAGACTTATTGGCAATCGATACAAGCGACAGCGTCTAATCATTAAACTAAAAAGAAATAAAACGCCACGAGATGTTCTAGCTCAAGTAATCGATTATGCTTCTGGAGTTGTAGATATAGATGTCAGTAAACTGGTTGATATATGGTGAATACAGCCAAAAGCGCCTATTAAAATAACAACGTTTGGATAGGGCGTTTAAGTATCAATTTCGGGCTGATACAATGAAGTTTGATTCAATTATGCCGATCATCAACTTTGATATTCTAACACCTTAAACATGGTAGAAGCTGGTGGCTGTGATTGGATCAATATCCCGGGTACTGGTTACTTTGGTGTTGCATAAGTTATCAGTGATATACGTAGAGCTGATAAATATCAATTTAGGGACTTCAACAATAAAACACTTAACGAGTTAACCACTAAAGAAATTATCCAGCTTTTACGAGTTAGTTGATTATAATGCAGAATACTTAGTTCCAGTTAAATGGCATAATACTAAATCAATTAAAACTCTGTTTGTAAACCGACAACACCGAAATGGAGCCATACCATTGAGAAATTAAAAACAGACTTTAAATTGAATAAAATTACATCATTAAACGTGACGCTACGTCAAAATTAACAAGGGTAAGCCTCACAATTAAACATTCATGCACGTAGCGCACAGTAAGAAAGAGTGATAATTATTATTAAGAATACAAAGAAGCGAACGTATATTTGATCCAGCGTTATATTTGCAAACTAGTTTTACATGAAACATTAATTATTAATGCAGGCCGCTAAATAGATGAGATCACGTTTACAAGCATTGATTGAGTCGATCTAGTGGTAAGCTTGGATTAACACAGTTACAGGGAGCACCTCCCTATATTCCACATAGCTCACTATGTCCGATACTCTTCAGTATTGGACATAGTGAGTATAATGGTTTAGACTGCCTTTATACGTACTATCTACTTGGTTTTCAAAATAATGTTGTTAAATAAACCTGTTCCTTTATATCCACCATACATTGATTTGTGTGATTTTGATTTTGATGACTACCCAGATTTAGATAAAATATTCTCATCAAATGAACCTTGGTGGCTTGAACAATTTGATTGGGGGAAAGTTTTCCTTACTTATATAGGTAGAAATAAATCTACACATACTTATGACCGGTTTAGAAATGACGTTGAACGTTTTCTTTTGTGGTCATTTATTGAAAAGAAAAAACCAATAGATCAATTACGTAAATCAGACTTACTTGAATATGCTGACTTTTGTTGGCAGCCACCAGTTACTTGGATTGGTACATCAAATCAAGAACGTTTCAAAATATCCAATGGTTATTCCTTAGCTAATGAACTTTGGTTCCCGTATAAAATCCAAGCACCTAAAAGTCTAAAATCTGAATATATCATCGATAAGAAAAAATATCGTCCATCACAACAAACACTTTCATCAATGTTTACCGCAATTATCGTTTTCTACAACTATTTAATGGCTGAGGATTTTTGCATTGGTAATCCCGCACAAATAGCTAAAAAAGATTGCCGACATTTTATAATAGACTCTCAAGTTAAAGAAGTTAAACGTTTAACCGCTAGTCAATGGCAATATGTTTTAGATACAGCCGTTGAAATGGCTGATGAAAACCCACTATTTGAACGAAATTTATTTGTTATTTCTGCATTAAAAACCCTTTTTTTAAGGATTTCTGAACTATCGGAACGTGAAAATTGGTCACCTACAATGGGACACTTTTGGCAAGATGATGATGAAAATTGGTGGCTTAAAGTCTTTGGGAAAAGCCGTAAATTACGTGATATCACGGTTCCTCTTGATTTCTTACCTTTTTTAGAGCGTTACCGTTCTTCCCGTGGTTTATTAGGTTTGCCATCAAGTAATGAAAATTCAATTCTTGTTGAGAAAGTTCGTGGCCAAGGTGGTATGACATCTCGACATTTACGCCGTTTAGTTCAAAGTGTTTTCGATCAAGCACATGAAAATATGCGCAGATCCGAAGGTGAAAATAAGGCATTAAAATTGAAAGAAGCTTCTGCCCATTGGTTAAGGCATACCGGTGCAAGTATGGAAATTGAACGCGGGCGCCCTCTTAAGGATATTTCAGAGGATCTTGGTCATGCAAGCATGGCAACAACCGATACTGTATATGTTCAAAGTGAAAATAAGAAACGTGCGGAAAGTGGTAAAAAACGACAGGTTAATTAACCCTACATTCATTTATTTATATGACTTACTACCGACTTAATAAATGAATGTAGACCTTAATATATAGCGTTAAAATTTCTATTTAATCGGAAAAGCTTTTAACGCTAATGCGGGATCTAAACGCATATTAAACCAATTAATACGCCAATCTAAATGAGGACCTGTAGTTCTGCCACTAGAGCCTACGGCCGCGACGACTTGTCCTTTTTCAACATCATCCCCTGTCTTAACGTAAGATTTACTTAAATGTAAGAAGCTAGAAGTAATGCCATGGCCGTGGTCAATGATCATTGTTCCACCAGAATAAAACATATCTGGCACGAACATAACCACAGTGCCAGATGCAGGTGCTTTGACTGGATCGCCAGTATTGCCTGCGTAATCTAAGCCAAAGTGTGGGCGTTTAGGTATACTATTAAAAACACGTTGGCTTCCATATACACCCGTGATAACACCTTTTATAGGAGCAATAAAACCTGCTGAAAAATAATTTTTATCGCTTAAGGTTTGTCTCGCTGCTCTGACGTCAATACCATCTTTTTTAGATCGGGCTACAGACTTGGGGTTTGGATTCATTATTTTTTTAGCAATGCCTTCAATACGTTGAATATTATATTCACGCTTTGTTGGCGTTAAGGTTTTTTGCTCTCTTTTACCATCTGGCTGAGTGATCACTAATTGATGAGGCTTAACATCATCTCGCCCGAAACCAAAAACATAATCGCCTTGTGTTGATAAAGGCAGCACTTTGCCATCGAACGTAACGATATTATTAATCGCTGTTTTACCTATAACTAAAGCGCCCTGCTTTATTTCCCCTGAAAGCTTAATTTCAGCCATCAGGTTTTGGCTAAATAATATACTGGCTAAACAAAAAGCCACAAGCTGAATTTTTTTTCTATCGATAATACTAAGCATTGGCAATAGCGCCTTTGCCTACACCTTCATAGGCGACTACGGTTATGTCTTTATTATTATCAGCAACTAATTGTCTAGCAATAAAATCAGCTAATAGCTCAACCGTAGAATCACAATCTACAACATCTAATACTTTGCTTTCAACCGCAATATCAAAACGCCCCTGTGGCGCAGTATAAGAAAAATAATGGTGATCGGGAGTCAAATTGCTATAAGCAAATCCCGACAGTTCGATATGTTGTCTTTCAACACGGTCGACTTCTGAAGCAATATAAATATCTTCCCAACGCGAACACCACGCCTTTTCTAATTCCGCAACACGCTCACCGTTTTGTAAGATATTAATTGTAGAGCGGTGACCATGAGCAATACGCTGACAATTGCCGTCATGTAATTTTAACCCATGCGTGTAATGATAATAATCACCACTGATATTCTCTGGTCGCAGTGTTAATTTCAGCCCTTGAACATTTTGTGGTAATTGCTCTAAAATAATCGCGGTTAAATGCCTAGTCACTGAAGCTATATCAATAGTATCAGTGGCTATTTTTGCAAAAGCACAATTTGGAGACTGTAAATAATAATTGGCACGTTCAGTGGTTAAGTCAACGTATTCATGTTCGTTATGATGTGAGGAATCTGTAACAGTGATACAGGCGTTTTTCATCGGTAATAGTAATTTATGATCAACAGCATCATCAATAATTGCTTTAATTTGTTTTTTAACAACAGCAAAATCAAGTACCATGCTCATTTCATTGAGTGCACCATTAAGTAGTACATCGACAATCCAACTCTCACCTACAATACCGCGTTGTGGACAGCAGTATGAAAAATCAATGACCGTTAAATCATTTACAAATAATTGCATTATTACTTCCTATTTAGAGCGCGTCTTTTACTTGCCAAGCGATGGTATCATTTGCGCGAATAGGCACAACAACATCTTGACCGAATGATAAAGTGGCAGGGACATGCCATTCAACTTTTTCTAAGGTTATTTTATCATCGTTCACGGGCAAATTATAAAAGGCTGGGCCGTGTAAACTTGCAAAACCTTCTAATTTGTCCAAAGCCCCTACTTCTTCAAATACCTCTGCGTAAAGTTCAATGGCAGCATGTGATGTATAACACCCAGCACAACCACAATCAGATTCTTTTGCATGTTGGGGATGAGGAGCAGAGTCTGTGCCTAAGAAAAACTTAGCACTGCCACCGGTTGCAGCTTCAATTAATGCGTGTTGATGAATATTACGTTTCAAAATAGGTAAACAGAAGTAATGAGGACGCATCCCCCCCACTAACATATCATTACGGTTAAATAACAAGTGATGAACGGTTATGGTTGCCGCAACGTTGTCACTGGCTTGTTGCACAAATTCAACCGCATTTTTAGTGGTTATGTGCTCTAAAACAATTTTTAAATCACGATATTTAGCCACTAAAGGTTTTAATATCGTATCGATAAATACCGCTTCGCGATCAAATATATCAATATGATTGTCAGTGACTTCACCATGAACTAATAAAGGCATGCCCACTTCTTGCATTGCGGCTAAAACGTCAGCAATATTATCAACATTCGTAACACCCGAAGATGAATTGGTGGTTGCTCCAGCAGGATATAACTTAGCAGCAAAAACAATACCCGTAGCTTTAGCGTCTTTTATTTCTTGAGGTGTTGTTTTATCTGTTAAGTACAACACCATTAAAGGTTGGAATTGTTTGCTTTTACTGGGGTTATTGGTGTTAGCGGCCAAAATTCGTTGATGATATTGCGTCGCTAGCTCAGCATTTGTTACGGGTGGCACTAAGTTTGGCATAACAATAGCGCGTCCAAAATAACGACTAGTGTCAGGCACTGTGGTCGTTAATGCTTCGCCATCGCGTAAATGTACATGCCAATCGTCTGGGCGAGTAATGGTTAATGTTGTCATTTTCATACCTATCAATTTATTTGCTAATTTAAAATTCTGTATTTTCAGATTGCTGCGATTCTTGTTCATTTTTATCAGCTGTTTGTAATAACGCTAACAATTGATCTTTTAAGTTTGGTGGTACTTTATAAATAGTAATACTGTCATTCGCTGCATTATAAACGACATCTTCACCAAAATGGCTACGCTCAAAACTTAAGCTAATACCATTGCCATAACCGGAATATTTAGTCACTTTATTAACAACAGTTTGGTCATGCGGAAAAGACGCTTCAAGTGGGTAAGATTGCTCTTGGCAAAATTGATGAAAATCTTGACTTGCCCCTTCTTGCTTAATCACTTGTCCTATTTCTTGAATCGAAACATCTTGTGCCGCGCTTTTCTGCTCTTTACAATAATTGAGCAATTCCTTACGGGTATTTTGTTTTTCTGTCGCATCAAGTTGATTAACCGAAACATAATCTTCAACGGCTTGTACTAATGTTTGTGTTTGTTCTTTTGAATTTAAACCTTCTTCACAGCCTAAAAAGTCTAAGAAAAAATCAGAAACAACGCGACCTGCTCGGCCTTTAATAAACGAAACATACTTATTACCTTGTTCGTTATCTTTATAATCGAATAAATCAATGCGAGCCGCTAATTGCATACGCGCAGTATCGAGGTGTTTGTCAGCAGAGATATTTAATTCTCCATCGACAGAATAATGCTCAGAAACAGGAATAACAGTCGCGAGTAAGTAACGCCCACCCATATATTCATAGTGACAAACAACAAGATATCCAGTTTCTGCCAAATTATATTTTTCTAATTCATTTTTTAATAAATTTGCAGCTTGGCAACTAAAAGCATAAAAACTTTGTGCATCCGCTAAATAGCTTTCCATAATATCAACAAAGCGAGCAGTATCTCCTGCAGCCGGCATTGACGAAAAGTGCCCGTAGGCCTTACTTGCTTTAGCGTTGTAGATTTTATGTAAGCCATCAACAAAGTTTTCAATCTTGCTGCTAAATTCGATGGATTCTGGCCCTAAACGCAGCACAACTTCACCGGTTTCTTCTTTTTTAGTTAAAAAATGTAGGGCAATGTTTGAAATAATTAAGCTCATAGTTAAAGGCCAGTTTTATATTGTTCAGGCATTTGATAAACTTGTATAAATCTATCAAGCAACCTATTAAGTATTTTAAGATGCCTATTGTATCCAAGTATTCCAATGAACGTGTAGAAAAAATTATCCAAAGCTTACATGATGTTTTAGTTAATGAGTCTGCAACCCCTGACCTAGCGCTGATGTGCTTAGGAAATACCTTAACAGAAATTATTAATAAAAATATTCCTGAAGCTAAAAGAGCTGAAATTGTAACCAATTTCACTAACGCTTTACGAAAATCAGTCCAATAATTACCTATTAATTTTAAAAATATAAACCTGATAAACTAAAATAATAAGAGAATGATAATTACCTATGGTTGCATTTGACTCAAAAACGTATAGCAAGCGTCTGTTACACCTAATTAGTTGGAGCCATTGGTTCACTTTTTTTAATATAATTGCTGCTATTGGACTATCGTCCTTTTATATTTTTAGTGAAGGCGGCCCAGAAACATTACTGGGCCAGTTTTATTTGGTCACTACCTGGTTTAGTCATATGGGTTTCTTAACCTTTATGACCTTCGTTTTAATACTGTTCCCGATCACCTTAATATTTCCACATACCCGGTTTATCAGAGCAACAGCTTCTATCGTGTTCACCATACAATTATTGGTCTTGTTACTTGATGCTTATATCTATAATAGTTTAGGCTATCATTTAAATGCCTCTTCAAGTGCACAAATTTTTGACTTGATTACCACGCAAATACATCACAACAGTCGTATGTTTTGGTTTGCCAGTATCTTGTTAACACTGGTTATCTTTGCCTTTGAATTAACAATGAGTAATTACGCTTGGAAACATCTACGAGATTTACAAAAAGTTGTCTTTGCCAAATTTGTTGTTATTGGTTTAGTCAGTTCTTTTTTCTTTAGCCACCTTATACATATTTGGGCCGATGCTAATTTAGAATATGATATTTTAAGACAAGATACGGTTTTACCTTTATCTTATCCTGCAACGGCCAAAACATTGCTAACAAAATATGGCATGTTTGACAGAGAAGCCTATATCGAGCGCACCACTAGCCCATTAGCATTTACCAATGAAATTCCACAATATCCGTTATTAAGTGACGAATGTTCAGCTGAATTACCCATACAACAATCAGTCTTTATGGTGGTTAACGATGAAATGTTGACCGATAAACAGATTAAGCAGTTTAAGCAAAGAAACACCCAAAACGAATTAACATTAGAACATCATATTGATAACGCGTTACCTAATAGCGCTTGGTTTAACCTGTTTTATAGTTTACCAAGTATCTACCAAGACGGGCTCATCAAGCAGAATGCTACTCCATTATTGTTTCAATTATTAGCAAGAAATAAACTCGAAACCACCTACACATTGATCCATGGAAAAGACAGTGAAAATGGTGCAGAACTGCAAAAACCATACGGTTTTGAACACTTGTTTAACGAGAAAAGCTCACTTAATAATATCTCAACGTTAGTCTTTGCTGAAAAGTTAAATAACATCCCTGACGGTTTACACTTATTCTATTTTGCAGACAGTAATAGTTATCAGTTTGAATTATTTATGGATGCTCTGCTCTTAGCACAAAAAGCAAAACAAACTAAAGATATTATCTGGATAACATCAGTGGGCAATGCATCAAAAGCGACAAGTTTATCGATTAAACCTTCACTACTTATTTTACCTGACAGTAAGAGTAAAACAGTTAGCCATTTAACCAGTCATATGGACATTCAACCAACATTGATGAATCGCTGGTTAAATTGCGATCTTAATGAACAAGCTTACAGTAATGGCAAAGACTTATTGAAATTAGCGAAAGACCGCATTATTGCTAACACGATGGACGATGGCATGATGGTCTTTAGTAAAGACAAATCAGTGTTTATTGATCAAAACGGCAACTTTCAAAGCTATTCACGTCAACTAGCTGCACCGATAATGGTTAACTCAGACTTCCCATTAATGATTGATGGGGTGAATTTTATTAAGCAATTTAGTCAACAGACGAATAAGTTGAGTAATAAATAATCGAACGCATTAATTTTCGTTACTTTATATTGCAATCACTGATTAAACCATTATTATACAAGCAGTAAATTTATTAACCCTCTTAAAGTTTACTGTTTCGGGGTATAGCGCAGCTTGGTAGCGCGTGCGTCTGGGGGACGTGAGGTCGCAAGTTCGAATCTTGCTACTCCGACCACATTTAGTAATATTAAAGCCCTGTTTACACAGGGCTTTTTTTTATTTCAGTTTGAGAAATATAATAACTTTTTAATTCCCACCTTTCAAAGCTATATTCATGCGTGAACTTAGTAAGCTGTTAGCTGCCCCACTTAAAATTCTTGTTAAGTTTTTAGTTTATAATTTGAGAAAAATAGTCATCAAGAGAAATAGAAGAATGTCTTGTTTCAGGCGTTTTTCCAAGATTTGAACCAGACTTTTGACCAAAATATAATCTTTCACTATCAATATAAATTAAAGTATAACGCGGTGGTGGATTGGTTTTATCTGAACTAAAAATAAAAGTCTCATTTAGGCCGTAAGCTTCAATGCTCTCTTCACTTATAATTTTATCTGTAATTTCAAGTCTTGAGATATCAGTAGTGTTAAACATCATTGAAGCACATGCTGTATCACTTGGTCGGAAAAATTCTGTTATATAAGTAGACTTCATCGAAGAATCTATACGTAACCTAATGTTGATGTACCATGAAACTGGTGAGCCGTCAGTGGACAATTTATCATAAGGAAAACATTCTTTTTTCCAAGATGTATACGATAAATTTGCTATAAGGTCTTGATTTGACTTTTCAGTAGTTACATCTCCTTCAGAACCACCACAAGAGAATAAAACCATTGACACAATAGCAATGGTAATCGATATATTTTTCATTTGTACTCCATATTCTGATAAATGCTAACGCCCTATTAAGTGGCGAAAAAGTAATGACTAAAATTGCGAAGCACGAAGCTAGGCACTGTCATTTATCCTGGTTGAAATTATTATGTGTTAATTAGAAAAAAAGCACTTACAAAACATATTGTTGAGATTAGAATGCCAAAAAATGGGATTTTAAACCAGTAATTTTTTGCTAGAATCAAATATGAAATTCCAATAATAGAAGGTAATACAGCAAACCAACTATTATTAACAATAAATTGGATGTGTGAAAAACCTAAAGGAATGTAAATGGCGGCAAAAAGTATTGCGCCTAGACTATGACTAGCGTTGAAACCAACCCAAGCACGCCAAACAGTTGTTTCTTTAGTTATGTTTGTTGTGGAGCTTTTCATTGCTGCTATTATATCAGAATTGTGTGGATGAAACTTCTCAGTAAATAAAGTATAAATTAAATGTATAAAACCAAGCAATCCAAATATTGCAGCACCTACGATGAATAATACTTGTGATAACACGCCTAACTCCTTTTAAACACATAACAATACGTTAAGTGGGCAAGACAAAGTCCTGCTTGAATGGCTTGTTAGTTGCCAATTACTGCCTCTCCTTGCTTTAATTTGAAATCGACATAACTGTCCATCGCATGAAAGAAAGTTGAATCTCGATTTTTTTTGCAATATTCAGTCAAATAAGGGACTAAAACGTCTTTATATTCAGTTTTAGAAGCTGGGCTTTTACCCTTTTTGAATTGGATTTTTTTACCATAGGTATAGCCAAAAACCCAAGCTGTGATGTTATTTATACCTTTCGACTTTTTATTCAAGCTATCTAACGCAACATTACAATTCCAACCCCCATATATTGCAGGACTTTGATGAAAAACATCATTTTGAGCTAGAACAGATGCTGAAGTAAACAAGATGAATAACAATGATACTTTAAAATTACGCATGACAATTCCTTTTGGCAATTAACGCCCACTAAGGGGGAATTTGCAGTTGGCTAAAATGTTGAACGCCTTGTTAGGGCTATAATCTACGGAACTCTAAGTTAAAAAAATTGTCTTTTATGAAGTGATATAACCTTAATTTCTCAGCATGCTCTTCAAGGTCTTTAATAGGCAATCGCCACTCACTAAACCCTTTAAGTTTAATTACGATTATATGCACATCAGTTTCTTCACCACTACTATTTCCTACTGAATTGCGATGAAAATCAACCTCGTAATACATGGATTCGACTTTTTTTTTATCAATTTCATCCTGTCCGAATACACCATCTCGTATGTGTAAAATATCATCTTTAATCCAAGCAGCAGGTTTAGTACCGTTAGTGAACCAAAACGCTAATGACACTAGATAAGCTAAAACTAAAAAGGATATGGAATAAACATTTAATTCTAAGTTTCCAATTACAACAAATGATATAGGTAACATTGGTACTAATGAAGCCCAAAATATTTGTGAATTATCCCTACTTCGATTTAAAACCAATAGTGAGTTCGCATCCATACTCTAGATAGCCCTAACGCCTTATTAAGCGGCGCAAAATAGTTGGCTAAAATTGCGAGGACGAAGTTAGCCAACTGTTTAGCGTCCGTTTGAGCAGCTTGCTATGTACTACTATAAATTAAATAATAAACAACCTATTCGCTATGATAAATAAAACATTTTATGTCATCTCTATACTTTAAAGCTCTTTCCTGACACTCATCGATAGCTCTATTTTCAGCTTGCTTTATTGTAGGATAAGAGTAACCAAAACCTGAAAAATCACGTCTGTTAAATTTAGCCACAGCAAATGCTTTGTGAGGTTTAGTTATACTTTTATATGATGCAAAGGTTGCCTTAACATTACGACTATATTTGTCTAAGTTTTCAGGGGCTTCTTGCGTTGAAGCACAACCAAATAAAAAACTTACAGCCACCAATATAACTACTTTAAATTTATTCACGATACGATCCTAGTGCAATGGCACATAACGCCTCATTAAGGGGCAAAAAAGAGTTGGTTAAAATAAGTGACGAAGGAGCAAACTGTTAGCAATCCCACTTGAAATTCTTGTTAGCAGTATATTAATCAGATTTTGATAATTTAGCGTATTCCGTTGTAATTTTAGTCCCACTCTCTGTTGTTGTAATTGAAGCTATATCAATGGAAATTACAGAGTGCTCTAAATAAATTTTGATACCATCACTGGAAGGAGATGATGAGTTAGTTTTCCAATTAGAGTCAATTAACACTTTATGCGGCATACCTTTAGGCAAAAATATGACAACATTTTTATTATATATACTGTACCCTTCATGCGTATTCGTTTTTATACTCTCCGCACTAATTGTTAAATTGGATGCCATACTTGTTGGCACGATAAATAGAACGCTGCTAAGTAATGCTAAAATAAATGAACAGAAAACTACTATTTTAGTTTTTGTTTTAGCTTTTGACTTCAGCTTTTTATTAATAACTTCAACTTTAGGTTCGAATAACATATCTACATCTAACTCAAAACAAGATGCTAATGCTTTAATTGTCTCTAAAGAGCCTGAACCATTATTCTCTACCCTTTGAATAGTTCTTAAACTTACAGCGCTGGCATCAGCTAAGTGTTGTTGACTCCAAGCTCTAATTTTACGTTCTGCTATAACTTTTTCAGCGTTTATTATCATTTCCATTTGTATTTCTCACATAGATAAATCGAAACGGTATCCTGTAAAAAAAATCCTTATTTGTATACGACATGTTTACGTCAATTTAACGACAGGCGTCTGAAATACTGCTAACACCCCATTAAGCGGCTAAAAATAGTTGGCTATAATTTGCGAGGTACGAGCACAGCCAACTGTTTGTGTCCGTCTTGAGTTACTTGCTAAGTGAACAGCCTTGTAAATACAATAACTTAAACCAAAATATAACAACAATATAACATTCACCACTTTATAAACACAACTGTTAGATTTTGAGACACAGCACCAAATAATGAAAAGCCAATTCGCAAGGATATTTTGTCTGTGGTATGCCCGAAGACTAGATTGACGTAGAGCCTGGCGAAACACTCCAAAACCGCTATAAGAAAATACAAACGCTAGATTAGATTGGCAATTACTTTAAACAATTAAAACGAAGTGGCGATTACACCTAACTCCCTATTAAGGCCCTCAAATAAAACAACTAACCTTTAAAAATCAACAATTTAAAAACGCACCACCCATCAATTGTAGCGCATATGTAGCAATGATTCATCCTTGCTGCTTAGTGTTTATCTGAATTTTATTACCACTTAATTTACTACTAGAAATATAGTTATACTTTGTTAGTACATCTACTAATTTTAAATTTATAGGTGTATTTTCTATTTTAGGCCTCTTCCCATATATTGATATTTTATTATAGGGTTCTTCCAATTCACCAAGAACTGATAAGGTAGTTTGCTCATCCCAAATAAGTATATATTGAAGAATAAGCTTTATAGATTCTTCAATTGAGTTAGTAAAAGGCGTCACAATAGCTAATATATCCTTACCGATTTTAGATGGTTCAATATTCTCTGAAACGAATAGAGCGGCTAGTATTTTTATAAAGACAATATCACTTTGAACATCTGACGCTTCTAGCTCGTAACATAATTCTATTTTCCTCTTAGTATCGATATTAGCTGTAATTAGCGCCTTTAAATTATCAACATTTAGCAAATATGAATCTTTTTCCTTAAAAAAGTTCTCTTCATAAGTTTCAATAAATTTTGGTAAAAAACCATTTTCATCAGCAAATTTAAATGTATCTTGATTGAATACAACTGTCTGATGTTCTAATAACGAGAGATACTTATTGATAGAAAGATCTTCAGGAAAGGAACTGAAGTTATAACGTAGCCTTTCTATTAATAACTTATAATTATTATCACTTAAATTATTATCGTTAATAATATGTCGACAGATATCCAATGAAGTATCTTCTCCTTCAACTATTGGAAATATACTTTTGTTTAGTCCCTCAGCATAATATTCAAGATTAAATAATTCAGTAAGGTCTTCATCAGTAAGATCACTATTTGACTTCCATAGGTTTATTATATTTTCCCAAACAGGAGAAACTTTTGAATTAAAAACTAAGCTTTTCCAAAACCTTTTTGGAGCGTCATTTATGTTTTGAATTATTGTATCTTGTTGTCTTATTAAGGATTTTTTTTGTAATGGTGAAAGCTTATTAGAATTTAATAAACTTAAATAAACTTCTTCACTTTCAGAAGTATTTTCTTCGTTGGATAAAAGCACCTCAGTAACATAAATCGACAACTGTTTTTCAATGTATAATTTGAGCTGTTCATCCCCATGTTCAAGTAGGAATGTGTAATGTGATGAAGTTAATGTATTTTTATTTACTGAACTACCGGTAAAGTAATTGATTAGGTAATCTATATTCTTTTTGTTGATTTTAAAAAGGTGGTTTTGATGTAAATAATCAAATAGTTCTGGGGACTCTTTATATTCTGAAATATTAAAAACTACAATATTAATCATTTTAAGTATTGAGAAATCAACATTTATTTGTATTTCGTTATCAAAAATACAATGACCAAATTCATTTAAATATATTGTAAGCTGGTTATCAGTATTCATTTCATCACAAATGAATTCATTATCGACGTTGCTCAAGATTGCTTTCAGATGCGTTGTAGTATTTTCTGATGCTAAAGATGAGTCTATAAAACTCGGCCAAGCATTACTTAATAAACTCACTAAAACTGAATTTTGCAAAGATTCATTATAGTAAGATAGTAAAAATTGTTCGGATTGATCAAAATTACTTTTAATATAACTCAAAACTAAATTCAGTTTTTCTTTTTGACTATTTTTATTTTCGACAAGATAATCAACGATATTTGTATTTAAAATACATTTTTGAGAAAAGTCAGATAGCCTTAACTCTGAAACGACTTCTCTAGGGTTATCTATACGATGACTAGTCGGAAGTTGCTCAAAGTTTCTTACAGTCATTAAATAGTCATTGTCGCTTTTAGATAACATTCCTTCATGAAAGAGAGAAGTATATTGATAATAGTTATCATCTAAGTGTCCGTTTAATAATAAGTATTTTAATAAACCATCATTTTCAAATTCATTTTTCACCAATAAATCATCTAGAGAATCTTGATTAATAATCAGAAATTTATTTATCGGCCAATAATTTAAATTAGATATTTCTAAATCAATATTTTTTCTTTGGTTATTATATTTTTGTCTATTTATAAGTAACTTATTTTGAATAGATTCTTTTCTTTGTGTGAAGGTACGCTCAGAATCAACTAGATTTTCTATTGCTTTAAAAGATTTTCCTAAGCTCCTTCTGCCATTGCAAATAACAAAAATATTAGAGAGCTCAAGAATATTATTAAATACATCTATTTCTTCACAGTTTTTTAGCGTGACAGGGGTATCATTAAGTTCAATATGAGTAGTATTTGGCTGTATTAGCTTAATCTCATATAAATATAATCTTATTAACTCTGCTACAGATCTTAAATTTTCTTTATTTGATATAGTGATACTTTTTTGTATTTCATTTTTTTCTATATTTAAATCTTCTTTTCGCTCATTTAATAGTTTATTTTTTAATTTACAAACATCATAGAGCAATCCCTTCTCATGATGTAAACCTTCAAAGTCACTCGCGTAAATGTTTTTATAAATAATTACTGATAATAACTTTGTAATGTTTAATTTGTCACTTTTTAATTTTTGATAGTAAATAAATAATTCATTAAAAATGTTATGGATTAGTCGCATATCACTTAAATACCATGACACTTCCCTCAAAAACACTGAGTCAATTTTGTCTTTATATTCAGTGTTCTTCAATCTATCGTTTATTTTTTCTCTGGAATTTGAAGCATTAACAACAGGAATGACAGGTATGATAAAATCAAAAAACTTTGCTCTAGAGTTATGTGCAAACATATCATCTTTCAATGCATACAAAAATTTTATATTGCCTGTAGTGTCACTGTTATCATTTATGAGTTTGTTGATCTCCCTTAATTTAACAAACACTTCAGGACTACCAAATCTATCAACATCTTCAATTACAACCACGTTATATGACGTAGCTTGAAAAAAGTAGATTATTTCGTCTAGATACCTATTAAAAATAGAATTTTCATTTTCTCCACTAGTTTCTATTTCTATATTCTTGAGTGAGATTTTTTTAAATGAATAGTTATGGCTTGACTTCACTAGCTTCGTAATAAAAAAAGTAGGTATTGCAAGTAAATAGCTATATATACAACTCCCAAAAAATATCCCCCAACCTCCAGAGTTAATAATAAAGTCTGCAAAACCATCAAGTTTAAACGCTAACGCAAAAAGAAAAAGCCAAACCACGAAAGATAAGGATTGGAGTTGTATTTTATCTTTATTTGGTATTGTAATTCTTCTGAATCGACTATAGTTTAATTGATTTGCGTTAACTCCATATAGCATCTGCTGTAATATACTGCTCTCTATTAACCTATCTTGGGATTTTTGTTCCTCATTGGTAAGGACTTTAGATTCATCTTTAAATGATGCTAGAGAAATATTCAGAAATTTAAGGTTTGGGTTCTTTTTTTCAAAGGAGTTAATTATACTACTCTTCCCTGAACCATATGGCCCAGTAAGAGCTACATTTTTAATATCATCATTATTGATGGCAAACTCTAATGAATCAAAATAAACCTTATCATTAATATTCACTGGCGTTAAAGCCTGATATTGACTATTTTCTACATTACTATTTGGAGCAAAATCCGTATCTTTAACTGAATTAGTATCATTCATCAATTAACAATCTCCATAATTAGTTAACAAGTCAACATTTACCTAATTAACTTACTGATATTATTTAAATTAATCAATATATAGAATTTTGATATAAAATTACAGTCATTTGTTCAATAACAAACTATTCAGAACTCGTTATAAAATACTGACCAAAGATTTGTTTATAAAACATTGATGATTAGTACAGTTATTTACAGAACTCCAAGTAAAAGCATCTTTGCCATTCTGGCAGGCGACTAACTAAAGCCTAAAATTTCTATCGTTGATTGTTTTTGATTGAAGCTAAAGCCTATTTGATAACTAAAGCCCTTTTTGAAAGGTATTTATACGTAAAATTTTATTACAAACATGGTTAAAGCCCTAAACATAGCTTTAGGGGGTAAAGGTATTATGAAACTCGCTGTAGTCTCCATGACATCGTTCGCGTGATGAAGGCTTTACCTTCAAAGATTAACCCTTTCACTTTTGTGACGAGTTCACCATCATAATAACTTTGTGAGCATTCCCCCGTATCAAAATTTATATTTACATCATAATGCAATTTAATCGGATGATTTCTAGTCGGGGTGAATATTCCCCCCATCGCTTTGATATAGCCATTCCAATTACTTGTATCAGCTGCAACACGTGCTTTCTCAAGAATTGAGTCAGGGAAGATTGAGGCTTTTAATCGTCTCAATTCACGCCAAACAGATACACTGGCACCGCCAATCTGTTGAAACTGACGAATACACCAACACGACGCCCACGCATTAATACGTATCGCTGTAGTGATTGAGTCATTACCAAATTTGTCTTTAACAAGCCCTTTCCCGTCAATATTCTTGACGATGTACTTCATAATATATCCAGTGGCATTTTTCTTTGGGTCTACTTTTTTAAAGTCACAACGATTTTCTAATGCGCCTTTTTCATCTCCGTCTTCTTGTAGTGAATAGAAACGAATAATTTGCTCAAGGCTTTTAAGATTGTTAGGTTCAGTAAAAAACAAACAGTGCCAATGTGGTGTTCCATCGTGTTGAGGCTCTACAACCCTAAAGCCATAAATAGAAATGTTTTTCCGTTTTAGCTCGGCTCGTATTCTCGACCAAACTTTATTTAAATAACGTTGTGCTTCATCTGGCATTGAACCATCCCATTTAGGGTTTTTAGCGCCTGACTTTGAATAAGCACGATGGAATTTTGAAGGGCACGTAATGGTGACAAACAAACCGTCATGTCCCAACTCCATCGATAAGTCTTCAAACCCTCTACAACGATTGATTAACTCTGCTTTTTTCACTTCTGGATTAGAAACATTCATATCGGATATTTCTTTTAAGGAAAATCGCTGACCTTCGTCATTAATAATATAATGTGAGCTTAATAGTTGTTCATTTCTCGCTATCTGTGTCAGGCGATTTTTTGTGGTGATATCACTTGAGTAAATTTGTTTTTTACTATTCACGAGATTAAGCAATATCGCCGCTTTTTCATTTGCTTGATTTATCATTGTTCTTATACGTCTTAACCACCAACGATTATCCGCTAGTCGTTTTAAGCAACCTGATACTTTAATAATGTTAGTGGACTTAGGTGGCTCAATGTTGAATGTCGTTACATAACGAGCAAGGTATTCGTATACTAAACTGCGCTCCTCTTGAGTGAAGTTTTTGTATAGGGTAGAAATTCCGTTAACGGAATTGAGTGAGCGAGACTTTTCGTTAACGGAATTTTTAGATAACGGATTTGTCCTTATATCGCCTGTTTTTGTTCTGTTTTTTCCGTTAACGGTTTTATCATGCTGTAACGTTAAGAAGGTTTCGTTTTGTGGGTCAATAATAACCTTTCTACAATATGTCGAACATTCTTTAGCAAGCGTCTGGATATTATTATCGTGAGAAAAAAATAAGTGTGACAATTTCTTCGGTAATAAAGCGTACAAATCATCCGTCGATTTACGTATATAAATATTGCGTTCTTTAACGGTTTTTTGGTCAAAACCATTTTTCAAAATAATGGCTTGTATTGAATATGAAAACATAGATAAGCGTTGAATCAAGAAGTCATCATTGAGCTTATCTGTCCCCGTTAAATAAGGCGCTATTACTTCATGAACAACAGCGCCTTCAATACAAGATACAATTTTAGATTTATTAAACATAACAATCTGCTGTCATGTTTAATGTTAATAGTTTTCCTGCATCCGTTATCGTGTATCGCGTCCACTCCAGCCCACAATAATAAACCGTATCAAAGTCAACAAGCTTATTTGCCGCTAATGCCTGTAAGGTTCTGATATCAAATTTATATCGTTCCCCTTTCTCATCCTTATAGTTATGCAAACCATTATAAAGAACATCATGTAAATGATGGTCGCTTGTGACTTCAAAAAAACTAGACGGTAAGGTTAACCATAGAAGTAACCTAAACTGCTCTTTGCTTAATTTAGGCATGGGAATCTCCCACAGGCTTTTGCCCTAAATGTTCCATTCGATAAAAACTGTTTAGCCAATTATCCAAATCGTCTTTTATATAACGAACGGCGCGACCAATTTTAATAAAGGGTGGAGCTGGGGTTCTATTTTCGCGGTTTCCTTCCATACGTGATTGACGTAAGAAAGAACGACTCATACCGATATATTCGGCGGTTTCTATTTCTGATAATGCGCGTTTGTTTTGTGTTGTAGGCATAATTGCCTCCATGTACGTTTAAGTTCATGGAAAGTTATACCGACCGTTTTTTTTAGGATGAGCTTAAAGCGGAATAGGATGAGTTTAAAGCGGAAAATTAGTTATTATTTATCAGTTTCCTTCCTGATGTAAGTCTGTTTGCTAATCCTTTAGCACTTATAGACTTTCTCGGTTTACCTTTTTTATCTTCCCATTCAATATCATCACCTGACATTTCTTGTAGTAAGTTATATTTGTCAAATGTCCGATAGTCCCCAAAGTCTTCGGATTCATTTTTTAGTAGTTTCCATACTTCTTTATTTGAGTACGCTGGGTGCTTAGTTAGTATGTCAATTAACAGCTCTTGAAAGTCATCAAAACGATTTTTAGTTACGGCTTTATTGCTTATATCTGCTTGAAACGCCTCTTGAGGTTTTTCCTCACGAGGTTTGAAGCACTTTTCAATATATTCCACCATACCAATGGGCACTAATAAATCATCGAAATTGATTGTTTTTATACAAATATCGAGTTGACCACTGTCTTTATTAAGTAAAAAAGATTCAAGTCCATATTGCGATTCTGGATGTAATTCTCCCCATTGAACAAGATATTTGTTTGGTAAGGTTGTGGAAAATGGGTAAGCCTTATTTTCACGTTTTAAACCTTTAATGTCATCGATTCTTACATGGAAACATCGAACAGTTCCTTCCCTTAAAAGTGTCTTTTTATCTTGTCTTGATAAACGTGCTAACCCTGAATAGTGACCAACACATACACCCTGATATTGAGTTTCTTCTTCATCAAGAATAGAGGTTAATTCTGTTAGTTCTTGAAAGAGGTTATCTGAGTCTTCGTTGAACTGTGTTAATTCCCTTTTGGAGAACTGCTCAACAATAACAATGGGTTGATCATGTAAACGAAAATATAATGTTTCTTTATAGTTTTCGATAAAGTATTGATAATCTTCAAGGCTTATTTTTGAGTGTCGAGATAACTCACTTAACCGATAGTATTCCTTTTCTAACATATAGACTTCCATTTTCAATAGGTAAAACGAGTAAATATATTTATAACTTCTTAGAAAATATCAGATATGTATAGATTAATCATCATTATATTATTGATTTGTGGGTATTAACTAATTATGGCGTAAAGAATTATTACTTTAGCAGAAAGCTAACTAATGCCACAAAAGAGACATTAGCACTAACAGGCTAAAATTGATTTCGGATTAGTTTTTGTATCGATAACGCCTAAATAACAGGCTAAGTAATGGTTGGCTAAAATTGTGTAGCGAAGCGAAACGTAGCCAACTGTTACGTGTCCTTGTTGATTTTCTTGTTATGTTTTTTATAGCTCGATTGGTACGTCAACTGAAATACCACAACCTTCTCCATAGCTAAATATCAATACATTCTTATCATTGTTATTCGGTTTGACTGCAAACCAAACTTTCGTTTTACTATCTTCTTCATATGTACTTAAAGGCGCAATAAAGCTTGGATCATTATCGTCACCTACAACAAGCCATACGGCTTTAAATATTTTTCCTTCAATATTATTCGGCAAAGATACCTGAACGTTAAATGAATTGTTATTTTTCTCTGTACTTACTTTAAACAATGAAACGTATTTTTCATTCCACAATGCAATTTGTTTATCTGAGGTCATACATGTAGATGCACTCGATATAAAGCTAATAAAATAAAGTGCAATAATGTAACGCAAACTCGACTCATCCTTAAAAACATAACGCCTAAATAACAGGCTAAGTAATGGTTGGCTAAAATTGTGAGCGAAGCGAAACGTAGCCAACTGTTACGTGTCCTTGTTTATTTTCTTGTTAGGTGAATTTATACTTGCACCATATAAAAACAATTTTTCAATGGAATTTTTTCCGGATAATCAGCCATAGAAAAGCCAAGTTTTGTATAAGCTTTGATTGCACTTTTATTGTGGCCTAATACAAATAGTGAACATGAGTTAGTTCTTAAATCCGATTTACCCAAAGTACTCAATTGGTTTATTAGGTGGGAAGCAATGCCTTGCCCACGAAGATTAGGATTAACAATTAACCTTCCAAGGTGGCAATTCCCAAGTCTTAAATAATATTGTCCAAATGCCAATAAATCACCTTCGTTAGAAGTTAACGAAAATGATTTTAAGGTATCAAGGCTTAAGTCACTCTTAAAAGAGCTTAAATCAAATGGATATCTAAAATTTGGGCCAGACCAAATACTTAATTCATCTTCGTTCGAAAACCAAGACATCAATTCAATAAAGTTTTCATCAGAAGGTTGAGTTAAACGCATATTCACCTAACGCCGTTTTAAGCGGCAAATTGCAGTTGGCTAAAATAAGTGAGGCACGAACAAAAAGCCAACTGTAATTTGTCCGACTTGAAAACCCTTGTTAGGTTAACAGGCTTCAGTTTAAATACCGTGACCACCTATGTATTTCGCTGGATTATGATCCATACCAATAATAATAGGCTTAGCTTTCATAATTATTGCTCTGACTGCTTCATTTGTTAATGATGCGGCATGAGACTCTTTATTATCCCAAAGTTCAGTAACCAAAACTTTAGAATTATCAATTAATGATTGTTGTACAAGATATAAAATACAACCGTCCATTTTAGAAACAGTCTCCGATGCTTCTAACATAAAATTAGCAAGCTCATCTCCTTTTCCTTCTGCTGCAATTAATACAGCTTGCATACCGAATTTCATACTTTCCCTTACTTGTTTATTATTTGTAGGAGTTGCTTGTACATATGTCGTTACTAACAGTAAAACAATAGATAATAGTGCAGATTTCATAGGTTAACCTAACGCCTAATTAACAGGCAAAAAATTGTTGGCTAAAATAAGTGAACGTAGTGAACAAAAAGCCAACTGTTATTTGTCCTGCTTTAATGACTTGTTATGTTTACTTTTTAGACTGTCGCTCGCTTAGGCTTTCTTTAATTGCAAAGAATACATTTAAAAGCATACTAAGAACAGTCAAGCAAAACACAGCAAACATAGGAAAAAACAATATACCAAAACCTGTGCTGTAACTTGTGTAACAGAATATACCACTAACAAATGCAACGACAATTTCCCAGCCACAATTATCAAAAGCTGAACTAGCGATCGTTTTTAGTGGTTGAGCATAATGCTTAATCTTCAAATGTGATGGACTCTCTAGTAAACATAACAGCTTATTAGACGGGCAAAAACCTGTTTTTCTACAGGAAATTAACAGTCTAAATTTTTATAATAGAAATAAAAGTTACCTTTAAATTCTCAGTATATCAAGCGTTTAATATTTTCCTTTAATGAGCTTTTGAAGAAAGCATGTTTTTATCTCGTTTTCTCGAGCGAAAGTGTGCAAAAAAGCATTAGAAAACATATGGCAATTTATTTGTAGCTAATGTCGTCAATGCGCACTTTGTGATCATTAGCCAATCAAGTTAACCGCCGCCGCTTTATGCTCAGGCGCTAAATGCGCATATCTTAATGTCATTTTTAAATCACTATGACCTAATAACTCACGCACGGTATTTAAATCAACACTTGCCATGACTAACTTACTGGCAAAGTGATGACGTAAATCATGAAAACGAAAATGAGTGATGTTGGCTTCATCTAATATTTCAGCCCAAAGAGACGGAAAGTCTTTTAAAGGTTCATTGTTCCTACCTTTAAAAACATAACCTTCGCTACCTGATAGTTTTTGCCAATGGATAAGCTGATTAAACGCCTCTGTATTGAGCGGTAAATGACGGGTATTACCAGACTTAGCGTTTTGAAAATCTACTGTCAGTATTTTATTATCAAAGTTAATATCATGCCATTGTAGAGATAATAACTCCCCTTTGCGCATGCCTGTATTCATTGCGAGTAAAACGATGACTTCTAAAAACGCTGTATCACATGATTTTAGGCTTTCACGTAACCTACTTTCCTCATCTTTAGACAAGTAACGTACTTTTGAGTTATCAACGGTTAGTGTTTTAACCTTACGTAAATCATGACTATCAATAACACCCCATTCAACCGCTCGACTTAAACAGCCCTTAATCGTGTTTATTTGACGATTAGTTGTTGCAGGCTTAACACCATCAGCTAAACGCTTATTTCTCCATTTCTCGATCTCCCACGCGTTAATATCGGATAATTGAAAGTCCATCAACTTAGGAAATGATGATTTAAACGCTTTCACTGTTTTTTCGGCTGTTTTAGGATTGCGTGATTTAAGCCAAGGTGTGTACTTTTCATCTAAGAAGTATTGAAGTGAAGAGAGTTTGGAATATTTGGTACTAGTACGTTCTTGTTTCCTTAACGCTTGAACATCTACACCTTGAGTAACGTCGGCAATTTTACTTTTTGCTAAGTCTCTTGCTTGAGCAGGTGTCATTTGACCATCAACACCTAATCGGTAATTAACCTGTTTTCCGTTTAAGCGATAAAACAGGTAATAAGTGATCAAACCTAATGGGGTTATACGGGCATGAAAGCCAGAAATATCAGTATCATTTAAGCGTTTATCCGAAGGTACTAGATTTTTGATATTGGTTACGGTTATCTTGCTTTTAATTGGCATATAGTAATCATCCTTGTAGCTTATTTGTAGCAACATCATTATGCTACAACGAACAATCAAGAACAATAACAAACAAAAGCAATTAAATATTAATGTTTAATATCAGTTAGATAAGTGACGTTATTGTTCATTGTGGTTCATAGTGATATTTAAGGGATTACGAAGTTATCGCCCTATTAAGGGGCAAATTGTAGTTGGCTAAAATGTGTAGCGTAGCGCAACTAGCCAACTGTTATTTGTCCTGCTAGAGTAGCTTGGTATATGCTAAAACTGGTAACCAACTTGAAATAACCCGCCGCCTTTACCTTCGTAGTCTGCATTGGTAGCATGCAAGGAAATACCAAAAGTTACGCCCGATTTATTAATACCATTAACAAAGTAGGTATAGCTTATGCCCACCCCATAGTAATTATTTTCATGGGATGAATATTGATTATTTTTGAAGGTAGTATAGCTCTCCTTGCCCATCATCCCGGCATAAATGCCAAAGCCATGATTGTTTGTTTCAAAGTCAAATAAGTCTGCTGTAACCCAACCAACACCAAACCCACACTCGGCACCACTAGTGGAGCCATATGCGGTACAACCAGCTGAAATATATTTAAAATCGTTTTTTGAAACTAGTGCAATGTTTGCACCTAAACCACTATACATAGCACCCATACCAAGGCCGAGAGAGTAATTATTAGTTTGACTATTCTCTTCAGCAAAACAACTAAAAGATAGCATAGGTAAAAGTAAAATCAATTTGTTCAAAGTATATCCTTATTTTGAATAATAATTATGAGTGCCAAAGTAACACTTGCACATAACTCCCCATTAAGAGGCAAATAATTGTTGGCTAAAATAGCGAGGAACGAGCACAGTCAGCTGTTTGTGTCTGTTTGAGCAGCTTGTTATACGGTTTTGCTCCAAATTTACTTTTCTAAAGCTCTTTTCCACCAAGGTACGGTATAGTCCACTTTATCTTCAGGGATTATACTTTTATGCTCTCTAACATAGTAATCCCAAAATGAAGTTTTAAACTCTTTGTTATAAATGACAAAGTCTTTATTTGATTCGTGAAACTCTAACAATTTTCGATATGCACCGACAGGCTCTAATTGATTACCTTGCTGAAAAATCACCACACCACCATATAGTTCATAGAGCTTTTTACTTATTTTATATGTACGCACAAAGTCTTTGTAAATATTTGAAATTTGTTCTTTAATTTCTTCTGATTCTATTTCAGTTGGACGCCAGTTCGCTTCACTTTTAGGCCGCTCAGAAGACAATGCTTCCATTGCATGAATATAGCCATCAACTTCTTCTTGTGATGGTTCCACATCGTAATTTTCCGAGAATTGACTAACAACTTGTTTCCATATCAATGAAGTCAGCTTGCTATTGTGAACTCTATTCACAATTTCTGCTGTTGATAAATAAGGATAAGAGCGCTTGTACCTATCCAACTCTCGTTCCTCTGGTTCTAGATCCTTAAGATATATAGTTTCCCCAAAGACTAAAGCTATTTTTTCATTTTTATAAGTGCCTGAGTTTCCGCTAAAAGATGAAATAACCATCAATGTAACAAATGCGTAAGTTAATAATTGAACCATTTTCATAAAATACCTCCATGTGTCCTTAGTGTGATGCTACCGTATACTTCGAACTCTGATTAACCGTATAACGCCCTACTAAGCGGCTAAAAATAGTTGGCTAAAATTTGCGAGGTACGAGCACAGCCAACTGTTTGTGTCCGTATTGAGTTGCTTGTTAGGTATCAGCTTTGTAAAATACAATAACTTAAACCAAACTTTAACAATAATATAACATTCGCCACTTTATAAATACAACTGCTAGATTTTGAGCCACAACACCAAACAATTAAAAGCCAATTCGCAAGGACATTTTGTTTTTAGGTAATGCCCAAAGACTATATTGGCGTAAATGGCGTAGAGCTTGGCGAAACCCCGCTAAAACATATTAAGAAAACATAAACGCCCTACTTAAATTGGCAAATGCTTTAAACAATTAAAACGAAGTGGCGATTACACCTAACGCCCCATTAAGAGGCAAATAATTGTTGGCTAAAATAAGCGACGAAGGAGCAAGTAGCCAGCTGTTATTTGTCCTGCTTGAATGGCTTGTTAGGTGAATACCTTAATTTTTACTCAGTTCCACAACCATTGTCTTCCCGCCAAAACCATGTTTATTACATTTGGCTCTTACTATTACCTTAGATATTTCTGATGGAATTTTGATATCACACTGGCTACGAGTAAATGGTTGCTCATTATCATGAGGATGGGCAAGTTGACGGTGTCCAAGTTTATTACCGTCTAAATCTATAACTTCCCAACCATCTGCGTAATGTGCCCACCCTTGGTCATTGTGCCGAACTGAGGTGCCAAAGCACCAACTACCGCTTGATTTCTGAGTAGCGAGAACCTGTGTAACCTGAGCAAAATCTAAAGGAGTAGAATAAGTATCAATGTCAAATTTTGATGCGAATGTTGATGATGCAAACATCGATAATATTACTAGTAGTCTCATGTAAACTCCATTTCACCTAACGCCACGTTAAGCGGCAAAAAATTGTTGGCTAAAATTGTGAACGGAGTGAAACAGCCAACTGTTTTTTGTCCGTTTGAACGCCTTGTTAGCTGTTTAGAACTCTACTGTAAAACTAGGTAAATTTAACTCTTTAATTAAGCTATGAAACTCAATTTCACTGAGTGGCCCTGTTACCGCAGCCCTTTGCGAAAAATTAATGCCTTGATTAGATTTCTGTTTTGCTTTGTCGATTATATAAAAAGATACCTCTTTCGATATTGGTTCGACATTTTTTGCTACCACATAATCTTTATTGAACCCAACAGCACCAACAGAATCGACTAAACCGTAAAATGCTTCTTCGGGCTCACCATAAGCTAAGAATACATCGCTATTTATCCACGCTACAACATAATTTCCATCTCGCCAAAGTTCATCGCTATCGCGAGATGTGATAAATAAAATAAGAACTAAAATTATTAGTGCCGAAATATATTTCACAAATGAACCTCGAAAAACAGCTAACGCCCCATTAAGAGGCTTTTAATTGTTGGTTATAATGTGAAGCGAAGCGGAACCTAACCAACTGTTAAAAGTCCTGCTTGAATGCCTTGTTAGCTCTCGTTTACCAATTTAGCAGCAACCAAAAAATGCCACAACTCTTCCGATTGCCATTTACCAAAACTCTCTTGGGTAAAACCTTTCCCTGTATAAGTACGGTCGACTAGAAAAAACTGAACTGGTGAATTTACTTTGTTAGGAACAAATACATCAAAGCCAAACTTACCCTGATCGGAAGTAAGCTCAATGTAAAGTTTTTTACTTTCAGGTGACCGTTTAAACATAGAAACCTTTTCCGTCTCTTTAATCGCTTGGAGTAACAACCCTATGACTTCTTTATCTTGGGTATCAAATAGATCAACATTTGTATAATCAGAATTTATAGCTTTAATTGAACTAACATTCTCTACAGCAAGATTACGAATTTGTTCTAATTTTTCTGAACCGTCAGAGTTATCAGAAATAGAATCAAACCATCCATAAATGATAAAAGTGACAATCAATAGTCCTAAAACTTTACGCAAAAACCAATCCTCACTAGTAGAGAGCTAACGCCCATATTAAGCGGCAAAAATTAGTTGGCTAAAATGTTGAACGAAGTGAAAACAGCCAACTGTTTTTTGTCCGTTTGAATTGCTTGTTAGGTTAAATTTATTATAAAACCAGTTAGTTAA
>NZ_JACGUZ010000053.1:0-170526 GCF_014076955.1 Colwellia sp. Bg11-12
GCATGCCTGCCTCCATAAAAACGGCCCCTGCACTGATAAAGTTAAAGTTTCTAAAATATTCAACGTTATCAAGTGGGCTGTAAATAAAAACCTCATCCAATTTGAGGTCTTTTGCAATAGCGAGTCATGCCAATAAAGCATAAGACGCTTTATATATGAGGCATGACCATAATATTCATTAGTGGTGTACAGCTTTATTTGCACTAAAATTGTAAAATCGCTGTTCAACATTATTAATAACAAGTTACATCAGTAATTCGTCGCAATTATTTAATAAGTGAATAAGTCAGCCAGAATAACGGAGAAATAATAGTCTCATTTAATAGAATATAAGGGAGTAAATAAATAGATTAAGAGATTATTCTAATGAGGTTTATTTAAATTAAAACTAATAATTTCATAGCTTAATGTAGATAAAACCAGTAAGTAGCAGTAAAAATATATACAAGTACTTTTGTCGTGATAATAGCTTAAAGGTAGCTTGAACACGTTATTGATTTAAACATAAAAAGGGTTACTTATATCAATAGATACAACCGATATTGAGTGGCGAAGGACGCTCAGAAAGCACAATGAGTTAAATGACAAATATTTATACGATTAAGCTGTTCATTAATCATTACTGTTTAATAAACAAGCATTAAATAATCAATAAAAATATATTATTTCTTCACGCATTCACATATACGTTTCAGAGATCTCCCCACTGTGGTTCACGTTTATCAAAAAAAGCACAAACACCTTCCTCACATTCCTCTGAAAGCATCGCTGCAACCATGCTTGCGCCAGCATGAGCGAAAGCAGCTTCAATTGGCATTTCTAGTTGCTGATAAAAAGCGTCTTTACCCGCTTTTATACCGATAGCAGATTTACTGGCAATTTTTTGTGCCAGCTTTTCTGTTTCTTCCATTAGAAAATCAGTAGGTACAGCACGATTAAGTAAACCAAAACGTACCGCGTCTGCTGCTGAAAAAAGATCGCCCGTTAACGCTAATTCCATAGCATGTTTGCGGTGAATATTTCTTCCTATGCCTACCAAAGGTGTACTACAAAAAGTACCAATATTAACGCCTGGGGTACAAAACTTAGCATTTTCACTGGCAATCGCTAAGTCACACATTGACACTAACTGACATCCAGCTGCGGTTGCAGTGGCTTGCACACAAGCAATAATTGCTTTGGGTGATTTTACTAATGACATCATCATGTCTGCACAGCTATTTAAAACGTCGTTAACACGCTGTTCGCGCGTTAACGGGTCATCTAACGTTCTACCACTCATTTCTTTTAAGTCATGACCTGCCGAAAATACTTTACCAGAGCCGGTGATCACAATAACTTTTACTTCACGGTCATTGTTCGCTAAGGTTATTGACGATTTCAGTGCCGAGATCATGGCTGAAGAAAGTGGATTTCTTGCTTCAGGTCTATTTAATGTTAGCCATAGCACTCGACCTGACATCCGGGATAAAACATAGGGCTGTGCTGAGTCACTCATCACTTTACCGCCATAGTTGTGGGCATTTTTACAGCGATCACCGTCCCTTTTGCACAAGTAACCCCCTTAGCTGAGACAGTAACTTCTACGATTATTTTTCGTTCTTTTACTTCAACAAATGTGCCTATTAGTTCAAGTTCAACCGCCTGAGGCGTTGGCGCTAGATAATTAATATTCAGCGCAGCAGTAACAAAACGTAGCGCAGGAGAGCTGCCCATTTCTCGATCTTCACACTGATACGCCATGGCAGAGGCACTTCCTGTGCCGTGACAATCAATTAATGACGCAATTAGACCACCATAAACAAAACCAGGGATCGCTGTGTGGTAAGGCTCAGGGGTAAAATGAGCAATTGTTTTCTCACCAGACCAATAACTTTTTAACTGATGCCCCTCGGGGTTATTGGTGCCACAACCATAACAATGACTTAAATCGTCTGGGTAACACGCTTGAAATGCTTTGCTGTTCATATTTATTCCTTAAATTAAGAGAGCGTTCTCAAATCATCAATAACTTTGCCATCATCTTTTAATTGCTTTAGTGGTAATAATTCCACATTACCTGATAATTTGGTAATAGACTTTAGGCTTAACGAAATAGCTAATACCAGCGCGGCTGCTTGCTCAATCGAATAGTTTTCATGGTTAATTTCACATTGTAAAAGCATACTGTCATTAAAGTTTTCACTGGTGATCAACAAACGAACCTTAGCAATTTCAGTATGGGCTTGGCGTACTCGTTCAATTTGAATAGGATGTACAAACATCCCTTTTATTTTAGCGGTTTGATCAGCACGGCCTAACCAGCCTTTAATACGTTTATTGGTGCGACCACAGGTACTGATTCCTACTTTTATGGCTGACAAATCACCGGTTGCAAAACGAATGAGTGGGTAATCTTTATTAAAATTAGTGATGACCACTTCACCCACTTCACCATCAGGCACAGGCTCTGTTGTGCCCGGTCTAACAATCTCAACAATAATATCTTCAGCAATGATTAAGCCATCAGACTGCGCACTTTCATAAGCAATTAAACCCACATCTGCTGAGGCGTAGGCTTGTAAAGTTTCAACGCCTCGTGCTTGTAATTCACTTCGCAAGCCCTCGGGTAAAGCCTCACCCGTTACTAACGCTCTAGAGATACTAGAGATATCTCTATTTTGTTGTTGAGCTTTATCTAATAATATTTTCAAAAATGAGGGTGTGCCGCAATAGCCTGAGGGCTTTAAATTTTCAATGACCTCAAGTTGCTGTTCGGTTTGTCCTGGCCCTGCGGGTATAACGGCACAGCCACAAGCTTTCGCGCCCGAGTCCATAATAAAACCACCCGGCGTAAGGTGATAAGACAGGCAGTTTTGTATACGGTCTCCCGTGCGAAAGCCAGCCGCATAAAAGGCGCGCCCCATTCGCCACCAATCATTACCCTCACCTTCTGGATCGTTTATTGGTCCTGGTGATTGAAAAATTCGTCCAATATTGGCTGACTTAGCATCTAGACCCGCAAAAATAGGTTGTGCTTGTTGCAAAGCAATTAAGTCTGATTTATGCATTATCGGCAATGAAGCAAGTAAAGCCCTAGAGCTTATTTTTTCAAGAGTAATGTCAGCTAGCTTGTCTTGGTAATACGAGCATTGATTTTGAGCAAACAGAAGTTGCGTGGGTAATTGCGCAAATAATGTGTTTTCTCGCTGCTGTTCACTTTGGTGTTCTTTGTCATCATAAAAGCTATTCATGTCGTTGTTCATTCCTTAATATTATTTGCGGGTCTATTATTCAAAAATCACAACCACCGTTTACGACGCTTATAAGACTTAAGATTCTTAAAGCTTTTACGGTTTTCATTACCACCGCCTAAGTAGAATTCTTTTACATCTTCATTATTTAGCAATTGACCTTGCGTGCCATCAAGCACTATTTTTCCTGACTCCATAATGTAGCCATAGTCTGCTGCTTTGATTGCGTAATTGGCATTTTGCTCAACCAGCAGCATAGTAATACCTTGATCACGATTAATTTTGCCAATAATATCGAACACTTCTTTCACTAAAAGTGGCGACAAGCCCATGGAAGGTTCATCAAGACAGATCATTTTAGGACGCGCCATTAATGCTCGCCCTATCGCTAGCATTTGTTGCTCACCTCCTGACAAATAACCGGCTAATCCGGTACGTTCTTTTAAGCGGGGAAAATAGTTATAGACCATTTCGATATCTTGATTAATTTTTTTGTCATTGCGGGTGTAAGCGCCTAATTTTAGGTTTTCAAGTGACGTCATATCTTCAATAATACGTCGGCCTTCCATTACCTGAAACAGACCACTGCGCACTACGTCTTCAGCATTTTTACTGTCAATACGCTCCCCCATAAAGGTAATGTCGCCGCGAGTAACTTCACCTTTTTCACTTTTCAACAAACCTGAAATCGCTTTTAAAGTGGTCGATTTACCAGCACCATTTGGCCCCAATAAAGTGACGATGTCCCCCTCAGGAACTTCTAACGAAACTCCGCGTAAGACTTGAATAACGTCATCGTAAACAACTTCAATATTATTCACTGACAATAGCGGTTTAGCTGTTGCTATTTTAACTGCAGCTTGTGACATAAATACTCCATAAAACTTCATAAAGGCAGGTGCTCAATTGTTCCCTGCTTTTATGAGGCTAAAATAAATAAAAACGAATGAAGATTAGTAACCTAACCAGTCATCACGACGTTCTAAAGTAACCGATGTCACTTTTTCAATTTTTATATCTCCGCCGTTATAATTACCTTTATAGATGTTTACTTGGTTAACGCCTCGGTGATCTTCATTGGTCCAGTTAGCGGCTAAACAAACGCCCTCTAAACCTTTTGGAACCCAGTCAGTATTTGCGTACATGCCTTTTTTAATATTTTCGCCGGTAATGCCGCCATTATCTTTCGCCCACTCCATTGCTTCTTTCATAAAGTAAGCAGAGCAAACACCGCGCATATAGTGATGTGAACGTGACTCATTTCCTGACTCATCAGACATTTTTGAAATTTCACGTACTAATTTCATACCTGGGACGTCGTCGGTCCAAAAAGGTGTCATGGTGGGGAAGATATAATCTTTAATACCAGGTCCTGCTGCTTGGAAAACTTGTTTATCGCCTCCCCAAATATTCGACATAAATTGAATGTCTGTGCCTATGGTATTACATGATTTAATCAAGGATTGAACTGACCCCCCTAAGTTACCTATGTAGCCATAATTAGATTCAGAGCTCTTTAAACTCAGACATTGCGCTTTAAAGTCACCGGGTTTCATTGAAACAACAACCGGTGGTTGCACATCAAAGCCCAGCTCTGTCGCATATTCTGCACAAGCGGCTTTGGGCGCATTAGGATAAGGATGATTAGCACCAATATGGGTAAATTTAGGTTTGCCTGAACTACCTTTTGTTTTCCAATCTTGTGCTGCCCATTGCACTAATCCCCGACAAGCGTCTGAGTATGAAGCGCCATAGAAAAAATTATAAGGTGCTGGCTTTTTAGTCTCTGGATTTTTGCCCGTTGGGTCAGTTAAATGTCCAGAATAAGAGGCTGAAAAAACAGGGACTTTGTCTTTAGCGACAAAAGATATTAACGCTTCGGTGTCAGCAGTACCCCAACCTTGCATCGCGACCATTTGTTTACGCGACTTCCACTTTTTATAATTAGAAATGGCTTGTGGCACTTTATAAGCATAATCAACGGTTTCAAATTCAAGCTTGGTCCCTTTTATGCCGCCATGCTCATTAATATAGGCCAATGAATCACGTACACCGTCAGCATACACTTTACCTACAAAAGCGGTTGGTCCAGACATATCAGCCAAATGCCCCACAAATACTGAATCTTCTGACATTGCTTGTCCACTTGCTCCTAATACCGCACACGTAATAATTGAACGCACTAATAGTTTTTTCTGCATGGTAATAATCCTTTTGTAATGTGATTGGCTGATACAGTTAATGTAGTTGCCATTATTATTTTTTAGTTTATTGAGCCAGCAAGTAAATCTCACTGGCTTTTTATTCTCCCTGATACTTAGCTTTAATAAGCAAAAGGGTAAAATTTCCAGTAATTTTTAATTTGAGCCCAGCGATGCGCTAAACCTTCAGGCTCGAAGATTAAGAACAAGATAATCACTAAACCAATAGCCATTTCTTTAATGAAAGCTAAACCATCAATCACCATAGGAATATTTCCCCAAGTGGTTTCTTTCATCATGCCAACCCCACCAGCAAGAAACTCAGGTAATAACACCATAAAAATCACCCCCATCATGGTGCCTTTCACTGAACCTAAGCCGCCGATAATGATCATCGCTAAAAATTGAATGGAAAGAAAAATAGTGAAGCCTTCAGCCGACACATAACCCAAATAGTGAGCATATAACGCACCACCAATACCTGCATAAAAAGACGATATACCAAATGACAACAAACGATATTTATTCAATTTAACGCCCATTATTTCAGCTGACAAATAATGGTCGCGTACCGCAACAAAAGCTCGACCATCTCGACTTCTTATTAAATTGCAGCCCCAAATAAACATAAAGACAAAAGCAAATAAAGCGATGTAATAAAAGCTTTGGTCGGTATCAAAAGCGTAACCAAATAAATTAACAGGCTCTGCCATTGAACCTGAAGACCCTCCAGAAAACCAATCAGCTCGAGCAAAGAAATCTTGAAGAATAAACTGAGCAGACAACGTTGCTATCGCAAGATATAAACCTTTAATTCTTGCTGCGGGCATACCAAACATCATGCCCACCGCCATCGTTAAAAACCCAGCTAAAGGTATGCAGAGAAAAACGGGGATCTCCATTGACATATTTAGCCAGGCTGATGCAAATGCACCAAAACCAAAGAACGCACCATGGCCTAAAGATATTTGCCCGGTATAACCAACCAAAATATTTAGCCCGAGTGCTGCAATGCCTAAGTACGACATTTGGATCAGTAGACTTAAAATATAACCATCAAAAAATAGCGGTACTGTAATTAAAAACGCGACAGCGATAATCGCCATAATTCTAATATTTTTTGTTTCGAAAATAGTATTATCTTGTTTATAGCTCGTGCGAAAATCTCCGCACGGGCGCATCGTTAAACTCGACATAATTTGCTCCTTAAACTGGTTTGATCAATGAGTGCTCTATTTAACTGCAAGTAACAACTCATTAATGAATAATTCTATCAATGGCTATATGCGTTCAATATCTTTTGTGCCGAATAAACCGTAGGGTTTAAACCACAAGATAATTAACAACACATAAAAAGGAGCGATGTCGTACATGTTGCCAATATGGAAATATTGACTGTCAAAGAACTCAGCAACATTTTCTAAAACACCAATAAACAATCCACCAACGATGGCACCAACAATAGAGTCAAGCCCACCAAGAATTACCGCTGGAAAAACCTTAATACCCATAATAGATAACGAATCTGAAACACCGTTGACTAAGCCAATAACAATACCGGCAGTTGCTGACACCGTAGCGGCAATTCCCCAGCTCATCGCAAAGACGCTTTTTACTGATATACCCAAACTTTGAGCAACTTGTTGATCAAAAGCGGTCGCTCGCATCGCTAAACCATGTTTTGAATATTTGAAGAAAAAGAAGAACGCCAACATCACAAATAAAGCAATACCGGTACTCAGCAAATAAGCTACTTCTACATTTAAACCAAATATTTCGATACTTTGCTTTTCAAAGACCTGCGGGTAACTTTGTGGATTTAAGCCAAAAATCCATTTCATTAACGCTTGAAAGAACATCGACAAACCTATGGTGATCATAATGACTGAGATAATGGGCTCACCGATCATTGGTCTAAGCACAATCATTTGCAGCAACACACCAAAACCTGCCATAAAAAATAACGTTAAGAAGAACCCAACGATAAAGGGCAGTTCCATGTAAATTAAAAATGCCCAACACACCCAAGCACCAATCAGTAAAAATTCACCTTGAGCAAAGTTAACTATTTGTGTTGATTTATAAACCAGCACAAAACACATCGCGACGACGCCATATAACAAACCGACAATCAGGCCATTAGTAATTAACTGAAATAGAAGTTCAAAATTCATGATGCTTTCCTCTGTTCATGTGCAGATGGGGCGCAGACATTGTTTTTATTAGATAATGTTGCGACTTTTAATTGAGTTTGGATACGCGTTTTACCGCCATCTTGGAAGGTGATCACCGTATCAACATCAACATATTCTTGGTCATCATAGATAGAGCTAATGATGTCGCCATACTTGTCAGCAATGACTGAACGCCTAACTTTTCGAGTACGAGTTAACTCGCCATCGTCGGCATCAAGTTCTTTGTAAAGTAATAAGAATTTATTAATTTTTTGTGCATCGGGTAGTGTCTCATTAACCTTCGAAACTTCTTCAGTTAGCTTTTGATAAACTTCTGGTAACGCAGACAAACTGGTGTAGTTGGTAAAAGATAAACCTTGTTGCTCAGCCCACTTAGAAACGATACTAAAACGTATACAAATCATCGCCGACAGGTAAGGTTTGTCTTTACCCAAAATAACCGCTTCGCCAATAAAAGATGAAAATTTCAACTTGTTTTCAATATATTGCGGAGAGTATTGGTTACCATTGCTGGTTTTGGCTAAATCTTTAATTCGGTCAATAATAACCAGGTGGCCTGATGGTTTAAAATAGCCAGCATCACCCGTGTGCATCCAACCATCTTTTACGTCATCGTCGTATGCTTTTTGGTTATCAATGTAACCCGTAAACATACCAATTGTTTTGCCGAGGACTTCGCCAATACCTTGAGCATCTTCATTAATTATTTTTACATCAGCGCAATCAAAAGCAACACCGACGCTGTCATAATCAATGTCATTTTCTTGATGTACCGTATAAGCGCCACACAATTCAGTTTGCCCATAAAGTTGACGAAGCGGCACTCCAATCGTTTGGAAAAATCTAAAGGTGTCAGGTCCCATAGCAGCGCCACCTGTTGCAGCAGATTTTAAGAAGGTAAAACCTAAACGGTCACGGAGCGCTTTCATTAATAGTACGTCGGCCAACCAAGACTTCTCTCCTTTTGCTTGCGCGCTTTCGGCTAACTTCATCGCGTAATTAAAGAGCTTTTGTTTTAACGGTGTAGAGTCCATCATTCTTGAAGTCACGTCCGCTAAAATACCTTCCCAAACTCTAGGCGCCAGTAAAACAAAGCTTGGGCCTATTTCGCGAAGGTCTGCCATTAATGTTTCTTGCTGCTCAACAAAGTTCACAATTTGGCGAGCAATTAATGCCTGACCTACCGCATAAACCTGCTCCATGATCCAAGGTAAGGGCAGGACTGAAACATAGTTATCACCGGGCTGACGAGGGTCAGCGCGTAGATACGATGAACAATGTTTGACAAAATTACCGCCCGCCAACAAGGCAATTTTAGGCTTAGACGTAGTACCAGAAGTGGTGCAATATATAGCGGTGTTTTCAGCTTTCGTAGCGTTAACGAGTGCTTCATATTTATCCGGTGATGCTTGGTCTATTGTCTGACCTTGTTTGTAGATGTCTTCGATACTGACTAACCGAGGATCGTTATATTTACGCATACCTCGCGGATCACAATAAACAATACATTTCACATCAGGTATGCCATCACCAAGCTCTAAAAGCTTATCGCATTGCTCTTCATCTTCGGCGATAACCACGGTCGCATTACTTTTATTGAGCAGATAAATCACTTCTTCATGAAGCGAGTCTTGGAAAATACCAATGGAATAACAACTCATCGCGTGTGCAGCGATTTCACCCCAGACCCATTCAGGGCGATTGTCACCCAGTAAAGCAATCGCGTCACCGGCTTTAATACCACGTTCACCCAAGGCAATCGCTAACCACTTCACGCGATTTTGGTAATCAACCCAACTAAATTCATTCCAGATACCAAACTCTTTTTCTCGCATGGCAATATCATTGGGCCAATTCTTTGCATTTTCTCGAAGTATTTTTGGGAAAGTATCGAGTGCACCCATATCAAAATTATTGGTTATACTCATTAGCCAACTCCTTGTAAGTCTTCGAGTTCAGCATCATCTTCAACGCCTAAGTAAGCACGTTTTACATGTTCATTCGCCATCACTTCTTCGGGTAAACCGCACATCAATTTTTTACCAAAGTCGAGTACCATCACTTCATGAGAAATATCCATAACCACGCCCATATCGTGCTCTATCATCACAACGGTAATGCCAAACTCTTCGTTAAGATCTAAGATATAGCGCGCCATATCTTCTTTCTCTTCTAAGTTCATGCCCGCCATAGGCTCATCAAGTAAAATGAGTTGCGGGTTCAGCGCCATCGCTCGAGCAAGTTCTACCCGTTTTCTAAGGCCATAAGATAAAGTGCCCGCGACTGATTTTCTGATATGTGATATTTCTAAAAAATCAATAATCTCTTCAACATAACGTCGATGTTCTAGTTCTTCTTTTTGTGCTTTAGATGCCCAATAGAGAGGACCCGTGATCCAGTTGTTTTTCAACAAGTGGTGACGACCCACCATAATATTGTCTAACACTGACATATGCCCAAATAAGGCTAAATTTTGAAAAGTACGACCCATACCTAAATCAGCACGGTCATTAGGACGTAAGTGAGTAACTTCTTGATTATTGAAAGCAATAGAACCACTGTTTGGACGGTAGCGCCCTGAGATACAATTTAGCATTGAAGTTTTACCCGCCCCATTTGGGCCGATAATAGAAAAGATAGCGCCTCGTGAAACTTCGAAGCTGACATCAGTAAGTGCTTTAACACCACCGAAAGCTAATGATATTTGATCAATTTTGAGTATTGGTTCAGACATACTCACACTCCTGATAGATAATTATTGTCTTTAGCCGTTTTTTCAAAAAATAATGAAAGCGTAACCACTAAAATAAAAGGTGATCTGGTATTTAGCACTGAGCAAAATAAAGATCCTATTTTTAATAGACTTGCGTAAAACTAGCTAACCGCTTTATCACGAGTTAGCTATAACGTTATTACTTTTTACAAGGTGTATTTGAATGATAATTGCAGGTAATCTGAGTCTTTATTGATTTCGTCCATAGAGAAGTTTCCGACTTCAACACCTACCGCTAACTCCTTAGTGAAATTAGTGAATAAGTTAACACTCCATTGGCTACGTTCAGCACCAGACACATCAGCTTCAGCATGCCCATACATTGCTGTTGAACGTAAACTTTCATCCCAAAAATGACGGTAAGCGACAAGATAAGAAGTCGTATCTTCTATCTTGTCATTATTAAGATCTGGCGCAAATGCTAAACCGACATAACGCCCAAGCTCACCTTTGTGAACTTGAAAGCGTAAATCATCTTTACCAACTGTTTTAATACGACCGGCAATTGATGCGCCAAAAGCACTTTCTGAGTTACCTAAAGAGGTTGTTAAGCTACGTGCCAAACCTGAAAAAGAGACGTTACCCCAATCACCTTTAAGGTTATATCGGGCAACAACATCAGGTTTATCATCTTGTGAAGCATCGCCCCCCCAAGACTCAGGATTTTCTATAGAGACTTGAAAGTTACCTTGGGTATAACGTATTTGGGTTTGACGAACGAAAACTATACCAATGGTGGCGCCAGCAAAATCAGCGGTTTCGGCCAAAGCACTCGTATTCATGAACGTTGACCATGTTTGACCCGCTAATACGTTTTTATAACTGATAAAAGCATGACGAAGACGATTATGAGAAGAGTTTGACCAACGTTGATCACCCCCGCCCCCTAAAAAATCCATTTCAAGAAAGCCCGTGACATCACCATGTGAATATTTAAGATTAAAGCGAGATTCATTAGCATTCATTTTAAATTGAGATTGACTATCAGTAAGCGGCGCTCCTGCTCCAACCCAAAAGTCTCGATACGCAACATCACCATTAACATAGCGAGCATCAACTTTAATATAGCCACCCAGAGTAACTTTATCGGTATCTGTTAGTTTAAATTCATAAGCTGCATTTGCTGAGCCAGCAGCTAAAGAACCCAATAAGGTGGCGAGTAATAGTTTTTTATTCTTTTGAGTTTTCATTGACCAATTCCCCAAGTAATTTTTATAAGTGTTATGTGTCTGAAACAAATATCACTAAAAAAACAGCATGTAACAATTGGCAATAAGTATTAGCTCTAAAGTTGTAATACTTTAGTATTAAGTCTTTGGTATTAGTATCTTAGCTTTAATCGATTTACAGTAAGATTAGTTAAATAAAAGTCGGAATCAATTGATTTACCGTGAATAATTTGTAAATCTGCAAGCTCATCAAAATAAGATGACTTCTGAAGAATTAATGAGATTGATGTATGTTTCCAAATTGGCAATTAGTGATCACAAGTGTTGGTTATATTGGTTTACTTTTTATTATTGCCTTTTTAGGGGATCGTTATCGGCATAAAATAGCAACGAAATATCACACGATTGTTTATGCGTTATCGCTTGGGGTCTATTGTACATCTTGGGGTTTTTTGGGGACGGCAGGACAAACTGCTAATTATTCGTTTTCTTATCTTTCTGTTTATCTCGCCCCGATTTTATTATTCTTATTTGCTTGGCCCTTTATTCAACGGATGATTAAAGTCAGCTTACAATTAAATATCACGTCAATTGCTGATTTACTCGCTTCTCGATTTGGAAAATCACAACGTTTAGCCGTACTTGTCACGTTTGTTACCTTAATTGGCACCATACCTTATATCGCCTTACAGCTAAAAGCGATTGTGCATTCTTATACCATATTGCAAGAAGATCAATATTTATCTTTATGGCAACTTGGCTTAATTGTTAGCTTAATTTTAGCGGGCTTCACTATTATTTTTGGTATTAGAGCGATTGATGTTACTGAGCGTCACCCTGGGGTGATGATGGCAATAGCTTTCGAGTCGATTATTAAGCTGGTTGCTTTTTTATCTATCGGCCTTTTTGTTTCGTTCTACCTCTATGACTCACCGATTACCATTTGGACTCTAGCCACAGAAAACGTTGAACCTGCCCATCACTTTACGCTTTCAAAGTTTGTTTCTATGCTAGGTCTGCTCGTTATTGGTCTGTCTGCTTTTTTATGTTTTCCAAGACAATTTCAAGTAATGGTCGTTGAACTTAAAGAGCAAGCTCATACTAAACTCAGCCGCTGGCTCTTTCCTAGTTACGTAGCCATTTTTGCACTCTTTGCTATTCCAATTGGCTTATCCGGAAGATTGCTCTACGGAGACTCTCTTGATGCAGAAGCTTACGTATTATTTTTACCTGCTTATCAAGGTCAATTATGGTTGACCTTGTTTTCATTCCTTGGCGCAGTTTCAGCAGCCAGTTCTATGGTTATTATTTCAACCATAGCCTTAAGCACTATGCTCAGTAATGAAGTTGTTTTTCCTTTATTATTCAAACACTCAAACATTCAGCAAACTGACTTTAAAAAGTTCAAAGATAAGTTACTAATGATACGTAAAGCACTGGTCTTATTTATAATCTTACTTTGCTACGGTATGTTTGTTGCTGCACCTCCTGGTACTTTAGCCTCTTTAGGCGAAGTATCTTTTGGTGCAATTGCACAAATAGGCCCACCACTTTTTGCCACGTTTTATTGGCGAAAAGTGAGTTTGCACGCTGTATTACTCGCAATAACATCAGGGTTTATGATTTGGTTTTTACTCAACCTATTACCTCAATTAGGCTTTTATGCTCATCCCTTTGCTGATGCGTCAATATCGAGTACCACGTTAGCCACGTTATTAGGGTTAACCATTAATGTAATTGTACTGATACTGGTCTCTAAAATTAGCCGACCGACTATCCAGGAGCAATCTCAGATTGAACACTTTATCGAACGACCAAACATCAATGAGAGGCTTCATTTTAGCCATGGAAAAATAAACCAAAAAGAGTTAGCCTTGTTGTTAACAAGGTTTGTGGGTAGTGAAAAGTCTGCGCAGTGTTTTACTGAATTTAATAAAAAATACGACCCACTTAAAACAAATAAACAAATATATAACGAAGCACTAATTTTTCATATTGAAAATACTTTAGCTAAAGTTATGGGCTCAGCTTCAGCGCGCCTAGTGATCTCTTTTGCCATTACCGGTAAAGATATGGCTCTAGATGAAGTGGCAAAAATTGTTGAGGGTGCGTCAAGCCACCGTATTGAATTTAGTCGTAGCGTGTTATCGAGTGCGATAGAAAATACCAACGAAGGTATCTCAGTTATTGATAGCAAACTGAATATGGTCGCTTGGAATAAACCTTACCTAGCATTATTTAATTACCCTGAAGAGCTTATTTATATCGGTAGCCCTATCAAAGATCTCATTTACTTTAATCTTAAAAGTCGCCCTGAATACGCCCATTCGTTAAATCAGCAAGTTGAAAGGCGCTTACAATTTTTTAGAGAAGGCAGTAAACACAGCGTTGAACGAATACAACCCAATGGCAACATCATTCGTATTGAAGGAAACCCAATACCTGATGGTGGCTTTGTAATGATATTTACTGATATCACTGTTTATAAAAAAGCAGAGCAGTTACTTAAAGAGGAAAATCTTGATTTAGAAAGTTTAGTCTTAGAGCGAACCAAAAAATTAGAAGATGCTTATAAAAAACTGGAACAAGGAAATAAAGAACTTGCTATTGCAAGACAAAAATCTGAGCAAGCACATTTGAAAAAAAGCCAATATCTTAAAGCTTGCAGCCATGATTTAATGCAACCGTTATCTGCTGCACGACTTTTTTCATCAACTTTAGCAATGAGTTCTCATTTAAGTAAAGAAGAAAAAGAAAGCGTGAATTATATCGATAACTCACTTAAAACAGCCAATAATCTCTTAAAAGATCTGAACGAAATAACCCGAATAGAAAGTGGCAATATTGTTCCTAATATAAGCCATCTTTCACTTAATGAGGTCTTTACGAGTATTGCCAGTGAGTTTTCACCCTTAGCTAAAAAACAAAACATTGAGTTTCATTGGGTGCAAACGTCCTTGTGGATTAATAGTGATTCAAAATTATTACGAAGAGTTTTACAAAATTTATTATCCAATGCTTTTCGTTATGCGAGCCCAGGGAAAGTACTACTGGGTTGTAGACGAAAAGACAAAAACATCATTATTCAAGTTATTGATAATGGACCAGGTATTCCCTTTGAGCAGCAGAAAACTGTTTTTGAACAATTTACTCAACTAGAAAGTAACCAGCATGTTGGTGTAAAAGGTTTAGGTTTAGGCCTTAATATTGCTCAAAGTTTAACTCAACTTTTATCGACTCGCGTACAGTTAATTTCTCAGCCCGAGCATGGCTGTAATTTCAGTTTGTCATTCCCCATTGCTTCAGCAATAAAACAGCGTACTGCTAAAAAACCGCCTATTAAGCAAGTGTCATTAGAAGGTGCCAATGTGTTATGTATCGATAATGATCCGGATGTGCTTAAGGGAATGAAGAAATTACTAAGTGCTTGGAGATGTAATGTTTTTTGTGCAAAGAATACCAGAGAAGCTACCGCTATTTTTAAACGATATCAAAGCAGTATTGACATTGTCTTGGTCGATTACCAATTAGATAATAATGAAGACGGTATTCGTTTGTTTAAGCAATTACAAAAAATAAAAAACTATCCGTTGCCCGCCATTTTAATTACGGCGACTACCGATAGTGATGTTTTAGAAAAAAGCCAAGCAGCAGGAATGAGTTACTTAAGAAAATTAATAAAGCCTATTGCCTTAAGAGCTTTGATGAGTTCGCTGCTCACTAAGGCATTACAACAAAATTATTCTAATGATGCTGAAAATGACTGATGATTATTCTGGTTGAGCATAATGACTGCTTGAGTTCGGCTTTTCACACCCAACTTCAAAAAAATTGAACTAGCATGCGATTTTACTGTAGCTTCTGAAAGTGAAAGCTGTGCAGCAATTTGTTTATTGAGTAAACCATCAGAAAACATTTTCAAGATACGGTTTTGTTGGTTAGTTAAACTGGCAATTTTCTTACCTATTTCTGAAATAGGCAAATTGTTTTTATTTTCTTCAAGGTTTGGCGTCCAAAGGCCTCCTGCCAAGATTATTTCCAGTGCTGCAAGCATTTGTGGTACATCAGTTGATTTAGGGATAAAACCAACCGCGCCGTGATCAATCGCTTTAGTAATAATCTCTTTTTCTTCATAACCAGAGACCACCACCACCGCCATTTGAGGATAACGTTCACGCATAGTGATTAATGTATTAAAGCCTTGGGCTCCAGGTATATTAAGATCGAGTAATAATAAGCCAACGTCTTGATGCTCTGCTAAGGATCGCTCTAAATCATGAACATCTTCGGCTTCAAGTACATCAACATCGCTAAAATGAGCTGAAATCATCAACGTTAATGCTTGACGAAAAAGGGGATGGTCGTCAGCTATTATTATTTTTTCTGACTGGAACATATAAATACCTCAAACAAAGTTGCTTACATTCTAACCCAATAAAAATTGTAATTCCAAAGGATACCACGCAATAATATTCCTATTTATGCTTTTATTTTAAAATAGCCCTATTGCCGCTAAATATTGATACCTTGGTATAATTAAACCTGATTGAACACCTCCGGACCATGCGCTAATTATTGACTAAGAATTTGATTTAGCTTAGCATCCGCCGGTCTCTATTTGTAAATTGAAGAATGCAGTAAAAATGAAAAACATTTGGCTTGGCTTTTTAATAGTACTATCGATTGCATTGCAATCGTTTGTTGCTGTGGCTAATTCAGACGATAATCATCAACTTGACGCTCAACATTTGCAAACTAAACATTCTCATGAAGTTGACTATCTCGAATCATTGCAAGAAACTGCTGAAAACCAGCATAACGTTAAAGATTGTCATCACTGTGGGCATTGCCAAGGTTCACATACTCAGTGGTTATTAACCAATAGAACACTCTCTAAAAGCATTAAACTATTAATCCCTAATCAATACTTTTATCTTGTTCATGTAGATAAGAGCTTTACAGAACAACCTATACGCCCCCCCATCGCTTAATTTAAATGTACTAAATTTTCCGCAACAATTTTTTTTGAACTAAATAATAAATTTAGTTTTGTTGCAACGTTTACTTTTAAATAAAGAGATAACCATGACCAACTCTATTAATAACGTCATAAAGCTCAGCCTGCTGAGCACTGTATTTTATGGCTTGATAACTTTTTCAAACAATGTACTTGCGTTTAATAGCACCAAAGAAGCACATACAGAAGGAGTTAGTTTTAGCATTGAACAGTTAACATTAGCGAATATTAAAGTATCAACCCTAAACCCAAGAATTTTTGCTCGAAGCGTCTATGCACCTGGCGAAGTAAAAGCGAATGGTTACACCAGTTATATTGTATCGCCTCGAACAGAGTCGGTAGTCATAAGTCGTCATGCCATCTTGGGTGAACATGTTGAAAAAGACCAACCATTGGTCACTTTATTTAGTGAATCGGTAGCACAAGCGCAAGCAAACTATCGTGTTACCTATAGCGAATGGCAACGTAATAGCAAGTTAGGTAAAGGTACGGTAAGTGAAAGTCTTTTACTGAAAAGTGAAACTGATTACATCGCAGCTTTCGGCCGTTTAACCGCATTTGGGTTAACGAAAACAGCTATTGAAGATATTGCTAAAAATAACTCATCAAATTTGGGTGAATATACCTTAGTGGCAAAGCGTGCTGGCGCCGTATTAAGTGATGATTTTGCACAGGGACAGCGAGTTTCTCCCGGTGAAAAAATTATGATTTTGGCTAACGAAGAAAACTTATGGGTAGAAGCACGTGTTTCGCCAAACAAAAAGCTGAATTTACCCGCAGGAACATCTGCTGAAATAGAGTTTGCTGGCCAAAGTTATGATGCTCGAGTGATCCAAGAAGCACACACTATCGACCCAAGTACCCGAACCAGAATTGTCAGATTGTCGGTCGAAAATAAAGATGACACTTTGCATTCAGGCATGTTTGTTAATGTTAATTTCCAGTTTGATACGCTAACCCCCGTAATTGCGGTGCCCGAAACCGCATTAATGCGAGGAGCTGATGGCGATTGGACTGTCTTTGTTGAAGACAATCCCGGTGAATTTGAGGCTGTTGAAGTTGAATTAGGTCAACCTTTAGGCAATTACCGTCAAATCATTGGTATTGCCCCCAATACACGAGTGGTTACCCAAGGTGCATTTTTTGTTGCTTCTGAAATAGCAAAAGGCGGATTTGATCCGCATAACCACTAATTAGGGGTATGACCATGTTTAATAAAATAATTGATTGGTCGATAGATAATCGACTACTGGTGATCATCGCGCTCATCACCACGATGGTAGGATCTATTATAGTGATCCCAAACCTAAACCTTGATGCGTTTCCAGAGGTAACCAACGTTCAGGTCGCAGTAAATACCGAGGCTCCAGGCTTAGCCGCAGAAGAAGTGGAGCAGTTAATAACCTACCCTATTGAGGCAGTAATGTATGCACTGCCTGATGTAGAACAAGTAAGATCCATTTCAAAAACAGGTCTTTCTGGCGTTACCGTTGTTTTTAAAGAAGGTACCGATATCTATTTTGCTCGCCAACTCGTCTTTGAACGACTCCAAGCTGCTAAAGCGCTCATACCACAAGGTTTGGGTACTCCTGCAATGGGGCCTAATACTTCAGGCTTGGGTCAGGTCTTTCAGTATTTGCTCATTGGAGATAAAGATTCAGGTTACGACTCAATGACCTTAAGAAGTTTAAACGACTGGTTAGTTAAATTATTGGTTATGCCCGTTGACGGTGTTACCGACGTATTATCTTTTGGTGGTAGCGTTAGGCAGTATCAGGTAAATATAGAACCCAGTAAGTTACTTTCTTACCAGCTAACACAAGATGATATTGTCACAGCACTCGATAGAAATAATGCTAATGTTGGGGGTTGGTATATGAACCGAGGACAAGAGCAGTTAGTTATTCGTGGTACAGGTTGGTTTAATAGTGGTGAAGCCGGTTTAGCTGATATTAAACAAGTTCCAGTTAAAACGGTGTCAGGCACTGTGGTCACTATAGAAGATATTGCTACGGTTTCTTTAGGCAGTGAAATTCGTCAAGGCGCTGCCACCATGACGCGAAGAAATAAACAAGGAAATATTGAAAGCTTAGGTGAAGTTGTATCCGGTATTGTATTAAAACGTATTGGCGCAAATACCAAAGCAACGATTGACGGTATTAATGATCGCATTCCAATGATCAATCAAGCCCTGCCCAATGGTGTTCGTTTTGAACCTTTCTATGACCAAGCAGATTTAATTACAAAGGCGGTTGATACGGTAGCTGAAGCACTTGCCTTAGCCTTTATCTTTATTGCGGTGATACTCGCCTTATTTTTAATGAATTTAACTGCAACGTTTTTAGTATTAATTTCAATTCCCATTTCTGTAGGTATCGCGCTTATGGTGATGTCTTGGATGGGATTATCGGCTAATTTAATGTCTCTAGGCGGTATTGCGGTGGCAATAGGTATGTTAGTTGATGGGTCTGTGGTGATGGTTGAAAATATGTTTAAACATTTAAACCGCGCAGATCCTTTACTCAATAAGAATAGTGCAGAACAAGAGGTTCCTCTGCGATTAAAAGAGGCAGGAAAAGAGGTTGCACGTCCAGTATTTTTTGCTGCTGCTATTATTTTGGTGGTATTTGCCCCCCTCTTTAGCTTTGAAGGTGTTGAAGCTAAGCTTTTTCAGCCTATGGCTATTAGTATTATTTTAGCGGTTATTTCAGCAATTTTGGTGGCGATTTTAGTGGTACCAGCCCTTGCAAGCTTTATGTTTAGAAATGGCATAAAACAAAGGGAGAGCTTTATTTTAAAACCGATAGACAAAGGGTATCGACAATGCCTAAAAGTGGCAATGAGACACACTAAAACAGTGGTTGTTACTTCAATACTCTTATTTTTGTGGGCTTTATCAATAGTGCCTCAAATAGGTACCGAGTTTGTACCTGAACTTGAAGAAGGCACCATTAATCTTAGAGTAACACTTGCACCATCTTCAAGTTTAGAAACAGCATTAACCGTTGCGCCTATTCTGGAAAAAAAGCTAATGGAATTTCCTGAGGTAGAATATGCACTAAGTCGTATCGGCCGTGCTGAAATAGGCGGCGATCCCGAGCCGGTCAATAACATCGAAATATATATCGGTTTAAAACCACTATTACAATGGAGCAGTGCTGAAAATCGCTTTGAACTGCAAAATTTAATGGCAGAGAAACTGGCACAATTTCCCGGCTTACTGCTTAACTTTTCACAGCCAATAGCGACACGTGTCGACGAGCTACTGTCGGGTGTAAAAGCACAATTAGCGATTAAGTTATTTGGCCCTGAATTAGCTACACTTGCTAAAAAAGGGCAAGAAATTGAAGCAGCAATCAAACAGGTTAACGGAGCAAGAGATGTAGCCTTAGAGCAAATTTCTGGTGAAGCCCAATTGGTAATAAAACCTAAAAGACAGCAACTTTCTCGCTTTGGCTTATCTGTCGGCGATGTAATGGATGTCGTTAAAAATGGCATTGGAGGGGTAAGTGCTGGGCAGATTATCAACGGTAATGAGCGATATGATATTTACGTGCGACTAGCAGAAAAATATAGAAATAGCCCTGAAGCCATTGCAGATCTTCGTATACAGTCACCTACTGGAGCTTGGGTGCGCTTGGGAGATATTGCCACTATCGCATTTGAATCAGGCCCTCCACAGGTTCGCAGAGATGATGTTCAACGTCGTGTTGTTATTCAAGCAAATGTACAAGACCGAGATATGGGCAGCGTTGTTGCTGACATTCGTAAAACAATTGCAAACAAAGTGGATTTGCCTGCAGGTTATTCGGTAGTTATTGGTGGTCAGTTTAAGAATCAACAACGAGCACAGCAAAGGCTGTTACTTGTTGTACCTTTATCGCTGGCATTAATTGCTTTATTACTTTATTTTGCTTTTGGCTCAGTTGGTCAAGCGATGCTTATTTTGGTTAATGTCCCCTTAGCTATTATTGGTGGTATTTTCTCACTTTATCTAACTGAGCAATACTTATCTGTACCGAGCTCTGTTGGTTTTATTACTCTATTTGGTGTTGCTGTGCTCAATGGTGTGGTGATGGTCGAAAGTATAAATCAACGTATTAAAGAAGGTCTTACAACGTCAAGTGCGGTCTTTGATGGTGCGACGTCTCGACTGCGCCCAGTTTTAATGACGGCAATGACTTCTGCATTAGGTTTAATCCCCATAATGATGTCTGATGGGGTTGGTGCTGAAATACAACGCCCGCTTGCCAGTGTTATTGTCGGCGGACTGGTTACAGCAACTTTTTTAACCTTATTTGTTTTGCCTGTTTTATATCGCTTCTTTTCTGAAGCTAAAATAAAACAACTAACAATAAGTTAATACGATAAAAAAGACACAGCGTGAATTAGAAATTATTTATGCGTATTGCTAAAGCAACACGCATAACATCTTATAGCTTTCTGATAAAAAATTGTTTTTTATATCTGCCCTTCCCACCATGCACCATAGGAACATAGGAACATATGAACATAGGAACATAACATTAACGCTACACAAACATTATACAAACTTTATATAAGTATTGTATGAATATCGTACAAGTACGTGTAAACATCGTGTAAATATTGTGTAAATATTGTATTTACAATAATATTCATTTACCCTATATTACCCCCGTCAAATATATGAACAATAATAAGAAAGGGAATATTTATGAATAGATTACAATTAATACTGATGTTAATTAGCACAATGATCATCAGTTATAGCTCAAATGCATCCAACGCCGTCAAAATCAGTAACTCAAATTTGATACTGAATCAGGGAAATGGCTGGGCATTAGTTAAGCCTAATGTTGATTCTTACCAACAAATGTTAAGTAGTAAAGGCGGAGCGGGTAGTGCCGATTACCTTGAAGCTGAAGAGTACCGTGGGAAAAACTTAGTCGCTATAACTACAGTAGAAGGGTTAATATCTTCAGGGTATTTACCTATAGGGTATATTCAAGACAAACTAGCCGAATATGGATACTCTTACCCAGTAAGCCCTCAAAACTTTAGCCAAGGAATTGGTCCGATAATAGTAGATCCGGTACGAGTTAACGAAGTGTATAACTCCAATTCAAATAGCTATGCACAAGCATCAGCAGGTTGTAGTGATCAGTATCGAAGTAAATCATTTTCATTAGATGTTGGAAATAAAAACCTTAGTAAAGATTATGATGTTAATAATTATGTCAATGTAAGTGCTGATATTGGATTTGGCGCAACAGGAACTGCAGACATCGAAGTATTTTATAAAAAAGATCGTGGGGGATTTATCAAATGCTTTACTTATGATGTCGATTACAAATCTCATGAAATCAAAGCAAATATGAATTTCGTTGATACGACTATTGCTTTAAATGGCACAGCTACTTATAAATATGAAGCAAATTTATTTCATGACAGGTACAAACTTTGGAAAGGTTATGGCCAATTTTGGGTGTGGATTGTTCAGTTTGAATGGGAATTGGAAGTCGGTGTAGGTTTAGATGTTGACCTAACCGCAGAGGCTAATGCAACTATTTCATATGAAGGTAAAGTAAACGGTAATTTGGATATTCAATGGACATGTAAGAATTCTGAATGTACACCGATGAAACCTGACGTGATCGATATAGATTATTCACCGAATGAACAATTAGTTTATTCGCTCGATGTTGAAATTATAATAGATCCAAAAGTTACTTTATATGCAAAAGCAGATTTAGAAATTTACTGGGGAATTCTTGATATTGTCGAAGCAGAAGTAGGTATTGTTCTAAGTGCACCATTACGATTTTATGGCTATTATGGTAACGCCTGTTCTGATGGCGATGGTGATGGCACCAATGAACTGGTTAAGGCGGCAATTGTTGATTGGAATGCCAAACTTTATGCATATTGGCGTGTAGGGTTATTAGGATCAAACGGGAAAGCCTTACAGATTTCACTTTCTATTCCAGGATGGGATGACGTTTATTCTACAGACACTATCTTTGATAGTGAGAAAAATATCCTTAGTAAGCATTTATGGTTCAAAGATTTTCTGAATCCATCTGGAATTTTAACTCCAGTAATTTCTGGAACTACAGAAGCAATGCCAAACGGGAGTTTGTTCAATATCAAACCTCGTTCATGCTACCCATTTAATGACGACGTTAGGTTTGAAATTAACTGGGGAGATGGTCAATTTGAACAATTAGAAACGTCTATTGATGGTAAAGTTGTTTCTCATAATTGGTCGTCTATTGGCCCTAAACAGGTTAGTGTTACTTTACTTAATGATGTCGAAGGCCGTACCTTTGGCTCTGATTACAAAACAACTAGAACTATTCAGGTAACAACTGACGGTAAACCTGCACAAGTATCTTCATTGACAACTGCAGTTCTACCTGTTTCACGTTACCAAGAGGCTGGGGTTAATTTTAATTGGGGAGGTGATGCTCACCATTATTTGATTAGTTATACCAACGTAACAGCCAGTGGAACTAGAAATACCCGTAGTCCTTTTGAAGTCACTGGTAATACAAAGTCTAAATTTTTCGAGTACGCAGGTAAGCATACTGGGCATGTAATTATCTTTAATATCAAAGCTTGTAACGTAAATGACATCTGCTCTCAATCAAAAACATTGAGCCATACCGTTGTCAACAATACAAGTGTTCCAAGTTCCGTTGGCAATATGTGGGTTACTTCATTACTTAACACACAGCCAGGCCCGATAGGGAAAAACCCACCAAATGCAGTCTCGGGAACATATTCTTATTGGAATGTACCTTCAACAGGTATTCCAGACCATTATAAAGTTGAAATTTCGTATCTAAGCACTGATATATTTAAGTTTCGTACAAATCGTACTTTAAAAACACATAATTTCAACCTCCCAAATCACGTAAAATCTACATACTTCTCAAGTAGTGGTATCGCGATTGGTGAGTTAATAACCGTTAAAGTTTCGGCCTGTAATGTTGATAATCAATGTGGTGCTATCAGCACGATTAGTTATGATAATGGTACTGTTATTAATGATGGTGGTGTGTTCATGTAACCTGATATAGAATTAAACTTCTATCATTGGCCCTATCTTTCGTTCAATAAAGTTAAACGGTGGCTTATTGCATTTTATGGAATAAGCCACAGTTTATCCAATGTCAATTTAGAATCAGTATGAATTCCGGGTGATTTTAACCCACTTCAACTAGCTGGTTTTGAAAATATTTTCGAATAATTTCTACTGCCATATTTCCAATCGTTTCAACAAAGAAACTTTGACTCCACATTTTAACACCCCAAAAGTATTTCTTTGGAAGTCCATTAACAGAATAGCTTCTATAGTTAAATGCTGACTCAGAAGTTAACCGGCGAGGAAATCTCGACATCTTGCAGCTAAAATCATAACAAAAAATTGAGAGCCCATTCAGAACGATATAAATCTAAGCTGTATAACTTCTAATTGAAAGCACTATATGAAAAAAAGCACATAGACGAAACTGAGATATATTAAGATCAAAAAAGCCTGAATAACGAATTATTCAGGCTTTTTTTATGCGTGTTGCTAAAGCAAAACGGGCTTAAAAAGAGCTTATCTTTTTGCCAATTTTTCTTTAATACGTGCTTTACGGCCAGATAGCTCGCGCAAGTAGTAAAGTTTAGCTTGACGTACATCACCGCGACGTTTGACTTCAATAGAGTCAACAATAGGGCTATGTGTCTGGAATACACGTTCTACACCAACACCGTTCGAGATTTTACGAACAGTGAATGCAGAATTGATGCCACGGCTTTTTATTGCAATAACTACACCTTCAAATGCTTGAAGACGTGATTTATCACCTTCTGTAACTTTTACTTGTACAACAACAGTGTCGCCTGGTGCGAATGCTGGTAAATCTGTTTTCATCTGCTCTTTTTCGAGCATATCAATAATGTTACTCATAATACCTTCTTCCTAGAGTTCACAGGCATCAACAACGTTATTTGTTATCATCTTTAATAGAAGCTAACATTTTCTGTTGTTCCGCTGTCAGAGCTAGGTTAGTTAATAATTCTGGTCTTCTGGTCCATGTTCTTTCTAGTGACTTAAACATACGCCATTGCTTTATGTGCTCGTGATTACCACTTAATAACACTTTAGGTACCGACATAGCTTCTATTGAAGTGTCGAGTACTTCTGGCCTTGTGTAATGAGGACAATCTAACAACCCCTCTGAGAAAGAATCTTGCTCAGCAGATTGATTATGTCCTAATACACCCGGCACAAAACGTGCTATAGCATCGATCATATTCATTGCGGGGAGTTCTCCTCCACTCAAAACATAATCACCAACAGACCATTCTTCGTCGATTTCCGACTCAATTAATCGTTCGTCTATGCCTTCATAACGCCCTGCTATAAATAACAGTTTATTATGTTGTGCTAATTCACGTACACCAGCTTGGTCGAGTTTACGTCCCTGCGGCGACAAATATATAACCTTAACTTGTTCTTTATCAGAACTACTATCATCACCTGTTGCAGAATCTGTTGCGATATTCGCAGCAGCTTTTGCGGTTTTAATAGCATCACGTAGCGGTTGCACCATCATTAACATGCCCGGACCACCACCATAAGGACGGTCGTCAACGGTTCTATGCTTATCGTGTGTAAAGTCTCTTGGATTCCACTTATGAAATTCAATTAACCCGTTACGGATCGCTCGGCCTGTCACCCCATACTCTGTAATGGCGTCAAACATCTCAGGGAAAAGGCTTATCACCCCATACCATCGTTTGTTTGTTGAAACGCTATTACTCAAGTTAGAAACCTGGGTCCCAGTCAACACAAATTTGTTTATTTTCAGCACTAATCGATTTTACAACTTGTTCAAAAAGATACGGAATTAAACGCTCTTTTTGACCAAAACCGTCATTACGATTAGCTTTTACAACCAGTACATCGTTAGCGCCAGTTTCTAAAATTTCAGAAACTTGACCAAGGTCGTAACCTTTGTCAGTAACAACAGACATGCCGATTAAATCGCGCCAGTAAAACTCCCCGTCGGGCAATTCTGCTAGTGCGCTTTCGTTAACAAATATTTCTGAACCAACAAGCTTTTGGGCTATATCGCGATCATCAATGCCTGCAACATGAACAACAAGACCGTTATTGTGTTTGCGCCAATCAGATATATCGACTGATTGTATTTTATTCCCTAATTTTAGAGACCAAGGAAAATAGTCTAATATAGCTTCGGTTTCATCAGTGAATGAATGAATTTTCAACCAACCTTTGATACCGTAAACTGCGCCTACTTTACCTAGGATGACTTCTTTATTTATTTCTTCCACAACAACTCCTCAACCTACTAAATTAATTAAGCTGCTACTTGAGCGTCTTTAACTAACTTAGCCACACGATCAGATAAACCAGCACCCTGACCAACCCAATGGTTGATACGGTCTAGGTCTAAGCGTAATTTCTCAGCTTGACCTTCTGCTGTTGGGTTGAAAAAGCCAACTTTCTCGATGAAACGACCATCGCGAGAGTTACGGCTATCTGCAACAACAACCTGATAGAATGGACGCTTTTTGGCGCCGCCACGAGCTAAACGAATGGTTACCATATCGCCCTCTATTATTTAAAGTGTTAAAACGAATTTTCCAGACATTTCCTGACACCCTAGGTGACAGAAAAGCTCGCGTATTTTACGCTTCCTAGGATAAATAGCAAGTATAAAGATCGCCCAGTGCTAATGATAAACCTGAAAGACTAAAGACTAAAAGCAAAAAAGGTAGCAAATGCTACCTTTTGAAATAAAATATTGTTTATCTTAACGGCCGAACATCCCGCCACCTGGGCCACCACCTGTACCGCCGCCTGGGGGCATCATGCCTTTCCATAGGGTATTGCCGCATCATTATTTTTTATAAATGATGTTATCTTAACGGCCGAACATCCCGCCACCTGCACCACCACCGCCTGGAGGCATCATGCCTTTCATGGAACGCATCATTTTTTGCATACCACCTTTACCCGACATTTTTTTCATCATTTTTTGCATTTGCATAAATTGTTTTAATAAACGATTCACATCTTGAATTTGTGTGCCAGACCCTGCTGCAATTCTCCGCTTTCGAGAACCTTTAATAATATCAGGTCGCGCACGCTCACCTTTCGTCATAGAGCTAATAATAGCTTCCATACGTAAGGTCAGTTTATCGTCCATCTGATCTTTGATTTTATCAGACATGTTGCCCATACCTGGCAATTTGTCCATCATGCTGGTCATGCCACCCATATTTTTCATTTGCACGAGTTGCTCACGAAAGTCTTCTAAGTCAAAGCTTTTACCACTTTTAAACTTTTTCGCGAGTTGTTCAGCTTTCTTCTTATCAACCTTTTGCTCAACTTCTTCAATTAAAGAAAGTACATCACCCATGCCAAGAATACGTGAGGCAATACGGTCAGGATGAAAAGGTTCTAATGCTTCAATTTTTTCGCCAACACCCATAAATTTAATAGGCTTGCCGGTAATATGGCGAATAGAAAGCGCAGCACCGCCTCGGGCGTCACCGTCAGTTTTTGTTAAGATAATACCGGTTAGTGGTAAAGCGTCACCAAAGGCTTTCGCCGTGTTAGCAGCATCTTGTCCCGTCATTGCATCAACGGTGAATAATGTTTCTATTGGATTTATAGCGGCGTGTAGATCTTGAATCTCAGTCATCATGTCTTTATCGACATGTAAACGACCCGCTGTATCAACAATTAATACGTCAAAGAAATTCTTTTTCGCATGATCAATAGCCGCATTAGCAATATCTATTGGCTTTTGTGAAATATCACTTGGAAAAAAATCAACGCTTATTTCATTGGCCAATGTTTCAAGTTGTTTAATAGCTGCAGGTCGATAAACATCAACACTGACCACTAATACTTTTTTCTTCTCTCGTTCAGTGAGATATTTTGATAATTTTGCAACAGAGGTGGTTTTACCCGCACCTTGTAAACCAGCCATTAATACAATAGCCGGTGGAGCCGCTTTTAAATTAAGTGTCTCATTCACTTCCCCCATAGCATGTTCAAGTTCTTTTTGAACAATTTTTACGAAGACTTGCCCTGGGGTTAAGCTTTTAGAGACATCTTGACCAACTGCGCTTTCCTTTACTTTAGCGATAAAGTCACGAATAACAGGTAAAGCGACATCGGCTTCAAGAAGTGCCATACGCACTTCACGTAACGTTTCTTTGATATTGTCTTCAGTTAACCGGCCTCGGCCACTGATATTTTTTAACGTTTTGGTTAAACGATCGGAAAGATTCTCAAACATGTGCGACTCTATATTGTGTTGTGCTGAATATAAAAATTATTGCATATTATACCCGCCAATAAAATAAGCGAAAGGATTAATAGCAATTCCAATAAGTTTCTTCGCATTCAACACCCATTAAATTTATCAATTGGGTACGGCATTAGATAACAGCCGGTGAAATAAATAAATCATCGTTATGTGATGTAGTGTAATGCACCTTAAAATAAATATGGTAAGCTGTAGTCTTGTTTAACTTTTTACATAAATAACAGTGTGAATGTCTTGGAATATTTATCTACATTACTGACAAACTTTTTAGCCTTAAGTGCTGAAGCGAGTCCTTGGTTATTATTAGGTTTACTCATTGCAGGTTTGATGAAATCTTGGGTACCGACTAAAATTTTAAGTAAACATTTGGGTGAAGGAAAACTCGCCATTATTAAAGCTGCTATTATTGGTGCCCCCCTACCTTTATGCTCATGTGGTGTTATCCCAGTAGCGACTGAATTACGCCGCAGCGGTGCTTCAGCATCAGCAACCTCATCCTTTTTAGTGGCAACTCCCGAAACCGGTGTTGACTCAGTTTCAGTATCTTACGCTTTATTAGGCCCCGTTTTTGCGATTTATCGACCAATAACGGCAATATTTTCTGCCATTATCACGGGCTTACTCGTTTCAACAATAAAAAAAGAAGATATTACCCTACCTAAAGCGACATCTAAAGATACCCCTAGTTGTTGTCCGAGTAAGAAAGAAGTCGCTGTTGAGCCATTACTAACAACCGAAGATGTTAAGTCTTCGTGTTGTGCGAGTGAAAAAACAATAGCTACAACTAAAAAATCAGCAAGCTTTCTAAGTAAAACCACCTCAGGTATTCATTACGCCGCAACACAATTGATTGACGACATCATCATCTGGTTATTAGTCGGTCTGATTTTTGCCACCTTAATAAAGACATTCCTACCCGCCTCTTTTTTACTCAGCTATGGTAGTGGTTTAGGCGCAATGTTAGTGATGATTATTATTTCAATTCCAATGTATATTTGTGCGACCGCATCAACACCTGTCGCTGCGGGTTTTATTTTAGCCGGTATATCACCCGGCACTGCATTAGTCTTTATGATGGCAGGCCCAGCAACAAATATTTCAACATTAGGCGTCATTAAAAATGAAATGGGCAGCAGTGTTTTAATAAAATACTTATTAGGCATTTCGTTATGTGCGATAGGCTTTGGTTTGTTACTTGATTGGGGCTTAATGTTTTTCGATATAAACATTACTCAGCAAATGCAACACAGCCATGAATTACTGCCTTTTTGGTTTGGAATAACTTGCGCAGGTTTAATTGCCTTCTTATCGATAAAACCCTTAAGAAAATTAGTTTTAATATAGGGTGTCTTACTCGCATTCTGATAGAATCGTTTGCGGGTATAAAGACCTAACTTTTAAGTTCTTGTGTGGGAGCACGTTGTGAGTTTTTCGGATATTTGTTCTTTAATTGCATTTTTTGCTTATGCGGTTGCAACTTCTGCAATGTTATTACGTTTGTTTCACCCAAAAGGGCCTAATTTAATTTTTGTGTTATTTTTTGGTTGTTTAGCTATGGTGCTACACACCTTAAGTAATGCACAGTTTTTAGTGGTTCAAGCGGACATTAACTTTGCATTGCCTAATGTTATTTCTTTAGTCAGTTTAATTATTTGTTTATCTATCTCTGCCTTTGCCTTACGCTTTAAAGTAAATTTATTATTACCGGTTATTTATGGCTTTGCGGGTATTTGGCAATTACTGATGGTATTCATACCTAGCGTAGAACAAGCCCCCTTAATTAACCATCAATTAAGTGTGATAAGCCATGTGACACTTGCGCTGCTTTCTTATTGTACTTTAGTCATTGCGACACTCTATGCGTTTCAAGTCGCTTACATCAATTTAAAATTAAAAACAAAGAATTTGGCGGCGGTTAGTCACCTCCCCCCACTGATGCAGGTTGAAGGTCAACTTTTTATTATTTTAAGTATTGGCACGAGTTTTTTATTACTCAGTCAGGTTATTGGCTTCTTATTTTTAGATGGGATGATCTCACATGAAAATGTACATAAAACCGTATTGTCTATTTTAGCCCTGCTAGTCTATTCAACAACACTCTGGGGGCATTATAATAGAGGTTGGCGCGGTCATCGTGTGTTAATATTAATGGTTACTGGTAGTGCTTTATTAACATTGGCATATTTTGGTAGTCGGTTTGTTAAAGAATTTATTTTACTGTAAATTATCATAATAATGGTTATTAAATACGTTATAACGTAATTAATGACTATCTATAACACAACATAGGGTTCCTTTTTTGGACAACATATCAACGGAAATGCTCTTTGCCATTCTTGGCATTCTAATTATTCTATCAGCCTATTTTTCAGGATCTGAAACTGGCATTATGTCGCTTAATCGCTACCGACTTCGCCATTTAGAAAAACAAAATCATCAGGGTGCTAAACGCGTTAGTAAATTGTTAGAACGTCCAGACCGTTTAATTGGTTTGATACTCATTGGCAATAACCTTGTTAATATTGCAGCGTCTGCGATAGCCACTATTATCGGTTTACGGTTATTTGGTGATATGGGTGTGTTAATTGCAACCATTGCATTGACACTTGTTGTGCTGATTTTCTCTGAAGTAACCCCAAAAACATTAGCCGCGTTATACCCTGAAAAAATAGCCTTTCCGAGCTCAATTGTCTTATCTTTTTTATTAAAACTGTTGTTCCCCTTTGTCGTTGCTGTAAATTGGATAACTAACGGTTTGTTAATGTTGATTGGCGTAAGCTCTGAGCAACGTGTACAACATAGTTTAAGCTCTGAAGAGCTAAGAACGGTAGTGAACGACTCTGGCGCAATGTTGCCAGAACGCGATCAAAATATGTTAGTTGGTATTCTTGATTTAGAAAAAGTAACGGTTGAAGATATTATGATCCCTCGTAATGAATTGGTGGGTATTGATATCAATGAAGACTGGAAAAAAATTCAGAAACAATTAGCCCAATCAAATCATACTCGTGTTTTATTATATCGGGACAACATGGATGATGTCGTTGGCTACATTCACCTTCGTGATGCATTAAAGCTCTTATTCAAAAATCAATTTACTAAAACCACCTTAATCCGAGCAATAAAAGAATTATATTTTATTCCTGAAGGCACAACACTCAATGTACAACTTTTAAAGTTTCAGCATGCCAAAGAACGCTTGGGTTTAGTTGTCGATGAATATGGTGACATTCAAGGTTTAGTCACCCTAGAAGATATTTTAGAGGAAGTCGTTGGCGATTTCACCACAACGATGACACCCACTACAAGCGAAGAAGTTAATGCTCAGCCTGATGGTAGTTACTTAGTTGACGGTAGTGCCACCGTTAGAGACATCAATAAAGAAATGACATGGACTTTCCCCACCAATGGCCCTAAAACACTAAATGGTTTAATCATCGAATATTTAGAAGATATTCCAGAAGCTAATTTGAGTGTTCGCATCGCTGGCTACCCATTAGAAATTGTTGATGTTTCAGATAACATGATCAAAACGGTTAGGATCCTGCCAGAACTTTATATCGATGAAGAGAAAGAAAAGTAACAACGATTCTCTCATCTCTGATAAAAACAAAGGCCTTAAATCACCATTTTAAGGTCTTTTTTTATGATCCACATATCATACTAGTGATTTGATTTTTATGTGCTTATATCCTCTTTTGTGGATAATACCATCAACAAACAAAGTTATTAACAAAGTTACCCACAACCATTAATCTATTAATGGTTTTTCCACAATTTCTGTGGATAACAAAACACAGCCCAATAAGAGCCAGCCCTCGAATAATGCAATGCCTTTCTTTAAAATTTATGAAGTTTTTTTTACAATGGCTTTAATTATATAAAACTTGGGGATTTACGAGTATTTTTACTTTAGAAAGGTTATTTGGGCACTCTTTATGCTAGCGACTATATGTACGATTGATTATTTATTCCTAAAAATTAAAAAGCATGATCTTTTATAAAAGATCATGCTAATTCCAGTTCCACTTATTATCTGATCATTTCAATTGATTAACAGAACCAATGACGATGTATAAAGTAGAACATCTTATTAATGAAGTAGCAGTAAACTTATATACAGCTATCTTAATTAAATCATATTAACCAAAAAATAATCGCCACAACCAACCGTGATTTAAATCAGCTTCACAGCTTTTTAATTGACTACTGTAACGTCGTGCTCGGTTATCCACTTTTCGTGAAACTTTGACCAACCAGGGTTTCTTTTTATAAGAACGGTTCTTAAAGCCACCCCAACCTTCATGATAATTTAAGTATTGATTGTAGGCATCCCATTTAGAGACCTTATTAATTTTTTGTGTCTTAAAAATAAACCAACCCATAAAATCAATAGCATCATCGAAATCATCACGATCCGCGCCTGAATTATCTGTTTCTCTAATATAATCATCCCAAGTCATCGTTTTTGCTTGAGAATAACCATACGCAGTACTTACCCGACCCCATGGAATAAAACCCAGTAAATAATCTCTAGGGGGTAAAGCTCCCGCTCTGAATGAACTTTCTTGATACATCATGCTCATAGGTACATGAATGGGTACGCCCCAACGTTCACGTACTTCTTTAGCTGCAAAATACCAATCACGATGTTCGCGAAAAATCTCACAAATGTTTTCAGGGTTTTTTGGCGGTGGTGTCGCACAACTTGATAGGAGTACAATACTCAACAATGAAATAAAAAAAGGCTTAATAAACGACATAACATCAATACGTTATTGAATTAGGTATTGTTATCATGCCAGAAACATAGCTTTATACCAACTAGATAATTTGTTAGAAAGAGGTGATGAGAAAATTATTTTTAATTTATATGAAATTTATTGAACTATAACAAGTAATCCTGCTCTTACTTGATAAGTGTTTTATGTTTCCCTTAGTGTTTATGTTTTTATTGCGCATTCTTTTTTAAGTAATGCGTTTTTTTTTGCTTAAATTTCACCAAATAAAAAATAAAAAGACACCTAAATAAATTGAACTAAACCACCAACAATCACTCTTACTTTATGAGAGTTATATTTCCCTTAGTGTTTTATGTTTTTATTGCGCATTCTTTTTTAAGTAATGCGTTTTTTTTTGCTTTTTTTTAACGAAGATAAAGAGAAGGGTAATGATAAAATACAGCTGTATTTAAAAAGCGAATAAAAAGGTCATCCGTTAAGGGATATAAAAAGTGGCATATTCAGAAGTGCTTTCAGATGAGTTAATAGCGCGTAACCTACACGCTATTAACGAGTAAATAAACGCAATCTATGTAGAAAAGTAATCGGCTAAAAATGTATCAAAGTCGATTTTATCTGCACTTTCAATATCTTTTTGTTCTTGATGTGATTTTATCGCCGCTTCAGTAAAGTACTGCTCACTATAAATTTGATAATCTCTATTAAGCAATTCTTGACGGTATTCATGTGCTTGTTCTAGAGCGATTCCCGTTAAGCTTTTGTTTTGGTTTACTACACAATCAAGTAATTGAGCAGAAGGCGTTAAGTTAGGATCAATCAATTTTTTTTGTTCGTTCGCTACAGCCTGACTATATTTTTCACCGCCATACGCACTATCCAATAAGGTTGCTACTTTCTGCATTTCTTTGAAAATTTCACTGCCCCACGCTTTAACTGATTTATCACAACCATTATCATTAAGTAGCAAGAGAGGATCTCGACCGCGAACTACAATTTCATCCATATTTTCATCACAACTTTGTTGTTGTTGACAAGTAAATAATGGGCTTTCTGCTAATGCACAATAGGTGATAAAAACATCAAGAAAATAAACTTGATCAATACTTATCCCCGTATCTGAGAATGGATTAACATCAAGAGCACGTACTTCAATATACTCAACCCCTCTATTTCTCAATGCTTCTGAAGGTTTTTCGCCAGATTTAGCGACTTGTTTAGGTCGAATAGGCGCATAAAGTTCATTTTCAATCTGTAGTATGTTGCTATTTAGCTGCTGATATTTACCATTAACTTTTACACCAAAGGCGGCAAACTTTTCTGAGGGTAAATGAATTGCATTTTGCACACCATCTAAATAACCGTCTAAGTCGTTATAACAAATCTCCAGTGATGATTGTTCACTGTTGGTGTAGCCTAAATCACTCATTCTCAATGATGTCGCATATTCAAGATACATATAACCACTGGCTGACCTTTTAAAAGGTAATGAGGTCGTTTTATTTTTCAAAAATGAACCACAAATGGTTGGCGAGCTACCGTAAAGGTAAGGTATTAACCAACAATATCGTTTGTAGTTACGTAATAATGCAAAGTATCCTTGCGATATAAAGTCATTTATTGGTGCCTTATTTTCTGAAATTTTTTGCATACTTTGCCAAAAATTTTGAGAAAATGAGAAATTAAAATGAATCCCCGAAATAACCTGCATCATACTGCCATAACGATTCTTCAACCCTTGACGATAAGCGGTCTTCATCTGACCCACATTTGATGAACCATAGTTTGCAAGTGGTATAGCGTCGTCGTTGTCAACAAAACATGGCATACTCATTGGCCAAATCAATTCACCATCAATTTTACTTAAGGTATATTTTTGAATATCTTGCAGTTGCGCGATAGTGGTTTCGGGGTTAAAACTTACCGGAGTGATAAATTCTAATAATGTTTCTGAATAGTCTGTTGTAATATTAGGATGTGTTAGCGCAGAGCCTAAGCTCTTATGGTGTGGTTTTAACGATAAACGTCCTTCAGGTAAAACACGTAAACCTTCACGTTCTATGCCTCGCCCAATGCCTGTTAAGGAAGATAAATGTTCGTCTTGGCTAAATGCCATTACATAGTCATCAAAAGAAAGTTTCAAAAATAATCCCTAAATACATTAAGCGTAGCTGCTAATCACTATTTGAGGGTAATAATTAGCTTTTCAATACTTTACTGTATTAAAAAGTTAATCTAAAGTAACACCCTCAAAATATTATTTATTTTTCTAAAAATACAAGACCGTAATACTCTGCATTTATTTTCAAAATAAAACTCAAACTCTCCTTAAAGCAGTTTCTAAAAATTTGCGCTTACGGTAAAGTGTTCAACAAAATAATAATAAGAAAATAGTTAAAATCATGCAAGATAGTCCTTTATCATTACTTCCCCCTCTTATCGCCATTGTTATTGCCGTTTGGCGAAAAAATGCTTTATTAGCGTTATTTTGTGGTGTGATTTTAGCCACTATAATGTCGACAAACTGGCAAATAATACATGGCTTAACCGATGGTTTTCTGGCGATTGGCGGTGTATTCACCTCAACGAGTAATCTCTATATTGTTAGCTTCAGTTTACTCATTGGTGCTTTAGTTACCTTAATGAATAAGTCTGGTGCAGTAAATGGCTTTATCGAAAAATTGTCATCCTTAAATTTAGTCAAAAACGCGCGTCAAGCAAGTATGTTACCGACCATAATTGGTACTAGTATTTTTACAGACACTAATTTAAGTATGTTTACTGCCGGTATGGCCAGTCAAAAATTATTTGATAAATATAAAATGAGTCGCGCGAAATTGGCGTACCTTATTGACTCAACTTGTGCACCTGTCAGTATTTTATTATTAGTGAATGGTTGGGGCGCTTATGTATTAGGCTTACTTGATGACTATCAACTTGCTGACTCAGTTGGAGTTTTAATTGGCACTGTTAGTTACAATTTTTATGCGATAATCGCTATTTTATTGGCTTTTTACACCGCTTATAGCGGTAAGCTATATGGGCCAATGAAAAGAGCTGAGTCAATGGCGGTAGCGCAACAACAAGATGCGACCAAGCAAATAGCTCCTGCTTATGTAATGTGGCTCCCTCTATTATCATTATTAACGATGACCTTAGTCTTATTATGGATAACAGGTGATGGTGATATTCGTCGCGGCTCAGGCTCGTTTTCTGTCTTTTGGTCAATCACTAGCGCTTTCATTTTATTAGTCGTATTAATTGGCCTACATAAATTACTTAACTTTAAAGAAATCACCATAAGCTCTATAGAGGGCATTAAACACATGTTCCCTGCTGTTGCCATTCTAGTGTTGTCATTTGCCTTTGGTGCTGCAATAAAAGGTTTGGGTACAGGAATTTATGTCAGTGAATTGTTTAATGTTGAATTACCGTTATATTTAATGGCTCCCGTTATTTTTATTGCCGCGGCTTTAATGGCTTTTGCAACAGGAACCTCTTGGGGGACTTTCGCAATATTGGTGCCTATTGCTGTACCTATTGCTCAGCAAAGTGGTTTACCCATAGAATTTTTAGTCGCTGCCGTGTTAGGTGGTGGTGTCTTTGGCGACCACGCTTCTCCTATTTCTGATACAACCGTGGTCGCATCAATCGCCAGCGGGTGTGATCATTTTGAACATGTAAAAACACAATTACCCTATGCATTATTTGGTGGTGTGATAACCATTATTCTTTATATCTTCGTAGGTTTAGGACTTTCATAAGTGCAATTGATAAATATAATTTTTCAACACGATGATTTTATCATCGCAGAAAAACCGGCAAACGTTAACTTTCATGATGAAGGTGAGCTAGATAATGGTTTTTTCAATCAGGTAAAAAAACAGGAAAAGGAACAAGGTAATGTTGACGATTTATACCCAGTTCACCGCCTTGATAAAATGACGTCTGGCCTGATGATATTTGCAAAGAACTTACCTACGGCTCAACAGTTTCAACAACTTTTTGAACAACATGACATTGAAAAATACTACCTTGCAATAAGTGATAAAAAACCAAAGAAAAAACAAGGATTAATTAAAGGTGATATGGAAAAAAGTCGCCGTGGTATGTGGAAATTACTGCGTAGCCAAATAAACCCAGCTATTACACAGTTTTTGTCGTATTCACTCAGTGATGGACAACGTTTATATTTATTGAAACCCTACAGTGGTAAGACTCATCAATTACGCGTGGCGTTATCGAGTATTGGCTCACCCATACTTGGCGATCCGCTTTACGCAACCCAAACCTCTTATCAAGAACAGCGTGGCTACTTACATGCATATGCGCTGAAGTTTACTTTAAATAAGCAAACCTATCAGTATGTACTGCCCCCTTCTTTTGGTGAAAAATACTTAGCACCACCTTGCCAACAACAATTAGAAGCTATCAACGCACCATGGACACTTGCTTGGCCAAATATAAGTTAGCAGCTTTAGATACTGAACGGGCATGGCGAGCAGAGCACCGTTCATCCTGAACATATACGCTCTTTGCCTTCTCGGTAACTGCTCCTGCGTTACTCTACTTCCTGCATCCATGCAGTCACAGCACCGCGTTATACCGTTGACGTGCAGGGATGCACTAATGCCTGGAAAGACAGGATGTCTGAGAAAGGCCATCCTGAACATATACGCTCTTTGCCTTCCATGGCACCGCGTTATACCGTTCATCCTGAACATAAAAAAGCGAGCTAAGCTCGCTTTTTATTAATCTAACTTTTAAATTTTGCGTGTTTAAAAAAGATTCAGAGAATGAATAAAGACGACACCAATAGCCGTTGGACAAACAAACTTAGTATACCAAGGCCAGATTTTCCAAAAAACACTATGCTCGGCATCATTATTGCCTTCCTTTAGTTCCATCAAAACATCATTTCTGTGCCAGATCCACCCAACGAATACACAACATAACATCGCTATAATTGGCTGACCGTATTGTGTTGCCGTAATAGCAACAAAATCGAGCATTGTTTCAATATTTAAAACAATACCAACGCTCAAAACAAAAATACCGAGACCAATTAAGGTTGTTGCTTTTTCTCTGGGGGTATCATGGCGTTCAACGACATAAGATACAGGACCTTCAAGCATCGAAATAGAAGACGTTAAAGCGGCAATAGACATCAGTAAGAAAAAAGCAAACGCAACAAAAGCGCCCATATTACCCATACTTTCAAACAAACTTGGCAATACTGTAAACACTAAGTTTGAACCATTAATTAAACTACCGTCTTCAGCAAAAATAGCTACACCTTGAGCTTGAGCAACATACATAGCAGGAATAATTAATAAACCCGCTAAGAATGCGATAGAAACATCAATTAAAGTGACTTGCGCGCCAAGCGTGACTAAATTTTCTTTCTTTGAGATATATGAACCGTAGATAATCATAACACTGGTACCTAGCGATAAAGAAAAGAAGGCTTGTCCGAGTGCACTGATCAATAAATCAGCTTCAAATACACGTGAAAAATCAGGGTTCAAATAAGCATTTAAACCTTCTGCCGCACCATCTAAGGTAACAACATAAATAATTAATAAAATTAATAGACCAATAAGCATCGGCATTAACCGTTTAGACCATTTTTCAATACCATTTTCAACACCATGGCGAATAATAAAAACAGTTAAAATCATGAATAAAGCCGTAAAACCTAAATTACGCCATAATGATTGTGAAATAACCCATTGAGCCGCATCACTAAGCCCAATAAAACTCAAAACAGGCTCTGCAGCATAAGCCATCATCCAACCGGCTAAAATCCCATAAAAGCTGAGAATAAGTGCTGCACAGACAATGCCACCAAAACCAACAAAAAAGGCGAATTTTTTCTGCCAAAAACTACGTGACATTTTTTCTAACGAGCTAACAGCATTCGCTTGCCCATATCTACCTATCAACAATTCAGCCATAAAAGCCGGGTAAGCTAAACAGAAGGCTAGAACTAAATAAACCAAAACAAAAGCAGCACCACCATTACTGGCCGTTTGCGTTGGAAAACCCCAAATATTTCCTAAACCAACAGCCGAGCCTGCCGCTGCCATGATAAAACCAATGCGAGAACTAAACCCACCTCTTGAAACACTCATTAAACATAATCTTTATTATTATTAGAATGCGGTTAATTTACTTAATGTACCAACAAATAAACAGTCTTAATTGCGTAAAAGTAAGCAATTTGTCAGTAAAATCATCTAACCCTTGTAAAGATAAGGTTACTCATTAAGTAAAGTTCAAAATTAACGTATAAAAAAACAGCACCAATAGCGCTGTTTATTATAGTAGATTGAATCACCCTATAGATTAAGTTGGCTCAAAATAAGGGACTTAATTAGTCGCGGAAGTTATTAAACTGAAACGATTGCTCTAAATCACTTTCCCGAATGAGTTGCATCACTGCTTGTAAATCATCACGCTTTTTACCTGTTATACGTACTTGCTCACCTTGAATGGCCGCTTGCACTTTTAACTTACTGTCTTTAATGAGCTTAATCACTTTTTTCGCGATAGGTTGTTCAATACCTTCTTTAAATGAAAGTTTCTGAGTAAAGGTTCTACCTGAGTGTTCGGTATTAGAAAGGGTCAAAGCTTTAGCGTCGATATTACGTTTTGCCAATTGTCCGCGCACCATGTCTACTAATTGTCTTATTTGAAAGTCGGCTTCCGCTTTCAATACGACATTGGGCTTTTTCCATTCAATACTCGCTTCAACACCGCGAAAATCGAAACGCGTTTCTAATTCTCTAATACAATTTTCAGTTGCATTTCTTACTTCTTCCAAATTAATTTCGGAAACGACATCCATTGATGGCATGATATTGGCCTTTCGCTAATTCAATAATATAAGTACTGGTAATCTTAACAAAGCACTTGTAGTGGGTAAAGGTCATCGCAACGGCTATTTTCACATGTTATGATGAATTATTACAAACTTATGCATCCATAAAAATACGTTCAATGAAAAGTTACCTTCAACTATTAATTATCTTAATTTCTTTATTGGTTCTAGCACTGATTTTTTTAATTCCTGGTGATTTAAAAACGAGTGTCATTAATAAAATACAGATAGATACTATTGGCCATATTATCGGTTTTTTTGGACTAACTTTCCTTTTAGTTGGTTTACTTAAGCTCCCGCTAACCAATACCGTAATTTGTTTGTTTTTTTATAGTGGGCTCACAGAATTAAGCCAATATTATTTAGGCTTTCGCAGTGGTGAATTTTTTGATTTTATTGCTGACATAATCGGTGTGTCAGTCTTTGCTATTTTCTATTGGGTATTTACCGTTTATGGTAAGCCTCCACGACTAAAAAATTAAGATGAAGACCGTTATTGTTGGTCAAGGCGCTATAGGCTTACTTTGTTATCATCGGTTTTCTCAGTTTACAGAAAATAAACAGGCCAATAAATTAGTTTCTCTGTTGCCGTCAACAGCGCCTTCATTCACTGATTATTATTTTAGTGAGATGAATGAAGAAGCTCATAAATTTCCCTTAAATATTGCTAATAACCAAGCTTTGACACATGCCCACATTATTATTCTTTGCGTAAAGTCTTACCAGGTCACTACTGCTTTAAAAGCCATCCATCATTTACTGAAAGACAACGCTATTATTATTTTGGCTCATAACGGTTTAGGTACGTTCGAAGAGATATCCCCTCTACTCAAACCATCACAGTGTTTACTGGCATTGTTGTTAACACAAGGCGCAAAAAAAGTGGCTGATTATCATGTTGAGCATACGGGAATAGGAAACAGCGACTTGGGTATTGTTTGGGGAGAACTCGACGCAAAAAATAAAAAAAAACTGTTAAATTATTTTCAACAAAGTCTTAAACAGATTTACTGGCAAGAAGACATTCAGCAGGCTCAATGGAAAAAATTAGCCATTAATTGCGTTATTAACCCTATTTCGGCACTAGAAAATATTAATAATGGCGAAATAAATATACAAGTGTATCAAGATAAAATTAAAAGCATTATCAGCGAGGTCGTTGCGATAGCCAATAAAGAAGGCGTGGTGTTAACTGAGCATCTATTGCTAAATTTAGTGAGGGACGTTGCTGAAGGTACAGCAAAAAACACATCATCAATGCGTGCTGATGTACTTAACAAGCGTCGTACCGAAATAGATTATATCAACGGTTACATTGACCGTTTAGCCAAAAAGCACCAACTAACCACAACGGTGAATTCACAATTATGGCTAGCGGTTAAAACGCTTGAAAAGCGGTATTTATCACAGTAAACGACCAAATTAAGGGCGATAAACTTTAACGTTCTTGTAGCCTTCACCAATTAAATAAAGTGCTTGTAGCTTGCTCATCACTCCTTGGTCACAATACAACAAATACTCTTTCTCTTGCTCGAGTTCACTAAATTTATTCGACAATTTATAAAAAGGAATATGAACCACTTTTACATTATCAAGGTCTAGTGGATTCTCGTCTTCTTCATCAGGGCTTCTGATATCAATAACAATTGCATCACTAGGAAGGTCTTCTACAGTATCTACCGCATGAATTTCTTCTTCACTTTCTTTACCAATATCACGTATATCGTACATACGCGTTTCTTCAATAACTTTATCTAAAACGTCAAAATCAAATTTTTCTTCTTCTGCTTGAATTTTAGATAATACAGCTTTAATAGTGGGACGCTTTGATATTACACCGCAATATTCCGGAATTGTTTTAGCAAAGTCTTCAGTACCAATTTTACGGGCGATATCAATAATATCTTGTTTATCATAAGCGACTAATGGACGGAGAATTAATGTATCTGTGACTTGGTCTATCACATTTAAATTAGTTAATGTTTGACTAGATACTTGTCCTAACGCTTCACCGGTAACTAATGATGCTATATTCGCTCGTTTCGCTATTCTCGCCGCAGCACGCATCATCATACGTTTTAAAATAACGCCCATTTGACCGTTTTCAACATTTTCTAAAATTTCAGCAACAACTGGCTCAAAATCAACTGAAAAGAATTTAACTTTATGTGATGCTCCGAATTTGTTCCACAGGTAGTAACTCACTTGTTTTACGCCAACTTCATGCGCAGCGCCACCCAAGTTAAAGAAACAGTAATGAGTACGAGCGCCCTTTTTGATCATTTGAAAACTTGAAACACCCGAATCAAAACCACCTGACATTAACGATAAAACATCTTCTTGGCTTGCTATTGGAAAACCACCTAGTCCTTGGTGACGTTCTGTGACAATAAATAAATATTCATCTTTTATTTCTAATCGAATAGTTACATCAGGTTTTTTCAATTTAACTGTTGACGATTCAACATGCTGATTTAAACCACCGCCAACATATTGTTCAACTTGTAAAGAACTGAAGTCGTGTGTGCCGATTCGTTTGGCTCTTACACAAAATGTTTTGTTTTCAATTGTCTTTTCGTGGGCTGCTAAGGTTTTTTCAAAAATGTTATGCACATCGGTATAGGTAGTTTGTTGAACTTCAAGAAAATGAGCGATGCCCGGCACGCATTTTAAGGTATCAATAAGTGCCAAACGATTTTTAGGACAGTTGTTTTTTGTATTAACTTCAATATTATCCCAGTTTGCCTGAGTAGTAATTTGTTCATCAACTCGACGTAAAACATTTTTAATACTAGATTCTAAAATTTTAGTAAATCGCTTACGAACAGGGCGACTTTTTACGGCAATTTCAGCTTGGAGTTTTACGATGAATTTCATGAACGAACGATCCTAAATATAAAGCGATAATAAAGGCCACAATGGACCTGTAAAAATAATGGCGCGAATTATACACGAAATAGGAATGAAGGTTAAGTTGAAAAGATAGACGTTAGGTAATAAACGAGATGTTTATTGCCTAACGTCTTGCCAACATTTGAAATTTATGACCTTTATTTATTCTTTAGAGATAGAAACGGGCTCAGTTTCTTTTGCTTTACCTTGATTAATTGAAATCTCAACACGACGATTGCGACGGCGATTAAGCGCGTTAGTATTAGGCACTAATGGCCTAGTGTCAGCATGACCCACCACCAGCAGACGTGACTGTTCAAACTCAGGTACTTTAATCAGTTCGTGTGCAATAGCTACCGCTCGTTTACTGGATAAATCCCAATTGGAAGAAAATAATTCAGAACTAATACCCCGATTATCGGTATGGGCAGAAACCATAATTTCACCCGGCACCGTATTAAGTAGTTCACCAATTTCTCTAATAATAGGACGAAATTGTGGTTGTAAAAAAGCAGAACCTGAGGGGAAGGAACCGTTTTCACGGATGCGAATGATCACTTGCTGACCTAACGATTCTAGCTCTATTGCACCATCTTGAATTTGTTGTTCTAGCTGCTCAGCAATTTTTTTAACTAACTCATTCACTTGTTCTTGTGAAGACTGTTCAAGTTCATCTTTTGCTTTTTGCATCGCTTGTGCTGACATTTCATCTGCCGTACTTTGCGATTGCCCACCACGTTCTGTGCCTCGCTGTTCTTGACGGCCACCAGCAGAGGTTTCATCACCTGCTTGGAACTCTAACATCTGTTGTGTCATTTCCATTGTTTGTTGTTGAATAACTTCAATTGGAGTGGGCTCTGGTTTACCCGGGCGGAACTCTTGCGCGATAATACTGGTACCTTTAGGAATATCTTTAACTTCAATTTTATTTTGAACACCAAAAGCGAACTTCATTGAACCCGCTATTTGTTTAAATTTCAAAACATCCATTTCAGAAAATGATAAAAGTAAAACGAAAAAGCACATCAATAGTGACATTAAGTCAGCAAAAGTACCCATCCAAGCCGGGAGTCCGGGAGGTGGACATTTACATTTTTCAGCCATAAATTACTCCCGTTATTCTTCTTCCGTTGTATTTACAGCACGCTTACCTTCAGCAAGATAGTTTTTAAGCAACCCTTCGATAACACGTGGATTTTGACCATCTTGAATACCTAAAATAGCATCAAGAATGAGTTCTTGATTCATTTTCTCTTCGGCTAATCTAAGTTTTAATTTCGCAGCAATTGGAATAGCAATAACGTTGGCAAGGAATGCGCCATAAAGCGTTGTTAATAGAGCAACCGCCATGGCAGGACCAATAGATTTTGGATCATCCATATTTGATAACATCGCCACCAAACCAATTAAAGTCCCTATCATTCCCATTGCGGGTGCAACATCCGCCAGCGCCATCATCATGCCAACACCAGTTTCATGTCGCTCTGAGGTTAATTGAATATCTTTTTGTAAGGTACCTCTAACGACATCAGCGTCGTGGCCATCGACCAACATGTCTACACCTTTTTGCATAAATCCATTGGTAATTTCGGCTTCTTCTAACGCTAGAAAACCACCTTTACGAGCTGCATCTGCCATTTCAACTGATTTTTCAATAAGGTCGTCAGGCTGTTCAATTTTGAACATAAAAGCTTTGCCAATAATTTTTCCAATACCAAAAAACTGACCAAGGTTATAGTTAGATAACACAACAAATATTGAACCACCGAAAACAATAATGACCGACTGAGTATCAATAAACATACCGATATCACCCGACAACATCATCGCCATAATGAGTAAGCCAATTGCGCCTACTACACCTAATATTGTTGCTATATCCACAAAAAGCCTCCAAAAAGAAATAATACGTATCGTCGTATTATTTGATAATACATTAAGGTATTACGATACGCGAATACTTATATTTTTATAGGTATTCAAGATATAAGTTTATTATCGCCCATATTGTCAATAACTTAAGTAATTAGTGATGATTTTTAATGTTTAAAGTTATGAGTTAAATATTTGGTAAGACCTTGTCTGAACGAAATTAAATAGAGGTACAAAATTCATTTAAGTAAAAGCGGCGAGGTTATCTTCCCATTATAGTCAGACCTCATGGGGCTTAATCAACATAAATATAAGCCTTGTAATACATATAATCGGCTTACTAATATAAAGCCAATGATAACAATTAGGGGGTAAAAGCACAGGAAGTTGATTGATTAATTTATGCGTTTGGTATAGATTTGCGCCTATATATTCAATCACTGAACTGCTTGCTAATGGCTAAGAAAAAAATAGAAAATTTAAGCTTTGAAGAATCGCTTTCAGAACTCGAAACTATTGTTCAGAATTTAGAACAAGGGGCGTTGAGCTTAGAAGATTCAATGACGCTTTTTGAGCGTGGTTTAAATCTCAGTCAAGCCAGTCAAGACAAGTTAAAAAGTGCTGAACAAAAAATTCAGATATTGCTTACTAAAAATGGTAAAGCTCAACTTGAAGTTTTTGATAATGAAGGTGATTCAGACAAGACGAGTAACAATTAGTGACCCAATTAAATCAGCTCGATTTTTATCAAAATCGCATTAATAGATATCTTGCTGATAAATTAGCAAAATATGAAATCAATGATAAAAATTTGCTCTTAGCAATGCAATATGGATTATTAATTGGTGGCAAGCGTATGCGACCTTATTTAAGTTATATTACTGGCGAAGCACTTGGACTTAAATTGTCTGATGTTGACGGCATAGCCGCCGCATTAGAATGTATTCATGCTTTTTCATTAATACACGATGACTTACCTTCAATGGACGACGACGATTTACGCCGCGGTCAACCGACCTGCCATAAGGCTTTTAACGAAGCTACAGCAATTTTAGCCGGTGATAGTTTACAAACACTTGCCTTCGACATTTTAGTTAACCATGAATTTAGCGCTCAACTTGAACCCAAACGCCTCACATTAATTCGTCAATTAGTGAACGCTTCAGGCTATCAAGGCATGTGCGGTGGACAAGCGCTTGATATTTCGGCAACCGATAAAATAATAACCTTAGCCGAATTAGAAAAGTTGCATTCACTAAAAACAGGGGCATTATTAAAAGCGTCAGTGACTATGGTCACCGAAATAAGCCAAGATATTTCATCCAATGAAAAGGACCAACTAGCTATTTACGCTGAACATGTTGGTTTAGCCTATCAAGTTCGAGATGATATAATTGACATTATTTCCAGTGAAGAAGAACTCGGAAAACCAGCAGGTTCAGACGTTTCCGCCAATAAAAGCACCTACCCTGCACTGCTAGGTTTAGCGGGCGCTCAACAAAAAGCTGACAACTTATATCAACAAGCACTTCAAGCTTTAGCCACTTTACCCTACAATACAGATAACTTAGCTGAATTTGCGACGTTTATAATAAAACGCGTACATTAATCTTGTAACAAGCAATCTAAAGAACAAACAAAATAAATATGATTATAAATCTTGCCGACTACCCTTTATTGGCCAATATAAACTCTCCTGACGATCTGCGTATGTTAGATAAAACCCAGTTAACTCAGGCCAGTACAGAACTACGTAGTTACTTATTAAGTTCGGTAAGTAAAAGTAGTGGACACTTTGCTTCAGGCTTAGGCACTATCGAATTAACGGTCGCATTACATTATGTTTATAAAACCCCTTTTGATCACCTGATATGGGATGTTGGCCATCAAGCTTATCCACATAAAATTTTAACCGGTCGACGCGACCAACTGCATACTATTCGCCAAAAAGATGGTTTACACCCTTTTCCATGGCGTGAAGAAAGTGAATATGATGTCTTAAGTGTCGGACATTCAAGTACTTCAATTTCTGCGGCACTTGGTATGGCAGTTGCTGCAGAGAAAGAAGGTAAGCAACGTAAAGTGGTTGCTGTTATTGGTGACGGCGCGATGACGGCAGGCATGGCTTTTGAAGCATTGAATCATGCGGGCGACATTAAAAGCGACATGTTAGTTATTTTAAATGACAATGAAATGTCGATTTCAGAAAATGTTGGCGCATTAAATAATCATTTTGCGAAATTATTATCTGGTAGTATATATACCGGTATTCGTGAAGGTAGTAAGCGCATACTTAAAAGCATTCCTCCGATCAAAGAATTAGCCAGTCGTGCTGAAGAACATTTAAAAGGTATGGTCGTACCGAGTACATTTTTTGAAGAGTTGGGCTTTAACTATATTGGCCCTATCGATGGTCATGATGTTAATGGTTTAGTTGATACCATCTCCAATATGCGTAATTTAAAAGGGCCTCAAATTCTACACATTGCCACTAAAAAGGGTAAAGGCTATTACGCCGCAGAGCAAGACCCGATAAAGTACCATGCTGTACCTAAATTTGACCCCACACAAACAAGCTTACCCAAGAGTAAACCAAGCTTACCGACTTATTCAAAAATATTTGGTGATTGGCTTTGTAAAACCGCTGAAAAGGATGATTCACTTATCGCTATTACGCCAGCAATGGGTGAAGGCTCTGGCATGGTGGAATTTAGCCAACGTTTCCCCAAGCAATACTTTGATGTTGCAATTGCCGAACAGCACGCGGTGACTTTTGCTGCTGGTCTGGCTATTGGTGGTAAAAAGCCGGTAGTCGCTATATATTCAAGTTTTTTACAGCGTGGTTACGATCAATTAATTCATGATGTAGCGATTCAAAATTTACCGGTATTATTCGCGATTGACCGTGCGGGTATTGTCGGCGCAGACGGACCAACCCATCAGGGTTCATTTGATTTAAGCTTTATGCGTTGTGTGCCAAACATGGTTATTATGGCGCCATCAGATGAACGTGAATGTCAGATGATGCTCACGACGGGTTTCAAGCATGATGGTCCGGTGGCAGTTCGTTATCCAAGAGGCTCAGGTAACGGTGCAACATTACCTAGCATAGACGAAACCATTGAAATGGGTAAGGCAAGAAAAATCTTACAGGCCGTAACTGATGATACTGAGTCAGCAATTGCGCTTTTAAATTTTGGTAGCACGTTAGATGAAGCCAAAATAGCGGCTCAACAATTAAATGCAACACTTGTTGATATGCGTTTTATTAAACCACTCGATTTAGCACTTATCGACGATGTCGTAAAAAGCCATACCATTATTGTCACGGTTGAAGATAACGCCATCGCTGGTGGTGCAGGTTCAGGTGTTAATGAATATATACTGAGCCAAGGTATTGCAATTAAAATATTAAATATTGGCTTGCCTGATAGCTTTATTAAACATGGTACCCAGCAAGAAATTCATCAAGAACTTGGACTAGACAGCCAAGGTATTATTGATAAAGTTAACGCCTTTCGTAAACTTTAAATATCTAACACCTTCAATAGTGACTAGTAACGCCGTTATTAGTCACTGAATTTCAGTAACCACTCTACTTTCTTCCTCTATAATTATATGTACAAGCAACCATTTGAAGTGATACTTACCCTACGAATATATTCGCTTATAGACTATAAACACTCGCCAATAATTTGAAAAGTTTCTGCATAACGAATTATTTTTAGTTTTATATTTCACCCGTTCAACACTAGAGAATATGTAGTTAAATTTAGTGTTTAAAGCCCCCTTTATTTCCAACAGCGCTCTTTTGTCTTGCATTCGTCAGTATAACCAACTAATTTAATGACAAAGCTACTGATTTATTAATTTTATATGAAAATTGCCGTTTGGGTTATTAGCTGTCTTTTCATTGTTATTAACAATAGTTGCTTAGCTGCTAAAACTGAAAAAGACATATTTGACCTTAGTATAAAAGAGCTAATGCAAGTACGTATTAGTTTAGCCACTAAAACTGAAGAAACTGTATTAACAGTGCCTTCAACCATCACTGTTTTCGAACGTTCAGACATTCAATCATTGGGAGTAAAAAATGCCTATGATGTGATGAATTTTGTACCTGGCTTTCAGATGACTCGAGGTGACTGGGTTGGTGCTGTCCCCAAAGAGCATGCCCGTGGCGTTTATCTAGACAACGGTTATATTCTCGTGATGATCAATGGCGAACGGCTAAATGAAGTCTCTTTTGGTAAAGCCTCTGTCTATACACCACACATTCCTATCGATATTATTGAACGTATAGAGGTTATTCGCGGACCCGGTTCAGCACTTTATGGCAGTAATGCTTTTTTGGGTGTGTTAAATATTATTACCCGCACATCTGATAAACAACTTACTGTCAGTTTAGGTGAAAAAGGGTATCAGCAGCTTTCTACAAGCTGGCAACATCAAGTCTCTGAAAACTTGCGATTGCATAGCAATGTTTCATTTGAAAAATCGACGGGGCATCGGTACATTTCACCTTTAAACCGCCAAGTAAATGACCCTTATAAAAATGCCTATTTAGAAATCGGTATGCACTATAAGAATAATCAAATAAATTTACGCTACAGCGAAAATGAACTCAACGAATTTATGAATATTGGAGGCTACTCTGTTGATAATATCCACACCAGTGAAAGCTTTTCAATATCAGGTAAAAGTGAAATTTTTCAGAGTGAGACACACCAGTTAGATGTTAAAGTGTCTTACAGTTTATTTGAAATAAAGTCGGCCGGTATGGCTTTAGCTAAAGATACTGGTTTTATCCAGAATGATTTTTTAGTGGGCCCTTTTTGGCGCACAGAGTCAACCGATTTAAACCTTGATCACAGCTGGAAAATAAATAAGGAACTTAACCTTAATTCGGGTATTGAGTACAGAAAAGCCAATCAATTTCAGTCAGGAAATGCCGTAACTCATTATGATTATCAACAAGAGCTTATTATCATTAACGATGATAACTATCTAGAAAAAATTGTGCCTATTGCCATCATGCCTGAAACAAAAGCATTAAATCAATCACATGAAATGCAAGGTATTTACAGCCAACTTAAATGGCAAATAGCAGCTGACATTAATTTATTTCTAGGCGCAAGGTATGACAACGTAAAAGGGATCGATGATAAATTATCACCTCGTGCAGCACTGGTTTGGCAAGCCAGTTCAAACCATAGTTTAAAATTACAGTACGGGGAGTCATTTCGTACTCCCGTAAATAACGAGCTCTATTCAAATGACAGTGTTACGACTGGCAACCCTAACTTAACGTCTGAATTTGTAAAAACAACTGAATTAGTTTGGATATATCAAGCGAATAAATTTTCTAGTGAAATCGTCTTTTTTCATAATGACCTACGAGATTTTATCAATAAAGTGCCCTACAACGGTGAAGCACAATTTACCTTTGATAATGCCGTTGATATGAAAATTAGTGGCTTGGAAAACAGTGCAACGTTTGAACTCAGTGAACAACTACGGTTGTCACTCAATTACACTCACCTATTTGATGACCCAGTCAACGAGAGTTTTAAACGCTTCGGTAGTGCCAACCTCACTTACAACTTAGGACGATGGAAACTTAACGCTAACGCCATTTGGCGAGACAAAGTTGAGCTTCCCCAAATTAACGAGGTACGTTTTGTGCAAAAACAATACCTGCTGTTTTCAGGAAAAATCAGTTATGACATTGATGAAAAACAAAAAATTTCATTACTTGCGCAAAATTTATTTAACAAAGATTACGACGTATTCGATCCTAGAGTTTTCAATGGTGAAGTGCCCGGAAAAGGCAGAGAAGTGTCAGTGAGCTATTATTATCAGTTTTAATCTCACTGATAAGCATTAACGCTCATCTACAAAGTTACTTTATAGATGAGCGAAATTCATTAAAAAATTATTCCGCGATGTATTCAACAACCTCAAGACCAAAACCTGATAACGAATGATACTTAGTTTGAGAGCTTAATAGGCGCATTTTACTAACACCAAGGTTTGAAAGGATTTGTGACCCAACACCTACATTACGAGAGCCAACATGACGTTTAACTTCATTAACCACTTCGCCAGCATCAATTTTTGCATATTTTTCCACTTGAGAAATAAGTTCGGCCGTAGATTCATGCTTACCCAGTAAAACCAACACACCCCCCTCTTTAGCAATTTTCTCTAATGCATTCGCCATTGGCCATTGCGCAACACTTTCACGCTGACTAAATAATAAATCTCGGAAGGTGTTCTCTAAATGTACACGCACTAAGGTTGGCTCTTCAGCTTTAATCTCGCCTTTAGTTAAGGCAAAGTGTGCTTGGCCATCAATAGTGTCTTTAAATACAGTTAAATCGAATTCACCGAACGCTGTAGGCAGTTTACATTTTGAAATACGTTCAATAGTTGTTTCATTTGCATTTCTATATTCAATTAAGTCGGCAATGGTCCCCATTTTCAAATCATGCTTTTCAGCGATAATCTCTAAATCAGGGCGACGCGCCATGGTGCCATCTTCATTTAATATTTCAACAATAACAGCGGCAGGCTCTAAACCCGCTAAACGTGCTAAATCGGTACCTGCCTCGGTATGACCTGCACGATTTAATACGCCACCGTCTTTAGCAATTAAAGGAAAAATATGACCTGGCTGAACAATGTTTAAATGGTTAGCGTCTTTGGCAACTGCGGCTAAAACAGTGGTTGCACGATCGCCAGCAGAAATACCGGTAGTTACCCCATGGGCAGCTTCAATTGACACAGTAAAGTTAGTACTAAATTGAGCATCATTTTTTTCAACCATTAGTGGCAACTTTAACTGTTGGCACTTTTCAACGGTCATTGGCATACAAATTAAACCACGGCCATGAGTCGCCATAAAATTAATCGCTTCGGGTGTTACTTTCTCCGCGGCCATAATGAAGTCACCTTCATTTTCTCTGTCTTCGTCATCCATCAAAATGACCATTTTACCTTGAGCAATATCGTCAATAATTTCTTGTGGGGTATTTAAATTCATGATCATCTCTTTTATTTAACTTTTTGGTTAACTTAATTCTGAATAATTCTTGAAGAATACCACAGTGCGTCTTAGTATAAATACGCAGTGTGATAGATTATTTCATAAAACCGCTACGTGCTAATAAATCATGCGTCACGCCGCCACTATAATTATCACCGGTGCTAGCGTCTTTTTTTGTTAAGAGCCTTTCGATATAACGCGCAATTAAGTCAACTTCTAGGTTTACTTTAGTGCCAACTTTATAATGAGCAATGATAGTTTGCGCTGTAGTGTGCGGTACAATCGTTAAACGAAATTTATTATCGGTAACGCTATTCACTGTCAAGCTTGTACCATCGATGGTGATAGAGCCTTTTTCAGCAATGTAAGGTGCTAAATCACTTGGCATTTCAAGCCAATATTCAATACTATTGCCATTATGTTCAATCGAGCTAATAGCAACAACAGCATCAACATGGCCAGACACCATATGTCCGCCAAAACGTGTCGTAGGTAACATGGCTTTTTCTAAGTTAACTGATTGCCCTGTTTGATAATCGACAAAACCGGTACGGGTTAATGTTTCATTAGACACATCGACACTGTAAGTTGACGAGTCAAACGCGACGACCGTTAAGCAAATGCCATTAGTGGCTATTGAGTCACCCAGTTTAACATCGCTCATGTCTAATAATCCGGTTGAAATAACAAGTCTTGCGCCTTGCCCTGTAATATTTATAGCTTGAATGGTTCCAACGGCTTCAATGATTCCTGTGAACATAATTACTCTTTTCGTGATTTGTAGGTCGAGTTAATCTCAACATAATACTAAAATTTTAAGGTAAAAGTTTAGCAATAATACGGATATCTTTGCCGATCATACGTATATCACTTATATTTAGTTCTTTTGCTTGGCTCAAGTTTTCAATACTCTTCATATTTACCAAACTTTTACTGTCAGCGCCCATCAATTTTGGTGCTTGGTATAAAATCAATTCATCAACTAAATCTTGTTCAATAAATGCGCCAGCTAAACGAGCACCTGATTCAATGAGCACATCATTTAAGTTTAGTTGCGCTAAATATTTCAATAAAGCGTGCAAATCAATGTACTGTTCACCTGTTGATGTTGGTGCAAAAGGTAAAGGCACTTGCTTTACGAAGTGAGGCCATTGATGAATGTTTTCAATGGTGTTTCTAATTAATATTATGGGGCTATTTTCATTAAAAAACGCTAAATGAGGTGTTAAGCGATTTTTAGTATCGATAACAACCCGAATAGGCTGTCTAACTATTTCTTTTTTATAACTATTCTTTAATTCACCCAATTCAGACCAACGAACGGTCATTTTAGCATTATCGATTAATATGCTGTCAGCGCCACTAATAATGGCACAACTTTGTGCGCGTAAACGCTGAACGTCTTGTCGAGCTTGTGGAGAAGTTATCCATTTACTTTCTCCATTTTTCATGGCGGTTTTTCCATCTAGGCTTGCGGCTAATTTGCAACGAACATACGGTAAACCGCTCGTCATTTGTTTTATAAAACCGATATTTAATGCTTCAGCCGCAGCGGTTAGTAAACCATGTTGCGTAGAAATACCTGCTTGCTCTAGCATTTTCAAGCCATTACCCGCAACTTTAGGGTTTGGGTCAACCATTGCCGCTACAACGTGTTTGACACCCGCTTTGATTAGCCCTTCAGCACATGGTGGCGTTCGACCATAGTGGCTACAAGGCTCAAGGGTTACATAAGCGGTTGCGCCTTTTGCCTTTTCGCCTGCCATTGTTAGCGCATTAACTTCGGCATGACCTTCACCCGCTTTTTGATGATAACCTTCACCAACAACTTTCCCTTTATTAACTAAGACACAACCCACTCGCGGATTAGGAGAGGTGGTAAAGTGCCCTTCCTTGGCAAGCATGATGGCACGTTGCATAAAGTGATAATCGTCACTAGAAAATTGGTTCATATTACTTTTCATCACCTAAACGGGCAATTTCTTCACTGAAGTCACGAATATCTTCAAAAGACCGATAAACCGACGCAAAACGAACGTAAGCGACTTTATCTAAATCTTTTAATTGTTCCATGATGATATTGCCAAGTAGGCCACTCGATACTTCTCTTTCACCAGTAGCACGCAGCTTTGATTTCACTTTATTAATTGAGAGTTCGACTTGTTCGACACTAACGGGGCGCTTCTCTAGAGCTCTCACTAAGCCATTTCGCATTTTGTCTTCATTGAAAGGTTCACGTGACCCGCCATTTTTGATAATACGCGGCATGACTAATTCAGCGGTTTCAAAAGTAGTATAGCGCTCATGACAAGCGAGACATTCGCGGCGACGGCGAACTTGATGACCATCAGAGACCAAACGAGAATCAATAACTTTGGTGTCTACCGCTCGGCAAAAAGGACAATACATGGGAAGCTCCAATAAAATTATTTATACCTATTTCAATAAGTTTTTCAGTGTAAAAACTTATTGATTGGGTTTTATCAGCAAATAGCTCTGTTTATACGTTAGAAACAATAATGGCCGCTAATGCGGCCATTTTAATCTAATTAAGCTGTTGTTACATCAACTTATTTATCTTGAGTTTTTATGCTCAACATAAACTTAACTTATGCGTAAACAGGGAAGCGTGCACAAAGTTCTTTAACACTTGCTTGTACTTTACTGATCGTATCTTCATTGTTAATGTCGTCTAAGATATCACAAATCCAACCTGTCAATGCTTTGGTTTCAACGATACCAAAACCACGACGTGTAATCGCAGGAGTACCTAAACGCAAACCAGACGTTACAAACGGAGAACGAGGGTCGTTTGGTACTGAGTTTTTATTAACAGTAATATGTGCACGGCCTAATGCAGCATCGGCATCTTTACCCGTAATATCTTTATCGATTAAATCAAGTAATAACAAGTGATTTTCAGTACCGTTAGAAACAACTTTATAACCACGTTCTTGAAGAACAGCAACCATCGCTTTAGCGTTATCTAAAACATTTTGTTGGTATACTTTAAATTCAGGCTCTAATGCTTCTTTAAATGCTACAGCTTTAGCCGCAATAATGTGCATTAATGGGCCACCTTGGCCACCTGGGAAGACAGCAGAATTCAATTTTTTATAAATAGCTTCGTCGTCACAACCTGAAATAATTAAACCACCACGAGGGCCGGCTAATGTTTTATGCGTTGTTGTTGTAACAACATGAGCATGTGGAACTGGATTTGGATATAGACCTGCTGCAATTAAACCAGCAACGTGAGCCATATCTACGAAAAAGTAAGCGCCAACGCCATCAGCGATTTTACGCATACGCGCCCAATCAACAACACCAGAGAATGCAGAAAAACCACCAATGATCATTTCTGGCTTATGTTCTTGTGCTAAGCGTTCCATTTCTTCGTAATCGATATCGCCTGTTTCAGGGTGAAGACCATATTGAAAAGCTTCGTAAGACTTACCTGAAAAGCTCACATGTGAACCGTGTGTTAAATGACCACCATGCGCTAAGCTCATGCCCAATACTTTACCACCGGGTGTTACTAAGGCTTGAAATACAGCTGCATTAGCTTGAGAGCCAGCATGTGGTTGTACATTAGCGTAAGTTGCACCAAATAATTCTTTTGCACGGTCAATGGCTAACTGTTCAGCAATATCTACAAATTCACAGCCGCCGTAATAACGCTTGCCAGGGTAACCTTCAGCATACTTATTGGTTAATTGAGAACCTTGTGCTTCAAGCACACGAGGACTACAGTAATTTTCTGAAGCAATAAGTTCAATGTGCTCTTCTTGACGAACTTTCTCATTGCTCATCGCTTGATAAAGTTCAGGGTCAAAATCAGCAATATTCATATCACGTGTAAACATGGTTTTTCCTCAATAATTCAGCCAAGGCTGTTACAGACAATTGTCTAATGGATAGCAAAATTTATGCGACATATTTTGCCTCAAATCAGCTGAGTTGTACACGAGTAAAGGTACAATTCTTAGCTCATTTATTCATCTAATATGCCGTAAGTGTTTTTGTTATTATTGATAAAAACTTTTAAAGTCTCGATCAATACTTTTAGTATGGCAGAATATAACCAAGAAAAAACACAATAACAAGGAATTTTAAACAACACAAAACGTAAAAACAAAACATAATCTGACTTCACGTGAATTATCCATATTTTATTTTGAAAGCAATTCTTGTAGCTGCTTTAATTCGTTACGCCTTTTTATATGAAAATAATGAGTAATAGCCCATATTAAAAGAACAAATACATTCATTAACACCAAACCTAAAACAGGTGACTGACTTTCTTGCTCACTCATGGTAAAAATATACCAATTAACAAATGGTAAAAGAACAATGCATGATAATTTAATTAACTTAATATAGTTAATAGAAGACAAACAGCCAGAAATAGCGTGATCAATCGCTTTATCTGGACTACCACAATTAACTTTCCATGCAGCCAGTCGAATGTTAATCGCGTAGTAAACAAATACAACAGACAAAAAACTACCGATGCCAAAGTAAATTATAGTTGCTTGATCTTCCGACCCGGTAAGCCACATATATAAAGCGGCTAAAAGCATCACCACCGTGGCGATAATATCTATAGCTAATAAACACTTTGCCCAAACTGTTCTTTGCTTAGTTTGCTTGAGTAATTTAGCAATGTCAGTTTTAGCCGTCGGTTGGCTTTGCCAGTCTTGTGCCATTTCAGCCCACTGCTCATCGAACATAGCAGGCTCAGGTGGAACACTCTTAGCCTTCTCTGGTAAACTGGTCACATCAAGTACTATCTCTGCTTGAGTTTTTGTCTGCAAAGTCACTTTGCTTTTTTCATTCAAAGGGGATTCTTTATTATTCATAACGTTTCCAACAATTGTGCTAAAGCCTTTTTCGCACGTTGTAATCGCACGCCGACAAGGTTTGTGGTGATCACTAACACCTCAGAAATTTCCTGATAACTCATCCCTTCAAGAGCGAGGGTTATCACTTGCTGTTGATCGAGTTTAAGTTGTCTGATTGCTTGTGCTAAGCGCTGTTGCCTTTGCTGCTTATCTAAGCTTTGATAAGGTGTAGGTTGAACTCGGTCGTGTTCAGCCTCTGGACTTAATTCATCAATATCTTGTTCAGCCTTTACGGATTTAACCGCTTTTGCCACATGAGTCGCTAAAACATTATGAGCAATTCGTGCAACAAATGTTTTTACTGCTGAATCGTTTCTAAAATTAGGCAGTGCTCGCCAAATATTGAGGGCTATCTCTTGAAAAAGCTCATCTTGAATAGCCGGCTTTGCTTCAAAGCCGGTAATGATATGACGGAGTAGCTTTTCATACTCTGTCATCCACTGCGTGAATACTTTTTGATAATCTGAAGTTGGGTTCAAAGAATAACTCAATAAATTACTATGCGCCGTTTTAGAACGGTCTTGTTCTTGTTTTATTAATTCTATCGAGTTATTCATCTCAATACCAACTCAACTTAATATCTTGAAACTAACTTAATGACATTACCACTTTTTCTGACTTCAACTTTTGTGCTAACGCCAACACTAATGCCACAGTCATTGCGACTGTAATGGCTGTTGTGCTTGCAAGAACGGTCCAGTCAACAGGTAACCCCTTAAAGACATCTTCCATCAACATTGACTGCCCAGAAATTGGCAACCAATTTACCCACTCAGGTTTATCATCAATCATCATGATGGCAAACGGTACCATGGCAGGTAACATAATGAGCATCGAAACTGTTGATTGTGCCTCTTTGAAGCTTTTCGCTTGAAACGAGAAAAATAATTGTAATGCCGTAGCAAAAAAGCAGAGCGGGATAAGTAAGATTAATAAAGCAGCAATGCTAAAAGCGTTTAAACTAAACGTTGCCCCTATTTTAGTGAGATCAATAAAGCCAACTGAAACCGTTGTTAATACCAACATAATAACAATAGATAATACCGATATAGAACTTGCACAGGTCATTTTAGCAAGTACAATTTTAAGGGTACTAACGGGTTGGCATAAAAGCATCTCTAATACATTACGTTCACGTTCACCTGCACTTGAATCAATCGCAATAGAAAGCCCTGAAACAAAAGCGCCCATTAATAAGTACATACCTAAAAACATAGACACCATCACCGCATTACTGGTGGGTAGTGACGTATCTTGTTCTTGTAAAATAATGGGTTGTAACAATTTAACGTCAACCCCGCGAACTAATAAACGCTTATAGCCAATTGATTGCGAATAGCCTCGAACGATTTCTTTAACACGACGGATAGGTGCACTTGATGCTTTTTTCTCAAAGTCTGCGCGTAAGACAACGTCTATCGCTTTACCGGCTAACATTTTTTCAGCGAAATCTTCAGGAATATCAACTTCAATGCTTCGCTCTTGCCATGCATATTTATCGTCTTCAGGTACATTAGCAAATTGAAGAATATTATTTTCTTCAAACTTTTCAATCAATTTAGGGGCATATTCAGCGCCAGTAAATTGTACATAAATAGGAGGATTGCCGACGATCTCTGTGATCATAACTTTCGAAATAATCATGATCATTACTGGCGCGAATAACCCCATACTTAACGCAACCATCAGTGCGCGTTTATCACGAAACGCTTCTCTTAATTCTTTAATTAATAACGCTTTAAACTGGATCATGCGGCTACTCCTTCATCTGAACCAATTAATTTAACAAACGCATCTTCTAATAATTTTTCTCCAGCCAAGTCACAAAGTTCTTGCGGAGTGCCTTGAGCGGCTAATTTACCATTAGAAACAATAATCACGCGATCACATAACGCGGCAACTTCTTGCATGACGTGTGATGAAAATAAAATACAATGACCTTTTTCTTTAAATTTCGCTAAATGGTTACGTAAAACTCGTGTACTCATTACATCAAGACCACGCGTGGGCTCATCAAGGACAAAGTTTTTCGGTTGGTGCACTAAAGCCTGAGCTAAAGTGACTTTCATTCGCTGTCCTTGAGAAAATCCTACTGTTTTACGGTGGGCTAATTCTTCCATGTCTAAATCTTTAAAAATTTGTGCTATTGCCGCTCTTTTCTTTGCCCCTTGCATACCGTGAAGACTCGCAAAGTAGTCCACTTGTTCGTAAGCGGTTAAGCGCTCGTATAAACCAAATTTGTCAGGAAAAATACCCAGTTGCTGCCTAACCGCTAAGGGGTCTTCTAATACATTTAAACCATCAACCAATACCGAACCTTCATCCGCTTTAAGTAAACCATAAAGGGTACGTAAACAAGTTGTTTTACCTGCTCCGTTAGGACCTAATATTCCGGTGATCTCGCCATCTCTTGCCGTAAACGACAAACCATCAAGCGCTTTTACTGTATTCTTTTTATCAATAAAACTTTTATGTAAGTTTTTAACTTCAATCATAATAATAATATCCTTATAGGGTGCCGTTTAGATGGGTCATAAACGTTACACTTTTTAGTTCAGCTAAACACGACTCATCTAAATTATTAGGATCAAGTGTTTCTAGAAATTCATTAACGATATCGACCCCACAATCCGTTGAAGCAACAATATGCGCACTGTTTTTTGAAATAATATGATGGTTATTAGGTAACGTTGCTGCAGATTTATCACCATTACTTGGTGGTGTTACCGGGTCTAAATCACCTGATAAAATAAGGGTTGGAATATTTGCGGTTACACTTTGGTAGAATTCGTTACTCACCGAGTATTTAGGCCATAATGGGCAAGCTTGCAACCACGCATTATGGCTTTCACTACCTCCGAAGTCGTTCTGCGCATCAGCGGCAAACATTTCAGCGCTAATTTTAGGGAAATCTTCATTACAGACAATGTTTAACGTTAAACCAACATACATGCCTATGCCGCCATCTGACATCGCAATTAAACCAACCAGAGGTTGATAATTACCTAAAAAGGCTTGATGAATAACCAACGGCACTAAAGGTCGTGTTTCCATCGAATATAACTGCATAAGTATATTACTAATGAACTTACTACGACTTAACACAAAATCAGTTTTTGAGCCTAAACGTGGATGAGCTATTTCAATCTTAACGGATGCTTGTTCTAACCGGGCAACAACAGCTTTAAATTCATCGGCGAGTGCTGGGTAAGCTTTATTGCAGCTTTCATCTTGCTTACAATTTTCAAGTAATAAATTAAATGAACGGGCTGAGCTTTGACCAAAAGCGCCAATAGGCACTTCAATCGGTCCTACACTATCTAATACCACACTGTTAAGTGCGTCTGGAAACATGCGCATATAGACTAGAGCTGCTCGTGTACCGTAAGAACCACCATAAATATTAATTTTGTTATGATTTAACGCACGACGAACGGCATCAAAATCACGAATGGCATTTTCTGAGTTATATTGACTTAAGTCGCCTTTAAATTGTGCAATACAATCTTTGATCTCTTGTGCTGAAAAATCTTCAGGAATAATTTCATAAACATTGCTTACCGTATTTTCGTCACACTCTAGCGGATGAGATTTTCCTGTACCACGTTGATCAACTAAAATAATGTCGTGCGATTTTCTTATTTCACTAAACGTTGTAAATATATGTGCCGCTAATTCAACCGCTGCTTGTCCTGGTCCGCCTGCCAAGAACATTAAAGGGGTTTTATTTTGACTATTATCAATTGCAGGTAATACCGCAAAGTTAACCGCTATTTGTTCGCCATTTGGTAGACTATAATTTTCGGGTACTTGTAATTTGCCACATTGAACTTGTGACTTAATGCCTTTTAGGTGGCAGTTTTCCAAAGTTAACACTTCATTATTATTGTTTTGTGTCTCTGCATCATCAGCCAAGAGTAGTGAGCTAAAACTCAGTAAGCTTAATGCAAGAAGACTTTGCCATTTTCTATTCATTATTTTATTCCTTTTAAAATATCGAACATATAGTCTCAGCCTTAAGCGTTTTATTACAACTTATTTTAAATAAAACGAAATTAACTTTAGTAACTTGTTTATATAGGTATTTTTTTTAAATAAAGAGAGGGTAATGATTCTTTTGAATATGGGTAAAGTTAAATATGGGTTATTCATTGGCACCACGACATACCGTACATCGATGTAGGTACTTACGATTTGTTTGGAACAAAAATCATGACCGCACATCCTGACCATTCGCCGCTCATTGCCATCCATGGCACCACGACATACCGTACATCCTGTACATAAAAAAACCGAATAACAATAAATGTTATTCGGTTTTTACTTCTAGAGAAAACTGTTTTTAATTATTATGAGAACTGGTTAGAAGTGTTGTTCGCTCCGCCCGCTTTAAGGGCATTCTCACCGGCAAAGTATTCTTTATGGTCATCACCCATGTCTGAACCAGACATGTTTTGATGTTTAACACAGGCGATACCTTGACGAATTTCTTTACGTTGAACACCTTCAACATAACCCAACATACCCTGGTCACCGAAGTATTCTTTAGCAAGGTTATCCGTAGATAACGCAGCCGTATGATAAGTAGGTAATGTAATCAAGTGATGGAAAATACCTGCTTCGCGTGCCGTATCTGATTGGAAGCTACGAATTTTGTCATCTGCTGATGCAGCTAACTCAGTCGTATCGTAATCAACATTCATTAAATCAGCACGAACATAGTTTGATACATCTTCACCAGCAGCAACCATAGTATCGTATGCTTGTTGACGGAAGTTAAGTGTCCAGTTAAATGATGGGCTGTTGTTATAAACAAGCTTAGCATCTGGAATTTCTTTACGCACTTCATTCATCATTGCAGTAATGTCAGCAACGTTTGGTGTTGCTGTTTCTATCCATAGCAAATCTGCGCCAGCTTTAATCGCTTCAATACTGTCAAATACACAACGCTCTTCACCCGTACCTTGACGGAATTGGTATAAACCAGAAGGTAAACGTTTAGGTCGAACTAACTTACCATTACGGTTGAAACACACATCGCCTTCAGCCATATCGCTTACGTCAATTTCTTCAACATCTAGGAAAGAGTTATAAATATCACCTTGATCGCCTGGCTCTTTAACAACCGCGATTTCTTTAGTCAGGCCAGCACCTTCAGAATCTGTACGTGAAACGATAATACCGTTATCAATACCTAGTTCTAAAAATGCATGACGCAATGCGCGAATTTTTGAATGAAAATCAGCATGAGGAACAGTCACTTTACCATCTTGATGTCCACATTGTTTTTCATCAGCCACTTGGTTTTCTATTTGAAGGGCACAAGCGCCAGCTTCAATCATTTGCTTAGCCATGATGTAAGTCGCTTCAGCATTACCAAAACCGGCATCGATATCGGCAATAATTGGCACAACATGTGTAACGTGATTATCAATTTTGTACTGAATAGCGGCTTTATCGCCATCGCTTGCAGCGTCTAGTTCACGGAAAAGACCACCAAGTTCACGGGCATCTGCTTGACGTAAGAAAGTGTAAAGTTCGGCAACCAAAGAAGCTACTGAGGTTTTTTCATGCATTGATTGGTCAGGAAGAGGACCGAATTCGCTACGCAATGCAGCAACCATCCAACCTGAAAGGTATAAGTAACGACGGTCTGTTTGACCATCAAAATGTTTCTTAATAGAAATCATTTTTTGTTGGCCAATAAAACCATGCCAGCAACCTAACGATTGAGTGTACTTAGAGCTGTCAGCATCAAAAGCAGCCATATCACTGCGCATAATGTCTGCAGTATATTGAGCAATCTCTAAACCAGTTTTAAATCTGTTTTGTGCACGCATACGAGCAACTGACTCTGGGTTTATAGCATCCCAAGAGCTTCCTGCATTGGCTTTAATTGCTTGAACTGCTTCTATCGCACTTTGATAATTAGACATGTTACTCTCCAAGAGTCTGTAATTTTTTTTAAATGGTGTTGTTCGCTTTAGCATTTGTGATGAAAGTAAATATGAAAGCAAACATACCGAACAACACAAAGTCTAGAACATACTGAGAGTATTCTTGAAATATATAATATCTATCACTACCATTCACAAGATAAATACACAATCACATAAAAATATATATTCATATTTTTCAATGAGTAAAAACCAAAAAATCAGACTTTAGTCTTAAAAAATAAGGTCTAAAATTTTATTTAGTACTGAAAACTTCTTGATTTATTTTTCTGCCCATGACATATACATTAGTTATATTATTTCTATTGGTCATAAAAACTATGAATATTGCTAAAATTGATTTAAACCTACTTATTTATCTTGATGTTTTACTTAGAGAAAAAAATGTTACCCGCTCAGCAAGCCAGCTTAATATTACCCAGCCAGCTATGAGTAACGGTTTAAAAAGACTCAGAAATTTGTTTAACGATCCGATATTAGTAAGAACATCAGACGGTATGGTGCCAACAGAACGCTCTAGAGCTTTAGCGCCGGTGATCAGAAAAATTTTATTAGAACTTGAAGAAGCACTACAAGGCGAAGAAGAATTTAATGAAAAGCATAGCCAACGTGTTTTCCGTATTATGGCGAGTGATTATGCTGCTTCAACGTTATTGCCAAGTTTATTAAGAAAGATAAATGAAATTGCCCCAAATGTTACCATTGATATTATGACACCAAGTGATGTAACTTTTCATGATGTTGAAGCCGGTAAAATTGACATGGCCATAAACCGTTTTGATGAATTACCACAGTCTTTTCATCAAAAAACAATATGGCGTGATTCATTCTCATGTTTGTTGAGTGCTGAGAGCCCTTATGTTGCCGAATTTAATTTAGACACATACCTTTCATCAAAACATGTTTGGGTATCAAAGACAGGCTTTGGGGTTGGCGTGGGCATGGACCCTAAAGATGTACAAAAATTAGGATGGGTAGATGAAGCGTTGGCCCGTTTAGGTAAGCACCGAGATATAAAGGTCTTTACCCGTAATTATCATGTCGCCATGCAACTCGCCTATGAAGACGGCTTAATTGCTACTCTACCTACAAAAGCAGCAATGCTTCATAAAGATGATCATAAATATACAATTGTCCCCCCCCCTTTTGACATTCCAGATATCGAATTAAAAATGATTTGGAGCCCGTTATTACACCATGATGCTAGCCACATTTGGTTTAGACAATTGGTTATAGAGGCGGCAGAACAAGGGTAATATAAAAAATGATAGGTCATATAATTTACAGTATCTTGTCGGTGGGTATTTGTTTGCTAACAGGGAAAGCAATTGAGCTTTTTTTGCCAATTCTGCCTGCAAGTTTATATGGCATGATGATGTTTACAGCTTTACTTCATTATCGACTTCTTAATGCTAAACGAATTCAACCCTGTATTGAATGGGCGCTTGCTAACATGGCAGTGTGCTTTGTTCCCGCAGGGGTAGGAATAATTAATCATTTTGAACTCATAAAGAATCATGGATTTTCCTTAGTGGCGATCATATTTTTGACTACATTTTTATTGCTCACCTTCGTTGGGCTCAGCTATCAGCGGCAACTTAATAAACAAGCGTCAGTAGACGATGAAGGGCTGAGCAAATGATAAGTCCAACATTTATAACGACGCTAAGCGCCGGCTTACTCTATATAGTGCTTACTATTGCAGTTTATCAAGTTTATGCTCGCCTTCAAAAATCATTAAAAAAAGCATGGCTAAATCCGATGCTGTTATCGATTCTAACGCTGATCCCACTTTTATTATTTTTTAACGTGCCGTTCGAACAATATTATCAAGCCACTTATCCATTAAATAAACTCTTAGAGCCTGCTGTTGTTGCTCTGGGATTCCCGCTATATCAGCACCTTCAAACCATTAGAAAACAATGGCGACATATATTAATACTGTTATTGATGGGTGTTTTTATTGCTATTTCTATAAGTTTTATTATGACTTTATGGATAATTAATCAATATGATATTGCCGTCTCGCTTTCTTTAAAGTCAGTGACAACACCTATAGGTATTGCATTAACAGAGCAGCTAAATGGCAATAATTCAATCACAGCATTTGCGATTATTTTAGCTGGATTATTTGGTGCTCTATTAGGCCCCCCTTGGCTTTCATTGATCAACGTTACCTCTGCTAAAGCACAAGGACTAGCAATTGGTGCCGCCAGCCACGCACTTGGCACAGCAACAATAAGTAAGGTGAGTTATGAACATGCCGCCTACAGCTCTCTAGCATTGATTATTTCAGCGGTAGTTACCGCAATATTTAGCCCTTTGATCATTAATACATTAGCTCATTTTTTACAGTAGCTTGGATTTAATCGTGCGAAGAGCACGTGTGTTATTTTTTTAATTGATAAACTTTATTATGCGACAGACTAACATTCACAGAAAGAACGAATAAGATCACTTACATTCACAACATTGATGGTAGCTATTATAAATAACAATAATTATTGTCACTTAATGAAAAAACAAAACAAAAAACAAAAGACTCCTTGTTTATCAATTAATTACCAAGGTAGACTCATATCATAAATAAAAAACAGTGAGTTAGCCCACCCACATAATAATTGTCTGCTATTGCATGAAAAAATAATACCTCCTACATTGCACTTAGATAACGTCATTAATTATGTTTTATGCCTATTTTTAAAGGTGATTTAAAAATTTTTACGCCATGACACAACATTCAAATAACAACTTGCGTGAATTATTGCACAAGAGGAAAGTATGATGACCCAATATGTAAAGACCCAAAATATACAAGTAGCTCAATGTTTACATCACTTTATTGAACAAGATGTACTTCCTCATAGTACAATTTCTCCTACTGAATTTTGGCAACGTTTTTCAGTGATTATTGAAGAACTGAGTCCTATTAATAAATCTTTATTAATAAAGCGTGATGATTTACAACAAAAAATAGATTGTTGGCATCAGAATAACTTTGGCGATAAATTTGATTTTTCTGCCTATAAACGTTTTCTAAAAGACATTAACTATCTTGTACCTGAGGTAGCAGATTTCAAAATAACGACACAAAATGTAGATGCTGAATTAGCAACAATGGCGGGGCCCCAATTAGTGGTTCCCATAATGAATGCTAGATTTGCACTTAATGCCGTAAATGCACGTTGGGGCAGTTTATATGATGCACTTTATGGTAGTGACGTTATTGCTGAAGAAAATGGTGCTGAAAATTCGATGGCTTATAACCCTGCTCGTGGTCAAAAAGTCATTGAATTTGCACGACAGTTTTTAGATCAAAGCATTCCACTTACACAAGGAAGTCATGCGCACGCAAACCAATATAGAATATCAGGTGCTCAATTATCAATTGAGCTTGAAAATGGTGATATAGCGGAACTGGAAAAACCTGATGCTTTTAAAGGCTACCAGGGGGACTCTAAAACCCCCAAAGCACTCTTATTTGAACATAATGGGTTACATTTTGAGATTAACTTTGATGAAATAAGTGAAATAGCAAAAAGTGACAATGCCGGTATTTCTGATATCACTCTTGAATCGGCTTTAACAACCATTATGGACTGCGAAGATTCTGTGGCAGCGGTAGATGCTGAAGATAAAGTCGTTGCTTATAAAAACTGGTTAGGTTTAATGCAAGGTAATTTAACCACTACACTCTCGAAGAATGGCAAAAAAATTCAACGAGAAATGGCGGCTGATAGAAAGTATCATCAAACTGATGGTAAAAGTTTAATACTGAAAGGCCGTAGCTTAATGTTTGTTCGAAATGTTGGCCACTTAATGACAAATAATGCCATATTATTAGCTGATGGCTCTGAAGTGCCTGAAGGCATTGTTGATGCCATGGTTACCTCATTGATTGCTAGCACCAATTTAGAGAGCACTTCAGAAAAAGCTCTCTCTTGTAATAGTGCAGAAAAATCTATTTATATTGTTAAACCTAAAATGCATGGCCCGGAAGAAGTTGCTTTTGCAAATACTTTATTTGAGCAAGTAGAAAATGCATTAAATTTAGCAAAGAACACCATAAAAATGGGCATTATGGATGAAGAGCGCCGTACCAGTGTTAATTTAAAAGCTTGTATCGCCGAAGCAAAATCTCGTGTGGTTTTCATTAATACCGGCTTTTTAGATCGCACCGGAGATGAAATTCATACTTCAATGGCAGCAGGTATCATGGCCAAAAAAGCAGATATCAAATTAACACCGTGGATAGCTGCTTATGAAGATAACAATGTTGATGTTGGCTTAGCTTGTGGTTTCAGTGGTAAAGCACAAATAGGTAAAGGCATGTGGCCAATTCCAGACCAAATGTTGAATATGCTAGCAACTAAAATAAATCATGTTCAAGCAGGCGCAAATACGGCTTGGGTTCCCTCCCCTACAGCAGCAACCCTACATGCTTTGCATTACCATAGAGAGAATGTATTCGCTCTACAAAAAGAATTATCAGCACGTTTGCCCGCTAGCCTAGATGATATTTTAACAATTCCTCTGGCTAAAAATACTGACTGGAGTGATCAAGAGATATCTGATGAACTAGACAATAACGCACAAGGGATTTTAGGTTATGTCGTTCGATGGATTGATCAAGGTGTGGGTTGTTCAAAAGTACTTGATATTAATAATGTTGGCTTAATGGAGGACAGAGCAACTTTACGTATCTCCAGTCAACATATGGCAAACTGGCTAACCCATAAAGTGTGCAGTGAAGAGCAAGTTTTAGCCAGTTTGAAGAAAATGGCCAAAGTAGTCGATAGTCAAAATGAAAGTGATGCTAACTATTTATCCATGGCACATGATTTTGAAAATAGTATCGCTTTTAAAGCCGCTTGTGATTTAGTCTTTTTAGGAACTAAACAAGTTAATGGTTATACGGAGCCTCTATTACATAGCTATCGTCTTAAAGTAAAACAGCGTAGCTAATCTATTTGGTTCTCACTCTAAAAAGAAATATTTATCATAATATTTCTTTTTTTATTTTCAAAGGGGTGAAACTTTACACGGTAATTGCCTGTCTACTGTGAATACACCTATTTATTGATAATTTATAATGAGGGTATGACTATTTAGGCTATTAAACCCAATTTTTTTACCATTGAGCTTAAACCGCTCGTAATATATTTTTTTACAATTTATAGTTAGTATGTACACATTTTAGTTACAATGATGATAATTACTATTAAAATGCTTCTCAGTAAGACTTTTTATAGTCAATGCCCTGTGAATTTATAAGACGAGGATCGCAACATGAAATCACAATTTAAAACGGTAGCCTTGAGTGCCATATTCAGCATCATTGGATTGTGCTGTACACTTTCGACTGCATCAGCAGAATCAAAAATAACTCAAATTAACCAAGAACTTATGAGTGTCACTTGTATGACAGCTTCTTCTAAATTGGCTAATGAAGGTGGTAAAAAAGTAAAGCCATTGTTGAAACCTGACAATGGGATAACAGAATATAGCGCATGTAAGACGATAACTAAAAACGAATACTTTGAGCTAGCCATTATCTTTAATGATAAATTGCAGCAGTTTATTTCAGTATTATTTGTAGATGACACAAATAATACTGACACGCCAAACAACCAGTTATCTAAGCTAGATTAAAACAGAAATAATATCAGGCGGGTATTAACGAACATTAAAAAAGCCTTAATGGCTTTTTTTCGTTTTACTTAAATAGATAATCTATGCTTCAAGGTCGCCTTTTTTATTTTTTATTGGCACCTTAACTTCAAAACTACACCCCTGTGTTGTTTCTAAGCATTTAATGGTGCCTTTTAATTTTGCATCGACTAAGTTATAAACAATATTCATACCTAGTCCTGAACCACCTTGACCACGTTTAGTCGTAACAAAAGGGTCAAAGATACGGTTTACTACACTACTATCTAAACCCTTGCCATTATCACTGTAAGTGAGCGTTAAAAAGCCATTATGCTCAACAAATTTTATAGATATTTCACCCGTGTCGATTCCATCAAAGCCATGTATATGAGAGTTTGTTAAAAAATTAGTAAGAATTTGATTCCATGCGCTTGGGTAGGTTATTAAATTGAGCTTTTCGTCTATATCAATATTAATCGTATAATTTTTACGTTTGAAAAGTGTTTTGACCGTGTTGACAACATCATTAACATGAGTGGATAAATTAATTTTCAATTCAGGGTCTGTATGTTGTTCAACAGCCACTGATTTAAACCCTCTAATTAATTCAACCGCTTTGTTCAAACTCCTTTCAATAATATTTTGATATTCAATCAATAGATCAAGCGTTTTAGTTAAGTGTGATTTCGTCAGGTTTTCAGTTTCTACTGAGTGGTTTAATTCCAGCACCTTTTCTTTCAAAGCTGTAATTGAAGTGACACAAATCCCCAAAGGGGTATTTACTTCGTGCGCAACACCAGCCACAAGTTGCCCCAAAGAAGCCATTTTTTCTGATTGTACTAGTTGATCTTTTGCTAAAGTTAAATCGTCTAATGATTGCTGTAACTGCTTGTTACTCGATGCCAACTTAGACGTACGATCATAAACCTTAACCTCAAGCTCACCATTTAGGTTAAGCAATGCATTTTCAGCCTCTTCAAGTTTTAAAATGTCATTCTTTAATGTCGTTCGCATATAATTAATAGTATCAGCAAGTTCATCAAGTTCGTCTTTAACCTTTGGCCGCGTTCTTAACACTAATGGCGTATCTATTTTTTCAGCAGCAACTTGTTGGAAGTAATAAGTAATATGATAAATATGGCGAGTTATAAGCCAATGAACAATAAAAATAATAAAGAAAGCAACGATAAAAATTTTGATCACTTCAGCGGTAAGTATGAAGCCAGCTTGCTGCCACAGCCGATGATATATATCGTCATAACTTGCTGTAACGATCAGTACGCCAATATCATTTTCACTATAAAAAATGGGGTATTCTACCACTTTTTTAGCAGAATTTTTTTCGTCGCCAAACTGATAGGTTTTACCAAAGCCAGTCACTATTTTAACATGGCTAATATCAGGTAATTTAACAATACCCTGAATTTGTTGCTGTACGAGAGGTTCGTTAAAATCCCACAAACTTGTAGATATAGATTGAAGATAACTGGTTTCTATATTATCAAATCGTTGATTTAGTGTAGTAAGACTTTCATCATAATTAACGTATAATTGAAGAAAAGCTGAGCTAATAGATAGTACAGAACTACAGAGTAGTATGTAAATAAGTACCCTACGGCTTAATTTACTATTAAATGATCCAGATTTATCCATTTATCACACCATCAATTAAAAGTAAAAATATGGGTAAGAGTGCCCATATTATTGAAACAAGATATACAGCATTAAAATATTGATACTGTTTAATGTCAACAGAAAAACGACATTAACATGCTAAAAAACAATAAAAATCAACATATTTAACATTACTGACTTGCATGAACATATTCTGCAACAAGCTTAGCTGCGGTAAGGTCTTCCAATGCATGCCCTACTGACTTAAAAATAGTAATATCTTCTCGCTTTCTCTCAAAAATATACTGGTAACTACACAGAGAAAATAAATCAGCTTTAATATGTTCAGGTAGTATCACCTTAGTTTGTAACGGAATAGCCAAATCTCCAGTTTCACGTAATGCACTTTCCATATTATCTACAAAAACTTGTGAGCGTAGTAAACATTGATCATCCATTTCACGCATATCAGGACGATAAGCTCCAACCATATCTAAATGTTGACCTTTTTGTAACCATTCCCCCAAAATTAATGGCTCTTTACTTAGCGTAGCACAAGAAATAATATCCGCCTTATTGACATACTCTTTTAAATTTTCAATGGCTTCGCAGTGAATATTTAGGTGTTTAATTTGCTGACAAACGAGCTGAGCTTTCACTAAATTTCGCCCCCAGACATAAACTGTTTTAATCGGACGAACACTTGCATGTGCTGCTATTAATTGTGGGGCTAAAGTCCCTGTACCCACAATTAGCAAAACTTCGCTATCTTCTCTTGAAAGAAATCTTGTAGCTAAAGCTGATGCCGCAGCTGTTCTTTTTGCCGTAAGCGACGGAGCATCAATACTGGCTTTTAATGCACCTGTTTTAACATCAAATAATAAATAAGTACCTTGAATCGATGGAAGTTGATACAAGTGATTATCAGGGGCTACTGTAACCAGTTTAATACCAGCAACATTACCGGCTTGCCATGCTGGCATCATCAATAATGTTGTTTCTCGGCTTGCTTGGGGGTTATCAATATCAAAATGAAGACGAGGTGGTACCGTTATATTTTCAGTAAAAGCTTTTTGTAACGCATTGATTAATTTTGGATAGGATAAAGCACGATTCACCGTTGCAGCTAAAATATTTTGCATAGTTTTTAATAGTTAATTAACGAGTAAGATGAATTATCACATAATAAAATCATTATTGCATACAATATACAATAATTTAACGCGCACTAGACTACCCTTTTATATTTAGGCATTCGTCTCATTATCGCAATAGTAAACATAGCAATAAGTGCAGGAAATGCCGCATACAGCATAGTGATCAATATTGATTGACTAAAGAGCATAGCTAAGATAATAAACCCTAAACTGGGTAAAACTAGCCAAAAAGTATGTTCACTCGCACAAACATTGAAAAAACGCCCCATAATTAAGACAATAACACTGGTAAGTAAAAAGGCTGAAAAAGCGGTTACTGCACTTGAATAATAATGAAGTATAAAATTAGGGTAAGCATAAAAAACTTCAAATATTGGAGCAGAAACACCAAAACTGATTAACCAAAGAAATGTACCCGCAATTAAACAGCCAAAATTAAATGACCATAACTTTTTATTGATATTCACCATTAACGATCCTTATTTTTTATTATTATTTTGAATCTTTATTAATATTATTGATTTTCGTTATTCAGCTATTTTATATATCATGTATGGTTTTTAATCAAGATGAATAAAAAACACTCTCACCGATACTTGATTCACATAAAATATTTATCCAAGTAAAATTCAATAATAAAAGTACGTTATAATAAGTTTTTGTTATTCAACCTAGGATTACCCCCTTGAATAAATTTGCACCCATAGCTTTTGTTTTATTATTATCATGTGGTGCTGCGCTATGGTTCTTAGCCAGTGACTCTTTAAACTTTCATATTAAAAATCAACTTCAAAATATTGGTTCCCAATTAAGCCAGCAAAATGTAAATGTTGAAAATGTCACCATGCGGGGCTATCAAAGTAGCGGCACCATTACCAATTTAGTGTTCAGCCCCTCTCAACCAACAAACCTTAAAACGACTACCCAGCCGACACTTAGCATTGCTTCAATTGATTTAGTGATTGACCGAGATACCTTAAGCGAAGAAGTCATCATCATTGACAGTATTACCATTAATGGCTTAAACGCATTGTTTCATATCAACAGAGATAGTTTAAATGCTGAAACACTGCTATCCACCGTTCAAAAAAACATCCCTCAATTGACCATGCCAACAAGCGTTATTGAGCATGAGCAGCAAGGTAAAGTGGCGCTTCCCTTATTACAAGTCACTAAAGTTATTGTTAACGCTGGAGTGTTGCAGATAGTCAATGATGAAAATGGCCAGACCATAACAAAAACTTTACCCCACTTTGAATTAGTGACTGCTCATAAAGAAACGGCCAGCCAAGGACAAACGATTGGTGTTGAGGTATTTGAACAATTACTTGTTTTTTTAAATAATCAGGCAAGTAAACTACAAATAACTAAAACACTGTAAAGCTTGAATTTCCCTAGTAATCAAGCTAATAATAACGGTATTGTTTATTGTTTATTGAAAAAGGTAATGAAATGCGAACGTCATTAATATCTCTGAATTTCAACTACATCATATTTATCAATACCGCTTTATTACTTTTACCTTTTTCAAGTCATGCTCAAGATATAGAAATCACACCATTTATAGGTAAGATGTTAAGTTCTGATTTAGTAAACAGTCAGAACTCTAGTGACTTAACCGTAGATAGTGGTAATAATTTTGGTTTAGCAGTGGCATGGCAAGACTCACCTAATGGTCAAGGGCAAATATTATTTAACACCGTTAACCATAACTTTATCAGCAGCTCTGATTTACAAGAACACTCCTTCGATATTAGCTATTTACATTTCAGTGGTGTTGCGCAGTTTAAACAGCGAAGTTATGTTTCAACAGTATCATTAGGCATTGGGGGGACATATTTTGAAACTGACAATAAAGACGAAATATACCCTTCAGTTACGGTTGCTTTTGGTACTCGCTACGAACTTTCCAATAACTTCGCTATTGTTACCGAGCTTAGAGGTTACGCTAGCTATATAGAAGACGATAATCAATTGTTTTGTCAAGAAACTACCTGTCACGCTTTATTAGAAGATGGGATTTGGCTTGATGGAAGTATCTCTGTTGGTTTTGCCGTTAAGTTTTAGCGCTAAATTAAAATATATTAAAGCCATGATTAAACTCACATTACTTGGGGCAGTATGTTTTTTGGTATTGCTTCAAATCAAGTTTGACTTGTGGCGCTAATAAATACAATCCGATGATATTTGCAATAGCCATTGAAAAAAACATCGAATCTGAAATTGCTATAACAGCATTTAAACTTACCGAGGCACCTAAAGCTGTACACATACAAAAAACAACCTTATAAAGCAAATCTAACACTTTCGATTCACCCACCAAATATCCCCAAGCAATAGAGCCATAATATGCCCATGAAATCATGGTTGAAATGGCAAACATCAATACTGCAACACTGAGCACATACGGAAACCACCAAATAACACTGGCAAAAGCTCTAGACGTTAACGCAACACCATCAATACCCTCTGTGGTTTGATAAGCCCCGGTAATGACAATCACCAATGCGGTTATGGTACAGATAACAATAGTATCGATAAATGGCTCAAGTAACGCCACATAACCTTCTCTAACTGGCTCTTTTGTAGAGGCGGTTGCGTGAGCAATTGAAGCGGCACCAACACCAGCTTCACTTGAAAATGTTGAACGCTTAAAACCCTGTATCATCACACCAATAATACCGCCAACAACACCTGTAGGATTGAATGCACCATTAATAATAAGGCTGACCGCATGTGGAATTTCTGTATAGTGATAGGCCAAAACAAAAAGAGCCGCTGATAAATAAAGCCCGGCCATTAAGGGCACTACTTTTTCAGTAACTTTAGCAATACTTTTAATACCACCAATAATAACGACACCAATCACAACAGCGAGTAAGCTACCGAAGAGCCAACCTTTGTCTGCCCAAAAGCTCGTTTCATTACCCATAGCAATAACAAATTGCTGAAAGGCTTGGTTTGATTGCAACATATTGCTGCCACACAATGAAGCCACAACACAACACACAGCAAAGAAACTCGCTAATACTTTACCAAGCTTTTTAAAGCCTAATTCCGCTAAACCATCTTTAAGATAATACATAGGTCCGCCATGAACCTGACCTTGCGCATTTATGTGCCGATATTTTACACCTAAAGTACATTCGAGAAATTTTGTCGACATGCCCATAAAACCAGCGACAATCATCCAAAATGTCGCGCCAGGCCCACCAATTGAAACAGCAATAGCGACACCGGCAATATTACCTAAACCTACAGTGCCAGAAAGTGCGGTGGTTAATGCTTGAAAGTGACTTACTTCACCAGGATCATCAGGATTTGAGAAATCACCACGTATAACCTTGCAAGAATGAGAAAATCCACGAATGTTAAGAAAGCCAAAATAGACCGTAAAAATCACAGCAGCGATGATAAGCCACATAACAATGAGCGGGAACTGAGTTCCTGCCACATCAACACTGTAAAAGATGATACTGGTAAATAAATCGGCTATAGGTACAAGTAGCTGATCAATATGTTGATCGATAGTTAGCTCGGATGCGAATGCGATTGAACTTAACAGTAATGTGATTATACCCATTAAGATTATTTTCATATTATTCTTTTTTAAATATTCATGAACTTATTGTGGCACAAACATGTGCTTTTAATTAGTTCGTTAATTAACTAGTATTGCACAATATAATTACAATTTGCTAAGGTCTTCTTTCAATATGAGCGAGCTTGATAATATCGACAGACAATTAATTAGTATACTTCGAACGGATGCTCGTACCTCTGTGTCAGATTTAGCTAAAAAAATTAATGTTTCTCGAGCAACGGTACAAAATAGATTAACCAAATTAGAGAAGCGCAATATCATCACAGGTTATACTATATTAGTCTCGACAGAAACTGATGATAAAATGTCTTTGGTTCGTGCTCATATGAATATTGAAATAAAGGGCAGTTCAACTAAAAATGTTAAGTTTGCCCTAATGTCAGAGCCTAGTGTCTGTAGTATCCATACAACTAATGGTCGTTGGGATATGCTTGTTGAGTTGCAAACAAGTTCACTTGAAGAGTTTGATAGAATATTATGTAGAATAAGAGGAATACCCGAAATTTCTACTTCTGAAACCAGTATTTTACTCTCATCCCATCAAGTTAGATCATAGTTAATCATGACTCATTGAAAATTATATTTTAATGAGTCATACACAATTCACCTGCTAGCCACAAAGAAACCTATCAAAATAAAATAAATACATAGCAAACTGCATAGTTAGTTATCAATTTAATGAAAAGCTTAGACTAATAGTTGCCGCTTATAAGGTTCATAATTCCTATTAATTAACCAAGGAATTATTATGACTATTTTTACTGACATTCAACAATTGCCGACGATCACCTTGTCACTGAATTTTGGCAAGTGATTGCTAGCAAGCACCTTGGTAGAAATTCAGCTGATGATATTACCATCTTTGATTCGGGTGTTTTTGCATTGGAACATTATTCAGCGCTGAGATTACTCAAGGATCTCATCGTGGGACATAACATCGGCGAAATTATCGAGTTAGTGCCTGAGCTTACTGATCAAAAAAATCTTTTTACATTACTTAACTAGTTATTTTTCTAGCTTAAAGGACACCTTAATGAAAAACGCTAATCAATCACCTTCAGCTGTTGTTATGGTTCGTCCGCACCATTTCATGGCGAACCCTGAAACGGCTGCGGATAATGTATTTCAACAGACAAATCTGGCTATGTCAGCTGAATATATTGCAGCAGAAGCAGGAAAAGAGGTTCAAAAAACGATTGAAATATTGAGATCACATGGTGTTACCGTTCATGCTTTTGATGACTTTACAAAAGACACGCCGGACTCTGTTTTTCCAAACAATTGGTTTACAACACATGAAGATGGCACTATTGGCATTTTCCCCATGTATTGTGAGAATCGTCGCAAAGAAAAGAACCCTGAAATCATAAAATTATTATCAAAAGAATATAAAGTCAATAAAGTTGTCGATTATTCTATGCTCGAAAAACAGCATCTTTTTTTGGAAGGCACTGGCTCTATGGTATTAGACCATTCAAATAGATATGCTTATGCAGTTATTTCAAATCGCATGAGTGAACGCGTGCTAAATCAATTTTGTAAAGACTTCCATTATCAGCCGGTTCCATTTACCGCCACAGATGATAATAATGTGGCCGTATACCATACCAATGTATTAATGAGTATGGCGACTAACTTTGTGCTTATTGGACTAGATTGCGTTAAAAACTTAGTCGAACGCACAAGTTTAATCGAACGTTTTCAAGAAAGTGATAAAGAAATCATTGAACTAACCTATGAGCAAATATGTAAGTTTGCCGGCAATGCATTAGAGCTTTCTACACCTAATGGTAATATTTTAGCAATGTCTACAACAGCCTATAATTCGTTGACTGAAAGCCAGATATTGATGATTGAAAATTACGTTAAGATTGTCCCTATTAATGTATCTACAATAGAACTCGCTGGGGGCTCTATTCGCTGTATGTTAGCTGGTATTCATTTATCTACAAGATAAAAGTAATACGATCACTTTCACGGTGCCGCTATTTATTAAACAAGCATAAAATAATATTTAGGAATTTTTTTGGATATTTGGATTTACTTCACTTTATTAGCTGCGCTTATGCAAGCCATTCGCACCGCTGGACAAAAGCAGCTTTCAAACCACCTAAATGCCATGGCAACTACTGGCGTACGCTACTTATATGCGTTACCTTTTGCTTGGTTGTATCTATGGTGGATACTTGAATATCGCCAGCTAGCCATGCCAACAATTAATCCAAACTTCCTAAAATATGCACTGATCGCTTGTTTTGCCCAAATAATTGGTACAGTCTGCTTAGTTATTGCGTTTAAATATCGTAATTTTTCAGTCGCTTCTAGTTTAGCAAAAACAGAGGCTATTCTAGTTGCAGTTGTTGGCACCTTACTCTTTTCGACAAGTTTAACTTACCTGGGTTGGTTTTCTGTTGCTGTTGGTGTTGTCGGTGTTTTACTCGCGTCAAAAGTAAAATTTACTTTTGACGATATATTTCGTAACCCGGGTGCTGGATTTGGCCTTGCTGCTGGCTTAGGTTTGGCCATAACAACATTGCTGATAAGACAATCAAGTTTAGCATTAGAAACCGATTTACTACTCAGTGCTGCGGTCACGTTAGTCTTTATGATCACAGTTCAATCAGTTATATCTTTTATTTATGTCTATTTTCAAGACAAAAATCAATTACTGCAAATGGTTAAGTATTGGCGTATTTGTTTGTTTGTTGGCGTAACCAGTGTCATAGGCTCTATCGGTTGGTTTACCGCAGCAAGTTTTCAAAATGCCGCTTACGTAAAAGCATTAGGGCAAGTTGAGTTTTTTATTACCTTGTTTATTACCTATAGAATATTTAAAGAAAAAATATCTTTACTAGAGTTCTTAGGGATGGCTTTAATTATTACTAGCGTACTAATTTTATTGTTGTGGGCATAACATAAAGTTTATTGCTATTGAACGTTTAAGAAACGTATCCCTGTACTTCGGATGATTTTGCTTCTAAAGACAAGATTTATTGGGTGCGAGTTAGTGAGTTACTTACGGACTAAAAGATATACTTTGACATCATCAAAAACACTTTTTCTTGTTTAATAGGTTTAGTCATATAATCATTCATTCCTGATTTAATCGCTTTATCAGTATCTTGGATACTAGCGTGCGCTGACATACCTATGATTATAGTATCATTATCAAATGTTCTAATTTGCTTTGTGGCTTGAAGTCCGTCTAACTCAGGCATTTGTATATCCATTAACACTAACGAATAAATGTCTGTTTTAATTTTTTCTAATGCCTGCAAGCCATTCTCTGCAATATCAATTGAAATATTTAATGGCTCTAGCATTTTTTTAGCTACAATTTGATTGATTCTATTGTCTTCAACTAGTAATATTTTTTTCCCATACAAAGCCGCTTTTAACCTTACTAAATCAAAATCGGTTGATTCTTCCATTTCATTATCTAACTTTTCAGTAGCGTATGCTAAAGGTATGGTGAATGTGAATTCAGTACCTTTATCAAGTTCACTTTTTACTGTAATTGCCCCACCCATCATTTCGACTAATTGCTTACTTATCGCTAACCCTAGTCCTGTGCCACCAAACTTTCTAGTGATTGAATTATCAGCTTGAGAGAAAACTATAAATAAGTTCTTTTGTTGTTCTGGCGTTATACCTATTCCTGTATCTTTAACACTTATTTCGATGATAACGTCCCTTGCGTTTTGTTTTTTTAGACGAGTGTTAATATCAATACTGCCATGTTCAGTAAATTTTATAGCATTACTAACTAAATTAATGATGATTTTTTCTATTTTTAGTGGATCGCCAATTAAATGACTAGGAATAGAATCATCTAAAAAGATATTTAATGAAAGATTTTTTTTATCATTACTAGACTTACAGATTTGTGTGATTTTCTCAAGAATAGTACTAAAGCTAAATGAGATGTTTTCCAACTCCAATTGCTTAGACCCTATTTTAGAAAAATCTAACACGTCGTTAATTATTTGGAGTAAGTGCTCACCTGAAAGCTCTATTTGTTTAAGTGAGTCATTTTTTTCAGATAAAGATTGAGTCTTTCGTCCTATTTCAGCAAAACCTAACACTGCATTCATAGGGGTTCTTATTTCATGACTCATGTTGGAGAGAAAAATAGATTTTGCATTATTTGCTGCATTTGCTTTATTAATAGCATCATTTAGCGCATCATTCTGAGAATTTATTTTTGACAAATTCTTTGAAATTTCTTGGCTCATGGTGTTTATCCCTTGGGCCAAAGTACCTAATTCATCCGAGTGAGAATCTTTAATTAAGTCTTTATAGTTACCTGATGCAATGTTATTAACTGATTTATTCATCACGATAAGTCGCTTAAAAATCAGCTTGTTCAAAAAATAAAGTGTGAGTCCAATAACGCTAAACAGTAACAGTGCACCCACTAAAAATAGAGGAATAATAACAATACTTCCTTCCATTGCTTTTTTAGAAAACAAACTCATCGCATACCATTCTATTTCCTCGATATACACAATAGCGGCAATATAGTTAACATCATTAATTGTGATATCAATCGTTTTTATCAAATCACTGTTAGTATTATTTTTTAGTTTTGTTAAGCTGCTTTTGTCTAGATCCCCTCCGATGACTTGATGCAATTCCTTGTTGTATAAAAACTTTGCAAGCATAGGATGATAACTACTGGTATTTTCATTCAAACTTGTACGAAATACGCCATGATTATCAATAAGTACATCTAAAATATCTTGGTCAGTGGTACTGAGTATTTGATTAGCAATCGTTGAAACTAGTGCGTAGCTTCCAACCGTACCAATAACTTGATCATTATTTCTTACTATATAATCAAAAAAAACGTAGGTGTTGCCATCAATAGTATTAATGTCAGCATCGACATAAAACTCATTATTTTCTGCTAGTTTCTTTGGTAGCCAAGAGTTTTCTTCTAATTTCAGCGGAACCGTTTTTATGGTATTGCTTCCTTTATTCCAATCAATACTCGTAAGAGGGTTAATTGAAAGGACGAACCAGCCATAACATTCTATAACTTGGCAATCGGCTTCAATAGACTGAATCGCTTTTTCTTTAAACTTTTCATTATCGTTATTTTTCATCCAATCTTGATACGTGTTATTGAGTAAGGAACGTTTAATTAGATTTAAGTTTTGTGTGAAATGACTGATGACTTTTTCTTTGTTGATAATGGCATGTTGAAGCACCATTTTTTTCCCTAAATCTTGCTCGACTCCAGTAATAAAATCTTTTAAAAAATATGAAAAAAACAGTAATACAATAGTAAAAATCAAAATTATTAAAAAAATTATTCTCAATCGAATAGAATTGATTTTTATCGTTTGTTTAATCATTAATTAGTGTAATTTATTAATAGGATTGATTTAGTTATAAACCAAAGGGCAATATTAAGCAAAGCAAAGTCGAGACAGATAGTACAGTAAATTATATTGAAATATAATCAGGTTATGATTTTATTAAAAATGATGACTCATAGAATTAAGCTATATAACGAGTGCTTTCAGCTCCGTAAGATAACTGACTTAAAATCATGAGATCCTCATTGTAATTCCAGCTGACAGCATCATTTATGGCTAAACTTATCCAGTAATGGAGAATCTTCGTGATTTTATTTACAAAACTAACACTGATAATAAAAGTAATTTAGTCATTTCAGCAGTTTGCCTCGCCGACAAACACTTCATTCAAAAATTTTTGAGTTATTAATATTTGTTCTTAAATCTACGGATGTTAAACCAAAGACTTCTAGTGAAAAATAGTTGTAAATTAAGTCCGGTAAAGCACTTTAATAACATGCCAGCCAAATTTAGTTTTAACAAGATGAGGTTCTAATATTGCGCCGCTAAATGCTATTTTATCAAACTGAGGGACCATTTGACCTCGTTTAAACTCGCCTAAATCACCGCCTTTCTTACCAGACGGACATGACGAATATTTTTTTGCTAACGTTTGAAACTTAGCCCCCTTAGCTAACTGCTTAATAATATCTTCGGCAATTTCTTTGTGCTTAACCAATATGTGAAGTGCGTGCGCTGTCGATGCCATGTAAAAGCCTTTTAATACCGTTTGATAACTAAGGAAAAAGAGAACAGATAAATATCTCTACAATCAGTTTTTCAAAAACCAATTACGTGTAATACATTATAAACCAGCCTATTGAAAAAGATCTTATAGCGGTTCATAACTAATGTAGTTTAAAGATTATATTTCGAATGTAAAAAAGCCCCGACTCTTTCGAATCAGGGCTTTCATATGTGGTACCGGTGGGCGGACTCGAACCGCCACGTCTTTCGACGGGGGATTTTGAATCCCCTATGTATACCAATTTCATCACACCGGCTTAAATGTCTTTCGTTGTAACAACCAAAGATTTAAAACTGTTGTCCATCAATGTAAGCGCATTAATGAATCTGTTCGGCATTATACGAAAATAACTTGATTTAGCAATATATTTTATTACTCTGCCGACTGTTTGCTGAATATTTATACGTTTGTGATGTTTACAGAATTATTTAAATTTTCATTGGTTAATTTTTATCAATAGCTTTGCTAGAATAGTTGAAATTTGTATATTCACTCTTTTAGGCTTTTAATGACATCTGTAACTTCTGATAGTGTAGAAACTTTCCCTCGAGCTGGTTTTCGTCGCCGCTTAGCTTCTTGGGTTTATGATCTGTTAATTGCCATTGCGGTTTACATGACCGCTGGTGCAATATCTTTTCTACTAATGTACTTAGGCTTTCACTTTGGTTTGTTTGGATTGCAAGGCTATGACCACTTTTCTGATACCATCGCTAATACGGCCTGGTTAAAATGGCCAAATGAGTTTTGGAAAATTGCTTGGGTATCATTTTTCTTTATTTGGTTTTGGTCTAAAACAGGCCAAACATTAGGAATGAAAGCTTGGCGTTTACGTGTTCAAAATCAAGATGGCTCTTTAATCAATAAAGTTACTGGCTTAAAAAGATTGCTACCTACGCTACTTGGTCTAGGTAACCTTAGCGTGATTTTTGATCGTAAAAATAAGTTAAGTTTACAAGATAGGTTAACAGATACCGAAGTCGTTGTTTTAACGTTAGCCGCTAATCGTGGTCGTCTATAGTATATAAGAGCAGGATAAAAGGCTTTTATCCTGCGAACTCTGACAAGTGAAATAATGCTCAAATAAAGGTGTTAACTGGGCCGTTTATTCATTAAATATAACGCTAACGACACAAAGATAAAGCTCGGCATTAGCGCCCCAAAAGCCGCAGGCAGTTGATATACTAAACTTAACGAGCCTAGTACTTCATTAGTAATAAAAAACAAAATCCCCGTCGCTACCCCCATCATAATTCTTGCGCCCATAGAAACAGATCGTAAGGGTCCAAAGACAAAGGATAATGCGAGTAATAACATTACCGCTACCGTTAAAGGTTGAACTATTTTTCGCCAAAAAGCTAACACGTAACGGCTAGGGTCTTGATTATTTTCTTCCAAATAACTTAAATATTCTGACAAGCCGCGTAATGATAAAGCTTCTGGGGTTACCATTACCACACCAAGCTTTTCAGGGGTTAAACTCGATGTCCACATTTTAATAGGTGATAACTCTTTAACCATTTTATTTTCACTTAAATGGGTATCAACAACATCACGTAACTGCCAGGCATCTTTTTGGTAAACAGCGCTCGCAGCATAAAGCCAACTGGATAGTTTTAATGACTTATCAAAGCGATATATTTGTATATCGTTTAATTTCCCTTTGTCTTCTACTTCGCCTATATGAACAAAATAATCGCCATCTTTCGCCCAAGTACCATCAGCAGAGGAAATTAAGCTACCACCAGAAATAGCCTGAGCCTTAACTTGTCTTGCGGCTAATTCACCTATTGGTGCTAGCCATTCACCGACTGCCATGCTAATAAGCACAAGAATAGTCGCTGATTTCATCACTGACTTAATGATATCTACCCGAGATAAACCTGCGGCTTGCATTACCACAAGTTCACTGTTTGATGCGAGCATGCCCATACCAATTAAACCACCAATGAGTGCAGACATAGGGAAGAACATTTCAACGTCAGGGGGGATTTTATAAAGCACAAACAAAGCAGCATGGGCAATATCATAGTTACCCTTGCCTACTGCTTTCATTTCTTCGACAAACTTAATAATACTGCTTAAGCTGACAAAAACGGCTAACGTTAGCAGCGTAGTTGAAGCAATAATTCGACCAATATACATATCTAATATACGCATTATGATGATGCTCCTTTGCGGGTAACGTTGCGGAATAATAAAGGTAGTTTAGCTTTAATTTTCAGACCAAAACTTCGATCTTTTATCAGCAAACTTATCCCTAAAAATAGTACAAAAAAGTGTACGGGCCATAACCCTAAATGTTTAGGTATTGTTCCAGATTCAACGCCAGAACGTACCGCAGTAAGCATTAAAAAATACCCTAAAAACAACAATAACGCAGGTAACATTTTAGCAAACTTCCCCTGTCTTGGATTTACCACACTCAAGGGTACTGCGATTAATGTCATGATTAAACAGGCGATAGGAAAAGCAATACGCCAATGTGTTTCTGCGCTAAATGCAGCGGTATCTTCTTCGAATAAATCTTGGGTGGGAATAGCTCTTAATTTTCTATTTTTGTGCGCCACTTTTTGATCTTGTATTTGAATATAATATTTATCAAAAAAGACTTCTTTGAACTCCTTACTCTTCGTATCGTTTTGATAACGCGTACCATCACTCAACACTAAACGTTGAGAGCCACTATCTTCTTCAATCACCTGACCCGATTGCGCATAAACCAAACTTGCATTGATAATACTTTTATCGGTGGCTTTTTTATCCGGTAACTGTGCAACAAAAACCTTTTCAAAGGTATTGTCATCACGGTTTTTATCATGAATAAAAACAACGGCTTTTTCATTACCTGTTGTTTGAAAACGACCGGCGATAAGAGAGCTTAAACCCGAATCTGTCGCTAGCTGTTCTTTAACTTGATACTCGTATTCCGAAGCCATTGGCGACAGATATAAGGTAAAAACACCAGTAAAAATAGCCGTAATTAAACTTAAAATAAGCGTAACCCGCACTACATACCATTCACTGACGCCACAGGCATGCAATACTGTCATTTCGCTATCGGCATAAATACGCCCGTAAGCCAGTAAAACCCCCAAAAATAAACTCAGGGGCAAAATCATCCCGGCTAAGTCTGGTACCTTTAAGCCAATAAAGACCATCACCAAGTGTCCAGGGATACCACCTTCGGCGGCATCATCTAGAATACGAACAAATTTATTACTAATAAAAATGGTCATTAATACTAAGAATACCGCTAATTGTGTTTTAGCGACTTCTTTGAGTAAATAACGAAAGATAATCATAAGAATTCCCTATAAAAACATCGTTTTTTTCTGACATCTGCTCTATTTTTAAGTAAACTTGTCGTTTTCATAAGTAATATTAATTTTTGCTCTGAAGGGAATTCGCTTGCATCAGGCTATAATTATAGCCTGTCGCTGAATACTTTTAAAAGTAAGCATATCGATTATTTATAGATTTAAACAAGTTTACTCGTAAATTTCATTTAAAAACAGCTTGTTTTTGTACGAATTAGGAGAGCTCATGGAGTTCAACGTAAAAAGTGGTAGTCCCGAAAAGCAACGTAGCGCCTGTATAGTCGTTGGCGTTTTTGAACCTCGCCGTCTTTCAGCGATTGCTGAACAACTTGACGAAATTAGTGAAGGTTACATCAGTAACTTATTACGTCGTGGCGATTTAGAAGGTAAATCAGGGCAAATGTTACTGCTTCATCACGTCCCTAATATCTTAAGCGAACGTGTTTTACTGGTTGGTTGTGGTAAAGAGCGTGAACTTGATGAACGCCAATACCGCCAAATTATCAGTAAAACCATTAGTACCTTAAATGAAACGGGTTCAATGGAAGCAGTATGCTTTTTATCAGAATTACACGTTAAAGGTCGAGATACTTATTGGAAAGTGCGCCAAGCCGTTGAAGCGACCCAAGATTGCTTATATAACTTCCACGGATTAAAAACGCGCAAAGTTGAAGCTCGCCGTCCGTTACGTAAAATGGTTTTCAATGTGCCAACACGTAGAGAGTTACCCTTGGGCGAACGTGCAATTTCTCATGCGCTTGCTGTTTCGGAAGGCATAACTACCTGTAAAAATGTGGCTAATATGCCGCCAAATATTTGTAACCCAGCTTATTTAGCTGAACAGGCTAAAATTTTAGAACACGATTACGACAATGTCAGTACCGAGATTGTTGGTGAGAAAGAAATGGAAGCATTGGGCATGAGTTCATATCTTGCCGTTGGTCGTGGCTCTCGCAATGAATCGATCATGAGTGTCATTAAATATAATGGCGCTGCTGCTGACGTTAACCCCATTGTTTTAGTCGGTAAAGGTGTTACTTTTGATTCGGGTGGCATTTCATTAAAGCCTGGCGAATCGATGGACGAAATGAAATATGACATGGGTGGAGCAGCGGGTGTTTTAGGAGCTATGCATGCCTTAGCCGAATTACAACTACCTATTAACGTTATTGGTGTGCTAGCCGGTTGTGAAAATATGCCCGGTGGCGACGCTTATCGTCCTGGCGATATTTTAACGACAATGTCAGGTCAAACGGTTGAGGTATTAAATACTGATGCTGAAGGCCGCTTAGTCTTGTGTGATGCGCTTACTTATGTTGAACGTTTTGATCCAGAACTTGTTATTGATGTCGCAACACTTACCGGCGCATGTGTTGTTGCTTTAGGTAAACACGCTTCTGGTTTATTAAGCACACACAATCCATTAGCACATGAGTTATTGAACGCTTCTGAACAAAGTGGTGACCGCGCATGGCGTTTACCGTTATGGGAAGAGTACCAAGAACAGCTAGAAAGCCCATTTGCAGACTTTACCAATTTAGGTGGTAAAGGTGCAGGTACTATAACTGCTGCCTGTTTCTTAGCACGTTTTACTAAAAAGTATCATTGGGCACATCTTGATATTGCTGGTACAGCTTGGCGTGGTGGTAAAGAAAAAGGGTCGACTGGCCGCCCTGTAAGTTTGTTGACTCAATTTTTATTGAATCGTGCAGGCGCAGATCAAAGCGAATAGCTTTAAACTAAAAGAAAGCAATAAAAGGAACAACGCGAACATGCAAACACAAGTAATGTTTTATTTGCTTGACGATAATGCAAAGCATGACCATGTGGCTGAACAGTCTCATGCCCATGCTTGTTTGCAGGCTGCTAATTTTTACCGTCAAAATCAACGTATATTTATTTACTGCGCTGATCAGCAAACGGCTCATCAATTAGATGAACTGCTTTGGGCATTTGAACCTGACAGTTTTGTTCCTCACAATTTACCGGGCGAAGGCCCTAAAAATGGCGCAGCCGTTGAAATTAGTTGGCAACCGCCCACTAACCGTCGCGCTATTTTAATAAATTTAACCAGCACAGTGCCAAACTTTGCTAATCAGTTTTCACACATTGTTGATTTTGTACCCAGTGATGAAACCCTAAAACAGCAAGCTCGAGAGCGTTATAAGGGCTATCGTCAATGGGGGTTTCAAGTGGATAATCAAACCGCGCCACAACAGTCAAATTCAATTAATGCACATCAATCAAGTTAAGTAGTCATTCCCATGGAAAAAACATTCAATCCTTCAGAAATAGAACAGTCTCTTTATCAAAGTTGGGAAGAGCAAGGTTATTTTAGCCCAACTGGCGAAGGAGATGGCTATAGCATCGCTATACCACCACCTAACGTTACCGGTAGTTTGCATATGGGACACGCGTTCCAACAGACTATTATGGATACCTTAATTCGCTATCAACGTATGCAGGGTAAAAATACCTTATGGCAGACCGGAATGGATCATGCCGGTATAGCAACACAGATGGTCGTAGAACGTAAAATTGCCGCTGAAGAAGATAAAACACGTCATGATTACGGTCGTGATGCATTCATTGATAAAGTGTGGGAATGGAAAAACGAGTCAGGTGGCACTATTGGCAAACAAATGCGCCGATTAGGTAACTCAATTGACTGGACTCGCGAACGCTTCACGATGGACGACGGTATGTCTGAAGCCGTGCAAGAAGTCTTTGTACGCTTATTTGAAGACGATTTAATCTATCGTGGTAAACGCTTAGTTAACTGGGATCCAAAGTTCCATACCGCTATTTCTGATTTAGAAGTTGAAAACAAAGATAAAAAAGGCCACATGTGGTACTTGCGCTATCCTTTGGCTGACGGCGCAAAAACGGCTGAAGGTCATGACTACTTAGTCGTAGCAACAACTCGACCAGAAACAGTATTAGGTGATACGGGTGTAGCAGTTAACCCTGAAGACCCTCGTTATAAAGACCTGATTGGTAAAAATGTTTTATTACCCTTAGTTAATCGTTTAATTCCAATTGTTGGCGACGACCATGCTGATATGGCCAAGGGTACTGGTTGTGTAAAAATAACACCAGCCCATGACTTTAATGATAACGAAGTGGGTAAACGTCATGATTTACCCTTAATCAATATTTTAGATAAAAACGCCGCTATTTTAGCCGTCGCCGAAGTTTATAAGAACAATGGCGAGCCATCAGATGCATATAGCACTGAATTACCGGCTGAATTTGCTGGCTTAGACCGTTTTGTTGCCCGCAAAGCCATTGTTGACGCGTTTGAAGACTTAGGCTTTTTAGTTGAAGTAAAAGAACATGATTTAGTTGCACCCTATGGTGATCGTTCTGGTGTGATCATTGAGCCATTATTGACTGATCAATGGTATGTTCGCACGGCACCTCTCGCTGGACCTGCCATTGACGCAGTAGCAAATGGCGAAATTGAAATTGTGCCTAAACAATATGAAAACATGTACAACGCTTGGATGCGTGATATTCAAGATTGGTGTATTTCTCGTCAGCTTTGGTGGGGTCATAGAATTCCAGCTTGGTACGACGACAATGGTGGTGTCTATGTGGGTAGAACCGAAGAAGAAGTTCGCACTAAGTATTCATTAAGTGCTGATGTTAACTTAAAACAAGACGATGACGTACTTGATACGTGGTTCTCATCAGCCTTGTGGACATTTTCAACCTTAGGTTGGCCAAGTAGTATGGAAGATCTTAAGAAATTCCATTCAACTGATGTGCTCGTTACTGGCTTTGATATTATTTTCTTCTGGGTTGCACGCATGATCATGATGACCATGCATTTCATTAAAGACGAAAATGGTAAGCCACAAGTTCCGTTCAAAAAAGTCTATGTGACTGGACTTATTCGCGATGAAAATGGCGATAAAATGAGTAAGTCAAAAGGTAACGTTGTTGATCCACTAGATATGATCGATGGCATTGCCCTTGAAGACTTGTTGGAAAAGCGAACGGGTAATATGATGCAGCCAAAGTTGGCCGCAAAAATAAACAAATTAACTAAAAAAGAATACCCAGAAGGTATTGAAGCGCATGGAACTGATGCCTTACGTTTCACCTTAACCTCTGTTGCTTCAACAGGTCGTGACATTACGTGGGATATGAAACGCTTAGATGGTTACCGCAATTTCTGTAATAAATTATGGAATGCAAGTCGTTACGTCTTAATGAATACCGAAGAGCAAGACTGTGGAAAACTGGTTAACGCTAAACAAGGTGAAATGGAATTTTCATTAGCTGACCGTTGGATACTAGGCCAGTTTCAGCAAACCGTTAAAACTGTTCATGAATCTTTTGATGCATTCCGCTTTGACCTAGCTTCACAAGCACTTTACGAATTCACTTGGAACCAGTTTTGTGATTGGTACTTAGAGTTAACCAAACCAGTATTGTTCAAAGGTAGTGAAGCACAACAACGTGGTACGCGTCATACTTTAGTGACTGTTTTAGAAAGTTTATTACGTTTGATGCACCCTATTATGCCATTCATTACTGAAACAATTTGGCAACGTGTTGTGCCATTAAGTAATTTTGCTGCTGATCAAAAAGGTAATGAGACTGCTAGCATTATGGTGCAAAGCTTCCCTCAGTTTGACGAAAGCCAATGTGACCAAACAGCTATTGACGATTTAGAGTGGGTAAAACAATTTATTGTTGCTATTCGTAATATTCGTGGTGAAATGGATATTTCTCCAAGTAAAGAGTTACCGGTATTACTTAAAAATGTTAACGAAAATGATCAACGTCGTTTAGATGAAAATCAACAATTTTTAAGTGCTTTAGCAAAACTTGAAAGCATAACGGTCTTAGCGGATGATGATAACGGTCCACTTTCAGCAACAGCTGTTGTTGGAGATTTATCAGTCTTAATACCAATGGCAGGCTTAATTGATAAGGAAGCAGAACTCGCACGATTAGCTAAAGCAATTGATAAGTTAGAAAAAGACGCTGATAGAACACGCGGTAAGCTAAGTAATGAAAAGTTTGTTGGTAAAGCTCCAGAGGCTGTTATTAACAAAGAAAAAGCTAAGTTAGCCGATGCAGAGTCTGCGTTAACAAAGCTTGCTGAGCAAATGACACAAATTTCAACGTTGTAATCGTCATTTATGTATCATTGATAAATAATAATGATTCTCAGTTATAAATATTCAATAAAGCCAGCACCTTAGCTGGCTTTTTTATGTCATAAAAAAGTCACTAAATCTTAAAGATTTTATAGGATCTCAATAAAATATTGTGCTAACATACTTTTGCGTTGAGTTTTTGCGTTTCGGGAGAAGGATATTTCAACTATAACCTTTATTTATAAAGGTGATTATTGATTAACCTCAGACGCTACTAGTTTGTGTTATTGGAAACCTTTCTCTGTCTGTACTTTTATAGGTAGAGAGCATTTACTCCGTATATATCAAAGTGGATAATCCACTTATTACTATTTTTTAATTATTAAACCTACGGGAAATGTTCACATGTCTGATTCAGTAACTGGTAAAGTAAAATTTTTTAACGAATCTAAAGGATTCGGTTTCATCGAGCAAGATAACGGTCCTGACGTTTTTGTTCACTTCAGCGCTATCTCTGGTGACGGTTTCCGTACACTAACTGACGGCCAAGCTGTTACTTTTACTATCAAGCAAGGACAAAAAGGTCCTGAAGCTGAAAACGTAATTGCTTCTTAATAACTAGTTTATTCTAATTATTAACGGGTCAATAGACCCGAATAAAAAGCGCAACAATGAAAATTGTTTCGCTTTTTTTTTATTTTAAAATTCAGTTTATTACACTATCTCTAGCGATTAATTCTCTCTGTCTGAACGCAAAAAAATCAAGTTCTGCTACACTCTTTATGTAAAATAATTGCTAACAAAACGTTAATAATTAATCATAAAGGGAATTTATATGAATACGCAATATTTAGCCATACCAACAAAATATCTACTACTTTCAGTCATTTTATTATTAAACCCAATAACAACCAAAGCGTCTCTTATTTTCATTAATGAAATTCATTACGATAATAGCGGTGCTGACAAAAATGAATTTGTTGAACTTGCCGGAACTGCTGGCTTAAATCTATTAGATTGGTCTTTACAGTTTTATAATGGCACGACGGGGTTAATTTATAAAACGACTACCATCGGTGATATCACCTTAACGGACAGCAATAATGGCTTTGGATTTTTAGCACTTGCCATCAGTGGTATTCAAAATGGCGCTACTAGTGGTATTGGAGATGGTATTGCACTCGTTGATAATAGTAATCAGGTGATATAGTTTCTGTCTTATGAAGGTGCTTTTGAAGCAAAAAATGGTGCAGCTTCAGGAATATTCAGTAATAACATTTCTATCAGCCAAAATGGCTCTCCTCAAGGACAATCGTTACAATTAACACAGCAGGGTAATCGTTATCAGGATTTTGAATGGGTTATTGAAAGTGAAACAGCAGGAAGAGGAAATTTAGGTCAGAGTTTTATAAGTGTTCAGTTACCCCCTGCGGTGCAAGTATCAGAGCCTAATTTAAAATGGTTGTTTATCTTGTCAATTATTGCTCTATGTTTAGGAAAAAAAAGCACTAAAAGACGATTTAAAAGCATTTATTGAACTTAACTTGTTATCTGATGGTAGAAAAAAAACGTTCTAAAGAGACAGTATACCCGAGGGATTGTCAGGATTAATCTTGTATTTAAGAAGTCACCATGAATAAAAAATAGACATGATGACCGCTTATAGTTTTGACACGCCCTATTAATAATAGATCGTATTATCTTAACTAAAGAGTAATTTCTGCAGATATAATATCTACAATGGCATCAATATGCATTTCATCGGTATTTAAGGCCGGAATGTAATGATACGTTTCACCACCAGCACCAATAAACATATCGCGATTTTCGTGCACTAGCTCTTCTAACGTTTCTAAACAATCAGCACTAAATGCAGGGCTAATTATAGCCACATGCTTATTATTAGCGGCAAGATCAACAAGCGTTTCATCAGTATAAGGTTGTAACCATTCAGCTTTACCAAAACGTGACTGAAAGGTCATCACAAAATCATCCTCAGTAAAGGCTAACGCCTCCATTAATAAACGCGTTGTCTTTGCACAACAACAATAATAAGGGTCACCCTGCTCGAGAAAGTACTTAGGCATACCATGAAACGACAACACTAATTTATCTGGCTTACCATGCTCTGCAATATGCTTATTTACACTTTGGACAAGCGCAGCTATGTATTTAGGGTTGTCATGATAGCCGCTAATGAAACTTAAGCTAGGTATCCAGCGCCAAGATTTAATTTTATTAACAACGGCGTCAAACGTTGAACCGACCGTAGGACCCGCATATTGAGGGTAAAGCGGTAAGGTAATTATTTTACTAACACCGGCAACTTGTAACCTGTCTAAAGCATCATTGATTGTAGGCTTACCATAGCGCATTGCTAATTCAACCTTAACATCTTCGCCATATTTTTCGGCAAGTACTTTGGCCACTTCATCTTTTTGCTGTTTGCTGATCACCAATAATGGTGAGCCTGAAGGTGTCCAAATACTCTCATATAACTTAGCTGATTTTTTTGGTCTAACCCGTAAAATAATACCATGTAATATCATCAACCAAATAAGTCGAGGTATTTCAACCACACGAGGATCAGAGAGAAACTCGCCTAAATAACGCCGTAAAGCTGAAGGCGTTGGCGCTTCAGGCGTGCCAAGATTAGTGAGCAATACACCAATTTTTGCTTTTTTGTTATGAATTTCTTTTGTACGGCCGTGAAAACGTCCAGAAAATTTAGGCATGAATTAGATACTCTATTATTTAAATGTCGACAAAATTACGATTAATTAATATACCCTATTTATATATCATCATACTGAAAGAATTCAGCATGATGATTAAAGGGTTCAAAAAATAATATCGCTTATCTTATGGAACAATACTGCTAACCACTAAATTTAGTGGCTCTGTTGTACTGATGGCTACATCATTAAGTTCTGCTTTAAAATCGCCTGATTTAATACCTGCACCACCTAAAGCGGAAACTACCGCATAAATGTGTACTGTATCGACATCACTCAACTTAGCTTGTGGCGTCATTGCACGAGAATCATTCAAGATAATGGTGATAGGTAAATCACTCGCTAATAACTTAACGGCAGCTAGTGGCATACGTCCTCGCGAAGTATCAGCAGGTATCGCATAAATAAAGACAGTTCTGTCGTCTTCCTGCGACAATTTAGCTAATATTTCATCACTTAACGAAACACTTACCGTTAATTGCGGTCCTGTGGTGCTTTCATCAGCTTCACTGGGTTTAACACCCGTACTATCAGGATTGGCCAGACGAGTTTTCGCTTCTTCAATCACTTCTAATAATGCTTGCTTATTAACATTCTTTTTATCTGAATCAACAACACGTTGCCAATGAGAAATAGCGACTTTAAAGTTACCAGCAATAAAATTATGCATCCCTAATAATATATTAGTAGAAGGATCATTAGGGTCAATCGTTAACGCTTGGTCGATAAGACCTTGAACTGTACTATCAATTTTTTGCTCATTTTTATAGTAGACTGCTTGCGCTTTAGCACCAAATATATCCGCTTGTGGACCTTCAATACGTAGCACTTGGTCATATGCTTTTAACGCACTATCAAATTCACCAACGTTAACTAATGACTGCCCTAAACTATACCAAGCATCTGAGTTTTCAGGTTCAGCTTTAGTGATTTCCATCAAACGTTTAAGTTCGTTAACCGTTTGTTGTTCGGAACTCGCCGATTGTTGCATTGGCGCTTGTGGCACCATTGTTGTTAACTTTTCATAAGTACCTATTTCGGCATACAAATAAAAGCTAAAAGCTAAAATAAAAAGCGACAAACCAACAGGCCAAACAATGCCTAATACCTTAATTTCTTGTGGGGTATTATTTTCAAGATCTTGATTTTCCATATCTTGTAATAACGTATTATCAAGTTCCGTTAATAAATACTGATAGTTTTCATCATCAATATTATTTTGCTGAAAATCTTTTTCTATCTCAGCTTTATGCTCATGATATAAACGCACGTTGGTTTCATCGCGTTGTGTATCATCAATGGTAATTGTACTTTGTTGTTGCTTTATAAAAGGTGCCCACACTACTACTAATATCAGTAATAAAAAGGCGATAATGATAAAAATTAATTCCATGAGACAGCCTTATTTATTTTTCAGAATTTGATCAAGTTTGTCTTTCTGATCAGTGCTTAATGGTTTTTGGGCATTTTTTACTGGTTTCCTTCGCAGAATTAGAACAACAACGATAGCACCAATAAAGAGCAGGCCTGCTGGGCCATACCACAAAATATAAGTTAAGCTATTAACTCGTGGACGATATAAAACAAACTCCCCATAACGAGACACCATAAAGTCAACAATTTCCATATCGGCTTTACCTGCTTGAAGCATATCGTAAACTTCTCGACGTAAATCTTCAGCAATGGGTGAATTTGAATCAGCTAAATTTTGATTTTGACATTTAGGACAACGTAATTCTTTGTTAAGTGCATTAAAGCGAGTCTCTGTGACCTTATCCTTAAAAACATAAGTATCAACCGGCGTTGCTAAAATAGATGAACTAAAGATAGTAACCGTTGCGATAAGTGCTACAACTAAGTATTTACTGAACATAATTACTGATTTCCTTTATGGCGAGAAGAGGCTAGAAAATCAGCTTCAATTTGTGTAATCAGTGGTTCAAATTCACTTTGCCAAATTTCTGGTGTTAGTGGGCCAGCATAACGCTTACGAATAATATTACTGTGATCAACAACAAAGGTTTCAGGTGCTGCATAAACACCTAAATTCACGCTGAGTTTCCCCTCTTCGTCAAAAGCTGAGAATTGATAAGGATTACCGAGTTTAGTTAACCATTGTGCAGCATTTACACGCTCATCATCATAATTTAAACCGTAAATAGTAAAACGATCTGTTTTTGACAGTTTGTTTAAATATTCATGCTCGTAACGACATGATGGGCACCAAGTTCCCCAAACATTAACCAGTTTAATACCGGGTTTAAAATCAGCTGTTGTCATAATCTGTGATTCACTTAACACTGACGTTAAAGCAAATTCAGGAAATTTTTTACCGATCAGCGCAGAAGGTAACTCAGTAGGGTTAAGTGATAACCCTCTGAATAATATAGCGCCTAGTGCAATAAATAAAATAAGTGGAATAAAACGAATCAATTTCCCCATTACGTATTTCCCTCTTTACTTGTTGCTAATTTATCAGCAGCAGGTGTTACTAAAGAAGTTGTCTGTACCTTTTTAATAACTTTTTTACGACGGTAACGTTTATCTAATATCGCTAAAAAGCCACCAAATGCCATAAATATTGCGCCCAACCATATCCAACGAACAAAAGGTTTATAATGGACACGAACTGCCCAAGCATTTCCTTCTAAGGGATCACCTAATGCCACATAAATATCACGGAATAAACCCGGATCAATACCTGCCTCAGTCATTCCCATGGTTTGTACTAGGTACGTGCGGCGCTCAGGTTTTAAAAGCGTAACAAACTCACCATTATTATAAACTTCAATCTGGCCTTGTTCAGCACTATAATTAGCGCCTTTTACCTGTTTAATACCTTTAAAAGCAATTTCATAATCGGTATCGTCAATTTGAACTTTGTCATTAACGTACATTTTTACGTTCGTTTCACTTTCATATACTGAGACGATAGTTACACCAACAATAGTGATCGCTATGCCCATATGAGCACAGGTCATGCCCCATTGGCTTAACGTCAGCTTAGAGAATTTCCATTTGTCATTACCCGAGTTTATTTGATTAATTAACTCTTTTAAAACAACAAGGAAAACCCAACAGGCTAAACCTACCCCCATAGTAACCAAGGGCACGAATTCACCACCGTATAAAAATGGAAATGAAATACCCACGGCAAGACTTATCACGAGTGGACTGAACATTTGTTTACGTAACTCACCTTGTTTGGCTTTTTTCCAGCGAATTAACGGACCAATACCCATGACGACAAAAAGTAAACTCATTATCGGCACAAATACCGCATTAAAATACGGAGGTCCTACCGATATTTTTCCTAAGCCCATTGAGTCAACTAACAATGGGTATAAGGTCCCTAACATGACAGTAACAGTTGCAACCACTAAAATAATATTACAAATAAGTAGCGCAGTTTCTCGAGAGTACAAAGCAAAACGGCTAAAAGTTTGCACGGTACTGGCTCTAAAAGCGTAAAGTGTTAATGACCCGCCAACCGCTATAGCCAGCAACAATAAAATAAATAAACCACGACCAGGATCAGCGGCAAATGAATGCACCGACGTAATAACGCCCGAACGCACTAAGAAGGTACCTAATAAACTTAAACTAAAAGCAAATATTGCCAGTAATACCGTCCAGTTTCTGAATGTGCCGCGTTTTTCTGTCACCGCTAATGAATGAATAAGTGCAGTACCGACCAGCCATGGCATAAAGGAAGCATTTTCTACTGGATCCCAGAACCACCATCCGCCCCAGCCAAGTTCGTAATAAGCCCACCAACTCCCTAAAGCGATACCTAATGTTAAGAATATCCATGCAGCGACGGTCCAAGGTCTTGCCCAGCGAGCCCAAGCAGCATCTAACTTGCCACACATTAACGCCGCAACAGCGAAAGCGAAAGCAACAGAAAAGCCGACATAACCTAAATAAAGCATCGGAGGGTGAATAATTAAGCCAATATCTTGTAGCAGTGGATTTAAATCGCGGCCTTCGGTTGGCACCATTGGCCATAGTCGCTCAAATGGATTAGACGTTAATAGCGTAAAGAGCATAAATCCAATGGCTATCATGCCCAGAACAGCTAAAACTCGAGCAACAAAAGCTTCATCAATGCCTTTACTGAATTTAGCGACAGCGGCAGTCCAGGCAGTTAATGAGAAAACCCACAACAAAAGAGAACCTTCGTGTCCACCCCATACCGCGCTGATTTTAAAGTAGTAAGGTAAATGAGAATTAGAATGACCCGCAATATATTTAACGGAGAAATCGTCGATAACAAAACTCCAGCCGAGAATAATGAGACTGATAGTTGTAAAGGCAAACATGCCAAAGGTTAAAGGTTTAGCATAACCAACTAAACGTTGTTGATTAGTTGCCAAACCTACTAATGGGATAATGCTTAAACATATAGCAAAAGCCAAACCTATAATAAGGGCGAAATGTCCTAACTCAGGGAGCATTACTTCAGGGATCATTACTTTCTCCGATTCAGTGAAAACACTAAATACAAAAATTTATCGATAAAAGACATCATTATAATAATTTTATAGTCAGTTATTGTTTAAATTATCTGCCAATGAACAAATAAATAAAAAATTTCAAACTAAAAATTTTGGTAATTCTAGCACTATATGATGTTTAATATCATCAATGTACTAACAAAATAAATGATTAATTTTCTCACTTCTAATGCTAGCCTTTACTGTGCGATATAGTATGATATTACCCGATTTGATAATGCGATCTAAATCAAATCGTTATGCCGCAAATTACGATAACATTCAGCTTATAAACTTGATGTAAAACTAACGTATAATAATTATTAAAAAAGTGATTCTATTGGCAAATTCTCTACATATTAAACCATTAAATAACCCAACAAATAATCAAGTACTGCTATCAGCAAACGGATTGACTTGTATTCGTGAAGACAGAATATTATTTGAAGCACTTAATTTTTCAGTATGTAGTGGCGATGTTATACAGGTAGAAGGCCCAAATGGATCAGGTAAAACGAGTTTATTGCGTATTTTAGCGGGATTATCTCAACCTTATGACGGCACTGTATTATTTAGAGAACAAAACATTACTGAACAGTCTGATGAATTTCACCAAAATCTTCTATATATAGGGCATTTACCTGGTGTGAAAGGTGAAATGACCGCTCAAGAAAATTTAGAGTTTACGCTCGCCTTACATGGCAACGATGTATCGACAGCGGAAGAAACGTTAGAAAAAGTGAATTTATTAGGGTTTGAAAATGCCCTAGCATCACATTTAAGTGCCGGACAGCATCGTCGAATTTCTCTTGCACGCTTATGGCAAAGTACAGCCCCTATTTGGATACTCGATGAACCTTTTACCGCTATAGATAAGCGCGGCGTCGAAAAATTAGAGCAATTATTTCTAGCACATGCTCAACGCGGTGGTTGTGTTATATTAACGACTCACCAAGACTTGTCATTTCCTGAAGATAAGGTGAAAAAAATCACTTTAGATTACCGCTTTTATTAGAGATAACTTAGCATGACACCCGAACATAATTTATCGTATAAAGCCGCATTCAATTTAATTATTAAACGAGATCTCACTATTGCTTTTCGTCATCGTGACGATATTATTAACCCATTATTATTTTTTATTATTGTTGTTACGTTATTTCCTCTTGGTATTGGCCCTGAATCTACGACTTTATCGCGTATCGCCCCAGGCATTATTTGGGTAGCCGCTTTACTTTCTACACTATTGTCGCTCGACCGGTTATTTAAATCTGATCATGAAGACGGTTCGTTAGAACAAATGATGCTGAGCCCTCATCCCATTTTTATATTAGTAATAGCAAAAATAACCGCTCATTGGTTGGTGACCGGCTTACCCCTTATTTTTATTGCCCCACTTCTTGCCGTACTGTTACATTTGAATGAAAATAGTTACAGTGCATTAATGCTAACGTTATTGTTAGGCACGCCCATATTAAGTTTACTTGGGGCTATAGGTGTTGCATTGACCGTTGGTCTTAAGAAAGGTGGCGTATTACTCAGCTTATTAGTATTGCCCCTTTATATTCCTGTATTGATATTTGCGACTAGCGCCATAGATACTGCGGCAATGAACTTACCCTACAGCGGACAACTTGCTATAATTGCCGCACTGTTTTTTGGCTCGTTAACCTTAGCCCCATTTGCTGTAAGTGCAGCGTTAAAAGTGAGTACTAACTAATGTGGAAATGGCTACATCCTTATGCAAATCCTGAAGTGTCGTATCACTTTGTGGGTAAATTATTACCTTGGATTTCAAAAATCACTTTTGTCCTGCTTTTTATAGGCATTGTGTGGGCACTGGTTTTTGCTCCTGCAGATTACCAACAAGGTGACAGTTTTAGAATATTCTATATTCATGTCCCTACTGCTATTTTATCGATGAGCATTTATATGGCAATGGCAACAGCAGCTTTCTGTAGCTTGGTATGGCAGTTTAGACTTGCTGACGCATCCGCTGCAGCAATGGCTCCAGTGGGTGCAGTTATTACCGCAATCGCATTGTTTACCGGTGCCGCTTGGGGTAAACCTATGTGGGGAACTTGGTGGATTTGGGATGCACGTTTAACCTCTGAACTCGTTCTACTTTTCCTCTATTTAGGGGTAATTGCTTTACACAATGCTTTTGAAGATAAAAATCTTGCCGGAAAAGCAGCCGGAATTTTATCGCTAGTAGGCGTCGTAAATATTCCTATTATTAAATATTCAGTTGAGTGGTGGAACACGCTTCACCAAGGTGCAACGGTTAGTAAAATGAGCGCTCCATCAATGAGTATGAATATGTTTTGGCCTTTCGTGATCTGCTTTTTAGGTATAGCAATGCTTGTTGCCTTTGTGATTTGTATCCGTTTTCGTACTGAAATATTATCACGTAACGGTATGCGTCCTTGGGTACGAGCATTAATTACCGAAGAAGGAGTTAAATAATGCAATTTGATAGTATTTCTGCATTTTTGGATATGGGTGGCTACGCATTTTTCGTTTGGTTATCATACGGCGTAAGCGCTTTTCTATTAGCAGCACTCGTATATAGCAGCCATAATAATCATAAGAATGTTAAAAATAAAATCGCTCAACGTTTACAGCGAGAAATAAAATTACGTAAAGCAGCTGAAAAGTCTTTAGCTGAAGCGAAGCAAACTGATGATAAGATGTCAGTTGTACAAGATCTATCAAAAAAATCTAATAAGGTTGTTCCATGAATCCTCGTCGTAAAAAACGTTTAACCATAGTTATTTCAATTTTAGTTGGCCTAAGTATTGTTGCAGGAATGGTGCTTTATGCCCTAAGCCAAAACATAGACTTATTCTTTAAACCTTCTGAAATATATCAGGGTAAAGACGATACGGGCATTAAACCGATTAACGGCCAGCGTTTACGTATTGGTGGTTTAGTTGTTCCTGGGAGTGTAAAACGTGACCCATCGAGCTTAGATGTTACTTTTGAACTCGTTGATATGAGAATGCCTATTATTTTTAATGATACAGACCCTGTCATTAAAGTGCATTATGATGGCATATTGCCTGATTTATTTCGTGAAGGACAAGGTATTGTGGCTAACGGAATGTTGGTTAATGGTAATTTCATTGAAGCCTCTGAAGTATTAGCTAAACATGACGAAAACTACATACCTAAAGAATTAGCTGATGACATGGGCGAGAAACATGTAAAGCCAAGCTATACAAAAGAACAGATAGAAAACCAACAATACTAGTAAAAAAAAACGCTACACAAAGGTAAATATTATATTTGCCTTTGTGTAGCGTTTTTTATTGTAAAATTTAATCGTTTAACTAGGCAACATCATAAGCCGATATAATGCGGTCACCGATTTTATTGAGAATGTTAATCTCGCCGTCACAGACAGCAATTATCGACTTACCTCGTTTAAAACTTTCAGGGATCACCACTCGACCTTCTGGCGACTGTAAGAACAATTCAATTTTATGTAAAAGTTCAAGGGATGTATCACTGTAATAAATTACTGTTACTGTCTTTTTTTGGAAGTCTTCCATGGTCCACTCATAATCTTATTGTTATATATAAATTCATTGAATCATCGCCACGTATAATTATCATGTCGTTCTATAACGGCTAAAGATCAAAACTCAATAAATAACTGATGAAATAAAGTACCATAATCAATAATACAAAACCACATTTTCTAAAACCAGCCCGTTAAACTGATATTCCTACTAAGCTATGGCTGTTTATATCTTTATACTGCCATAAACTTAAAGCAAAAAAAACCCTGAGTATAAACTCAGGGTCGATCAAATCAGATCGTTTAACGCACCCTCAACTAGTGAGATCGGATATCCATACGGATAAATTTATAAAATATGTCTATAAAACATTTACGTTTACACATTGTCCAGAGATGTAAACTACTTCCAACTTTTCATTTTATGGCCTTTAAGCGCATAAAATAAAATAAAGGCATAACAAGGTAACATCACGATATATCCCCCTTGTTGACCAAATGATGAACCGCTTGCTAAGCCCCAAAATAGTGGACCAAAAGCGCCACCTGAAATTCCCATAACGAGTAATGCCGAACCTACGCTGGTTAATTTACCCATGCCTGAAAGTGCCAATGGGAAGACTGCTGGCCAAACAATCGCATTTGCTAAGCCAAGGAAGGCAATAAGCAGTAAAGTGTCGGGCAATTGCGCACCACCAAAAGGAACAAGTACCGCATTGGCAATTGCATATGAATTATTGTCACCAAAAACCACGCCTAAACTAAGCAGTAAGCCTAAAATAGCCGAAACAGTTAACGCTTTTTGTTGCGAAATAAAACGAGGAATTAAGAAAATCCCTAGAATATAACCTACCACCATGCATATCATGGTGTATGAAGTCATAACACTGTAGTTTTCAACGCCTAAAGACAAAGCAAACGTGCCTATGGTATCGCCAGCAATGACTTCGACGGCAACATAGAAGAATATGGTCAAGACACCCAACGCTAAACTAGGGTGGGATAATGCTTCTTTTATATGTCCTTTGCTATTCGCTTCTTCTGAATCATCTTCACTGGGTAACTCAGGTAGTGATGATTTTTTTACGGCAAAACCTAACAAACCAATAAAAATTGCCATACCTAGGTAAGGCATAACAAGTGAATTAGCCATTTCGTCAATACGGGTTTGCGTAAGTACTTCAGCTGAATGCTCTTGAAAGCCACTTAAAATTAATGCCGTGAAAACTACAGGTGCAATAACACCCGCACCTTTATTCAAAATGCCCATGATGCTGATACGCGCAGCCGCCGATTCTTCAGGCCCTAAACGTACAACATAAGGATTAACAGCAGTCTGTAACAAAGTAATACCTGATCCCATCACTAACTGAGCAAACAAAAACAAAGCAAATATTTGTGTTTGGGCAGCAGGAATAAACAGCAATCCAGCAATCATCATCGTCGCCATACCTAAAGCCATACCATTTTTATAACCAATTTTACGAATAATGGTTGCTGACGGTAAGGCTGTAAAAGTAACAGCGATATAAAATGAGAATAGTATTAATGAAGCTTGGAACGGTGACAATTGTAAGATCTGTTTCAAGTACGGCATTAGTGACCCGTTAAGCCATGTGGCAAAGCCGAGTATAAAAAAGAGTACTGCGACAATGGCCATCGGTAGTGCATTACTCTTTGGTTTATCGTTTGTTATTGTCATTTCCATATATTCCTCAATATTTATCTTATTATTATTGTTTTACGATAGTTATAACTAACATGCTTTTTTGTAAACTCTATTTCCTGCAATCCAGGTAGACTTCACTTTAAATTTATCGTCAAGCTCAACAAAATCAGCTTGGCTTCCTATGATTAACCCCCCTCGAATATCACGTTGGTTGATATAATTTGCCGGATAACTCGAGGCCATTCTCAACGCTTCATCTAAAGGTAATTTCAAACCTAAATGGGTATTTTCTACCGCTTGTGCCATGTCTAACACCGAACCGGCTAACTCGCCTGTTGTTGAGGTTAATTTCCCCTTGTTCAATAAGACTTTCTTACCGACTAAATCAAACTCAATACTATTGGTTCCTACTGGTGGCATTGCATCTGTGACTAAAAAAATGGTTCCTGCGGGCTTGGCTTTAAGGGCTAATTTACAGCTGTCGTAGTTAACATGATGACCATCAACAATTAAGCCACAACTGGCTTGATCGTTTAACAATGCGCATCCTGTAACACCCGGCTCTCTACCTTGTATGGGCGACATCGCATTATATAAATGCGTAAAACCATCAGCCCCAGCAACTAACGCTTTTTGCGCCGTATTAAAATCAGCATTGCTATGCCCTAAGCACACCTTAATACCTAAAGAAACCATACGCGTAATATCGTCAGTATTTACTGTTTCTGGTGCAAGTGTTACTAATATTTGCCCCATATCTTTGCGTTCAAGTACTTGCCACTCTTGCAATGAAATTGGGCGAATATGCTCTTCAATATGAGCACCTTTTTTCGCCACAGATAAATGAGGCCCTTCAAAATGAATACCAATAATACCAGGCACTTTTTCTGCGATAGCTTTAGCTATTGCGTCAGCAGCTTGCTCCATTACAGATATTTTATCGGTAATAAGAGTCGGTAGCATAGCGGTAGTGCCAAATTTGGCATGAGCCGCCATAATCGTTTTAATATTATTCAATGAAGGTGAGTCGTTAAATAATGCGCCTCCACCTCCGTTGACCTGTAGATCAATAAAACCAGGAACAACCAAACCTTCTAGTACTTCATCTACGCTTGCTGTGTTGTTGTCGAATGCTATGATTTTTCCATCGGCGATCGTTAACACTTGATCGTCAATATAGTTTTGACCATCAAATAATTTTTTAACGTAGAGACGAAATATAGTCATAGCAATGGTTGTTCCTTAAGTTATTTCAATAAATGAGATAGGCTTACTGTAAAGCAAGCTGTTGCTTAGCAAAAATGATAGAACCCACCTCAGGAGGATATAACGGTTCAATAAGTTTCGCTTGAAGATCTATATCTAACCAAGGTTTTATTCTTGGTGTTAAACCACCAATTAATGATATTTCAGGAGGATGTTGCTTTAATAGCTGCTTAGCAACATGACTAATATACTCGGCGCCTTCATTAACAATTGCTAAGGCAAGTTTGTCACCTTCTTCAGCTGAGTCAAAAACCAAATTCGCCATACGAGCATAAAATGCGGCGGGTTTTCCAGCAATAACTTCAACGAGTTCAACATCATCTTTTACCTTTAATAGCGCTAATATCTTGTCATTAATTGATGACGGGGGAATAAGTCCATCGAGTGACAATAAAGATTGTTTCGCTGCCTGCAAACCAAACCACGCGCCACTGCCTTTATCACCATGAGGAAAACCGTGCGCGCCAACAATATATGAATGTCCATCTACATAAGAGAAACCACACGACCCCGTACCTGTGATAATAACCGCACCGTCTTTTCCGTCGTGGGCACCAAGACAGGCAACGAGGAGATCAGTGGTCAGGTACATCTTTTTAAACGGATGTTGCCAATTTGACATTTGTTTAAATAAAGCGGGTAAATTAACCCCCGCAAGGCCAACGCCAGCAACTATATGACCCAATTCACTTTCATCAATTCCAGCATCTTTAAATGCTAATTTAGCTGATTCAGCAATCGAGTTAATTGCTTGTTCATATCCATGTAATGGGTTAGCAGGACCTGCAATACCGGTTCCTAATATTTTGTTATCACCCGACATTACGATAGCTTTACACTTACTACCACCGCCATCAATGCCTAAAAATATTTCTTTATTGTCACTGCTGCTCAGCATGTTGACCTCATGTCTGTATATTTATTATTTTGTCACTCAAACTGATAAACAATCAGTGACTAAAATATATTCTGATTTCATCTTAACGACTAATGACAGCGTTGTCATTTACTTTTTAAGTAAAAATCAATTATTTTTATTTATATTCAACAAATAAAAACACAATAGGCTGATTAAACTAAAATTATTAGCTAAACAGCCCATAGGGTCAACTGTGAATTAGTTGCTTTTAACCGTAACAGAACGACCTTTACGCTGCCTGTCAAAACTAATACTCCTAACGCTCACGTCTCCTTTAATATCAACGGGGGCTTCATAAAGCGTCCAGTTGCCCGCTTGTTCTTTATACTCAATAGCAATGCCCGGAAAGGCGATGTTGGCATAAAGCTTCCCCTCTTTCACAATCGCCCCCACAGTAGGTAATCGATAAAAAATGTTATCATTTTCTAATTTAACTAACGCTTTTTGACCAATAGTATTTGCAAATAATTGCCATTGTTGATTACGTTGTGCTTTTTTCTGTGCCGTAAAAAATTTGGTTGCTTGACTGTATTTAGCTCCTTGATAATTATACGGAACCGCCCAATCAGCTAAATGCCATGCACGCTCGGCTAAAGCAAAAAGTCGTGGAAATAATTTATATTGCGCCGTATGGTCAGTACGTGTGTTTTCACTCCACAATTGCCCTTGGATACCCAAAAAACGATTACCTAACTTCATTGGTGTTTGGCTATCATCGGCTTGATAAGGGTTGTCTTGACGGTCTAACCAAAACTCAGCATGAATAGGTAGATTGTCGGGTATAAATTGGAAAACTTTTTCAGTATTCGTATGTCGAGAAGCCCAATAGTAACCATGTTCTTTGGGATCCGCTTCATAAGGAAAATCAAAATACAATACATCGGGTGATGACAATACAACTTGCCAATCTCTATTGACCAATTGATGGGTTTTATTATGACCTCCCCAAGCTAAAGTATCCCAGGCATTGGACTGAACAATAGCAGGCATATTTTCTTTGCGAGTATGCTCCATACCATCACTCCAACCTGCAGTTTCTATATCCAAATCAGATAATATATTCGCAACACGCTCAATAAAATAAGCACCAAGCTCACTCATTTCCTTCACGCCTTTATCATTATTGGCAACAAAATCTATACAAGCTTGCGACTCTATCCAAGCCCCAGCAGTTTCATCTGCACCAATATGGTAACGCGTTAGTGGTTGACCGCCATCAGCATGAATTTTTTTAACTTGAGTCATCACTTCAGTAACAAAGTCGTAGGAAGACTCTAAACAAACGTTAATGGTATTATCATTATAAAATTGAACCGAGGAGTAGACCGTTGGGTCATTAACCTCATGGAGAATAAACTGTTGCGATTTGTCACCTTGTTCGGCTATAGCGTATTTTTTAGTACGCGCTGCCATCGCTTTAATCGCGGCACGCGAATGCCCTGGCATATCTAAAGAGGGGATCACTTGAATATGACGGGCCGTTGCCGCTTGCAATATTTCTTGATAGTCAGCCACAGAATAATAGCCATTTACTTCACTTTTAGCATCAACGCCAGCACCGAGTTGTGGTGACAAACAATTTTGGTCGTTTAAATCAAAACAACGTCTACTGCTAATTTCGGTTAATTCCGGTAATGAAGGGATCTCTAATCGCCAGCCTTCATCATCACCTAAGTGTAAATGTAGCTTATTAAGTTTATAAGCCGCCATTTGATCAAGCAGCGTTAAAATAAACGTCTTATCGTGAAAGTTACGCGCAACATCAATTAACAAACCGCGAAACTCATAATGAGGTTCATCATTAACCGTTAACACAGGTACTTGCGTTGAACCTAAGGTGATTAAGCTTGATAGTGATTGCAAGCCATTAAAAACACCAGCGCCGTCAACACCTGTTATCTTAATATCTGTTGTGGTGATGTCTAATTGGTAACTGCCAATCATTTTACTGTTGTCTTCAACAAGTCTTAACGTGACAGGCTTGCCTTGAGTATTATTAGCAATACCTAAGGTGTCTAAGCGAGTAATTGCTACCATAACATCATCTTTTTCGACATTGCCATAATCAACATTAATACCAGAAGTAAGACTAAGCTGAGCATTATTCTTACTATAAATAACCGACTTCGGCGTAGGTATAATCACCTTGCTCACATCGAGCTTTTGCTCACCTAATTGAGTATTTCTTTGATATAAACTTGCCGCATCGAGCCACTGAGTAGAATCTTGGGCGGTACGTTTAAACTGCTTTTCAACATCAGTGAACGGCACAACATAAGGCAGCACTTCTAATCCTGTTTCACTGTTTGTATATGGCTTGGTACTGGCTATTACACGAGGTTGTAAATTATTTACACTGACAATATAGTTAGGTAAAGCATCTGTTTCAGACAACGACCAAAACATAGCTCTAAATAATAAGGTTTTGGTTTCACCCGCAGTGAAACCTTTAAATTTATCATTCAATGATATTTTATGTAAATCGCCATTAATATGAACAATGTTGAATTCTTCACTCTCAAAGGATTGAATAGGCGCAATTTGACTAAAGTGAATATGCCAATCATTACTTTTAATCGCTTGAGAAGCTGTAAAGCTTAGTTCAACTTCAAAGCAATTACCGTCAGCGATGTTTTTATCACACTTATCGCTAGGTATATTTGTTATTACTTTATACTTAACATTGAGCGTAGCAGCAATATTATCAATATCAGTTTGAGAAGCTTTAACTAAGCGCTTAAGTAATACATCTTGCTGGGTCTTGTCATTGGTCGTAGCGGAATGAATTGTTGAATTTTCACAGCCGAATAAATTTATGCTCGTTACCAAAAATAAGACGAGGAGTTGTCTGTTCATGTTTTTCTTACTCACAAGTTTACGTTAATCAATAGAATGCCAAAACTGCTTCGGGGGTTGAGGTTCCATTATAAATTAGTTGATGTTGATGTTTAGTTTTCGCTAAGGCTAATCAACTTCGCTATACGCTGTGTAGAAAATAAACAACTATATATCGCAGCAAGAAACCCTTTGTCTTTTAATTCTTGGTAGTTTGAATCATTTAAATCTTTAAAGGCTTCTTCATCGATGGAATATAACCCCGTTACCGTAAACTCTTTACCGTTACTAGGTTTAATCGTTAATGATTGAGAAGAGAGTAAACTTTTATCTACCATTGTATTGATAAAAAGTTGAGTTGCATTCAGTTGTGAATTAGCTCGAGCAAGATTTTCTGTGACTTGCACTAAATACTTTGTTTGCTCACCTGTATCAGTAAACAATGCTTCACCATCGCTCTCTGATACCCTTTTACTGTCTAAATCAATACCCACAACAAAATTATTAGGTTGTTCAACAGACGACGATAATACGAAAGGAAAGTTAGTTAGGTGCTGAGGAACATATAAAGCATTCCAGCCCTCTTTTTTATGAAACAAATTTTCCTGCGGCCTTAAACCAAGTAACGCAACTAAATGGAAACGTCCTGTTTCTGCATCTTTTATAAAAACAATAGGATATTCCGCCTGGACTTGCGGTAATTCAAAAACGGAAATCGGTGTAACATGGCTATTAGCACTATGTGCATAACTAGGGTCTACTTTTACTTTCAGTGCTTGATGCTGACTTTTATTGAGTGGCGATAAGTTAGCCATGTATTTCTCCAGTAATATTTATTTTTATATTTTTATATTTTTTGAAAACCAAAAGCCCTTACCTTATTCAGTAAGTCTCTATTGGTTGGCAGATTATTTTGTAGGTGTTGTTTTAATTTAGCATTTTTCTTTAAAATGCTTTCAAGCATACGGTGTTCATTAAACGTTGAAGCGTTATATTCTAATGCTTGTGCGTAGCCCATGCCGTGCAAAACATATTGGTAGCTGTCTTGAATAAAAGGTTCAAAGGTATTTTGAAAATCATATTTACTCACCGGACGATGTTTCCAATTATCGAGTTGCTCTAATAAACTCTCTGGTACAGAATTTAGAGACTTATTTTCTAACCAAAAACTTTCTTGTCGTTGAGATAAAAAATAATGTAACTTAATAAAGTCTATCGTCCTTTTCCAACGGTAGTGAAATGAGTCGTTGAATGTTTTTTCAACCGCGGGTAATTGTCGCTTATTACGAGGAAATAATTCACACAGCATATTGGCTGAAGCCTCTATGAGAAAAATAGCTGAAGCCTCTAAGGGCTCGACAAAAGCGGCAGACATACCTATTGCCACACAATTTTTTTCCCAAAATTTATTTCTATACCCTGATGAAATTTTTAACCTTCGCGCCGACAGTTGTTCTGCTTGTGGACCAATATAATCACGTAATGTTTGCTCTGCTTGATCATGACTAACAAAATCAGAACAATAAACATAGCCAGTGCCACGGCGATTTGACAACCCTATGTCCCATGTCCAACCCGCAGAATGTGCTGTTGAAATAGTTGAACTACTTATAGCATCCTCTTCATTTTGATAAGGCACTTGTATCGCTATAGCATTATCGGTAAACAAAACGTCGTTAATAGGCGTAAACCCGACCCCTAAAGCTTCACCTAACAACAAACAGCGACCACCCGTACAATCTACAAAAAAATCACCGTCAATACGGCCTAACTCTTTTGTGTCAATAGAGGAAATTTCACCTAAAGCATTCAAATTTGCTGATAATACGTTTGCTGCTAGATGCTTAACACCGAAACGTTCGCAGCTTATCTTTTTTAAAAAATCAGCAAATTTTCCTGCATCTAAATGATAAGCATAATTTAATAAGCCATCGTATCCTCTATTAGCTATTGTTTTTGGTGCTAAACCACCTTCACAAATAAGCGCCTGTGGGCTAACAAAATTAGCGTAATCTATTTGCTGATCTGACAAAGACCAATAAGGACTGAGATTAAATTCATCTGCATGAGCAACAGAACTAAACAAATGATAATAAACAGAGTCTTGACCATTTTTAGCAGGCGTTCGCCAATTAACAAATTTTGTTGCCTGCTTAAAAGAAGCATTACAATAATTAATAAAGTCATGTTCTTCGATATCTAAATCAGCCAATGTTTTTCGCATAGTTGGCCACGTACCTTCGCCGACGCCCACGGTTGGAATATCAGGTGATTCAATGAGAGTAACCTGCACTGAATCTGACTTATTCGAGCCAAGATGCTTCGCAAGTTTAGCTGCTGTTAGCCAGCCAGCAGTACCTCCACCAACAATAACAACTTGATTAATCATTCCATCATTCATTCAATAGCACCTTTATACTTTGTTAAATCCAAATTCTTTTACTTTCTCAATGAGATCGCGCTGTTTGGGTAATTGATTTTTTAATAATTCACTTTGTCGATCAACATTTGAAAATAATTTTTCAGCCTTTTTAACATCAGGATAAGCCGAAGTATTACCTGATAAATCTGTTTGATAATGCATGCCATACAATACATACAAATAACTGTCTAAGTTAAAGGGTTCCCAAGCATGGTCAAAATCGAACTTTGTAGGTGGTTGACTCTTCCAGAATTCGAGTCTTTGTTTTAACTTATTTGGTATTGTGGTCGGCTCACAATTATCAATCCAATATTGCGAATCTCTGCGCGCTGAAATGCAATAATGTAATTTAATAAATTCAACTGTTCGTTCCATGCGAATTTTAAAGTTTTGATTAAACTGCTGCTCTGCATAAAGCATTTGCTTTTTGTCACGAGGAAATTGCGCCGCAATCATGGTAGCAGCCGCATCAAACAAATAAATAGCGGAAGCTTCTAGTGGTTCAACAAAACCAGCAGACATGCCAATGGCAACACTATTTTTATGCCAAAACTTCTGGTGGTAACCAAGCTTTATTGGGATTTTTCGAATAACAAGATCATCCGTATAATCGTCGCCAATATAGTCGATGAGTTGTTGTTTAGCTTTTTCATCACTAATATATTTACTACTAAAAACATGACCTACACCGCGTCTTTCTTGTAGGCCAATATCCCAAATCCACCCAGCCTCTTGTGCTGTCGATAAGGTGTGTGTTTTGATTGGTTGCTTTTTATCTGCATAGGGAACTTGAACAGCAAAAGCGGTATCATTAAAAAGAACATCGCTAATATCATGCCATTCAATATTATAAGTTTGCTTAATAATAAGCCCTTTAGACCCACTGCAATCTATAAAAAAATCTGCGGATATTTGCTTTTCTTCATGACGATCTGTTTCAACATGTGTGATGAAGTCATTTTCATCCAACACGATGTTCGTCACATTAGCACTGACAAATTTCACCCCTAAATTATCAATACAATGTTTTTTTAAGAAGTTAGAAAATTTATTGGCATTTAAATGATATGCGTACTCTTGAGCTGCACTGTATTCGGGCATAACGATTTGCTTAGGCGCTAAACCTTGGTCACAAATTCTTGCCTGAGAAGCTACGGTTTGGTCATAAGGTAATCTAGTTGTTTTATTTTTTAACAACCAATAGGGAGCTAAATTAAAGTCATAAGAAGAGTGGCTTACCGTGCCAAGTGGATGGTAATAACTTGATTTTTCATTCTTTTTAGGCGTTTTAGCCCAATTTATAAATTCAGCTCCTTGCTTGAAGGTAGCATCACACTCACGAATAAAGTCAGTTTCACTCACGCCTATTTTATGTAACGTAGCTCTTAAATTAGGCCATGTCCCCTCTCCAACACCAATAATAGGAATATCTGGTGATTCAACGACAGTAACCTTTATGCCATTTTCTGCTTTGCAATTTAAGCTTTTAGCCAAAATAGCAGCACTTAACCAACCAGCGGTTCCGCCACCAATAATTAAAATATCATTATTAACTGTAGTCATTATGAAGGCTCATCGTGTAATGAAGGGTTGAAAGGAGTTCATGTAAAAATTGAGGCTCAATAGATATTTAGGAAAAAATATATACTAAGCCTAGAATAACGATGAAAGGAAGTAAAACCTATCCTTTCATCGAAACAAATTACCCGTTATAAGCGGTAAGATACTTTTAAGAATACGTTGCGACCATTATCTGCCGCTAAACGCATAGCAGTGAAACCCTCACCAAATCGTTGCGTAGTCGTTTCTTCGAATAAGTTAGAACCTTCAACGCTTACATCTAAGTTTTCAGTGGCATGCCAAGTAACATTCGCGTCAACAAAACCATGAGCATCCCACGCAGTGTTACCACCGATACCAGTAGATGGAGCGATAAAATCATCACGGTAGGTGTAAGCAACTCGAGCTGAAATAAGGTCAGTTTCATAGTAAGCACTTAAGTTGTAGCTAAGTTTAGACATACCCGGTAATGGTCTTTCAACAATGCCTCCGCCATCAGCGCCTAAATCTTGTAAGCCAAACCCTTCAGTATAAGTAATGTTAGCTGACCAGCCGAATTGACCCATTTGCTGTTGATATTGACCTTCTATACCTTGAAGTTCGCCACCTAAACCCTGACCGGGTTCACGCAAAATATATTCATCACCATTCACATCGACTTTACTTTCGTTAGCACCATTAATAATAAAAGAACGAATATCTTTAGAGAACAATGTTGCTGATAATAAAGACTCTTCATTAAAGTACCACTCTAAACCAATGTCATATTGGTTTGCACGATATGGGTCAAGCGCAATACTACCGCGAGCAATGCTTCGAGTAGTCTCGTTAACGCTAGCCGCTGGATTTAAGAACGAATAATTAGGACGACTCATTACTTTAGCAGCAGACAAACGTAGTATTACATTTTCATGAAGATTTAATGCTAAGTTAAAGCTAGGTAACCAATCTGAGTAATCACTGTCTTCTGTAACTATTTTAGCGGTGTCTACATAACCGTAATAATCAGCAGAGGTATCAGTAGCAACATAGCGTAAACCGAAATTACCACGATAGTTATCGCCACTAAAATCAGCTTGTCCGTATAAAGCAAAAATATCTTCTTTAATAACACCGTAACTGTTTGTATTTAATGATGAACCCGTTTTGTGAGCATCATAATGCGCTCTTAATTGTGCACCGTCTGCACGCGCAATATTTGTTGGAGTACCCGAAAGTAACCCTGCACCAGAGTGATTAAAATGGCCATCAGCAAATGTTGCTTTAGTGATACCTGTAGTCAAGCTATCATCAAACGTCCATGCATCTGAGTAACTTGTAAATTCATGATCTCGTAACTTAACACCGGTTTTAAAGTTAGAAATTGGGCCCCACTCAACGTTAAAATCAACATCAAACTGTGCGAAAGTCTCTTCATCTTTACGATAGCCGGCAGTAACAGCACCACTACTTAAAATGTATTCAGAATGGTTACTTGGATCTGTACCATTAGGAGAAAGCAACATGGCATTATCGCCACTCATATCGAAATCAATAGAGGTATTACTGTTACTTGAAACCCAACCAGCGTTGTAGTTACCGCCGTCACCACCTGTCGCTTCAGTAGAACCAACTTTGGCATTGATTGAATAGGTATCAGCCGTATAATTAACTTCAAATGCGATGACTTCGGTATCCATTTCAGCATTACGGGTATTCTGATCATCAAGTGGTGCACCAGAATAGTTACCATTTAGCGCAAAACCATTAGTCGGAGAGAATTTAGTCGCTCCAGTAACTTGGTCATTAAAGCCAGTTGGATCTGTACCCGCAATAATTAAATAGTTTTGGTTACTGTTAGCAGAGTCTAGATCAACTTGAAAGTAATGCACATTCATTGATAAATCGTCAGAGGGTGAATACTGAACAGTTAAATCAACCGCTTCACGTTCACGAGTTTGCGCGAATTCTGAAATACCTGCACCCGCCCAACCATCATCCATGTAGTTTTCTGCTTTGTGTGCACGCCCAACAGTTTCTAGTGTAGATAAACTCGCTAAAACACCGAAGTTTTCTTGATCATTTTTCCAGCTATACATGCCAGTTAGGCCTTGACCATTTTCGTCAGAAAGGCTGTTATCTTGGTATTCAGCAGACAAAAACAAGGTGTTAGAGTCTAGTTCTAACGGCTTACGAGTGCGCACAACGACAGTACCACCAACACCACCTTCATCAAGGCTTGCTGTTGGCGATTTATAAACATCAACACCAGCGACAAGTTCTGGTGGTAATAAATCCATATCAAAAGAACGCTTTGCTGCTGCTTGTGAAAACCATCCGGTTGAAGCAACATAGTTACCATTCATACTAACTTGTGTTAATTCTGAGTTAGTACCGCGGATAGAAACATCCCCACCTTCACCAGCAAAACTTCTGCCAATCGTTACGCCAGGTATTCTTTGTAGTGACTCTGCAATGTTTCTATCGGGGAATTTACCAATATCTTCTGCAGAAATTGAATCAACAACCGCGTTAGAAAATCTCTTTTGATTTAATGCTTGCTTCAAAGAACCACGGATACCGCGAACTTCAATTACCTCTGTTTCTTGATCGGCCGCTTTAACTTCTTCAGCAGCCATTGCGAATGGTGTAGCACCGCCCGCTAGCACTAAAGCAATTGAACTTGCTAACATGCCTTTTTTAAATTTTTTAGATGACATTGACTTTCCCTTACACACGTTTTTTATAGATATAATTAGTTATGTTTTAATAACCTGATAAAGACAGCGCTGTCTTTTTAATTCATGACAGCGTTGTCATAGGCTAAACAAAACATTACACAAAAAATCACCATCTGGCTACACTTGATTAGCATTTAATACCACGACTTAATGCAACAAACTGTAAACAAAAGAGTTTTATTTTAATATTTTTACAAAAAAGTCGTATTTATTTTGTACATTTAAATATTTTATATGCAAATAAATCGCTATTTCATTCATTTAAACAAGTGTTTGATGAATAAAAATTTACTTTATTGAATACTAGGGAGTTACGCTATTAATTATTGCTATGAAGGGAGTTATTATTGTTTGTTTTTGCAATTCAGATAATAAAAAACGCTAACAATTTGTTAGCGTTTTAGCTATTAAATTAACATAAAAGACTATTTTGCCTTATTATAATAATTCATTAAATTGAGGGTTGAGCAATCATGGTTTTGTGAAACGATACCACTTTCAAGCTCTTTATGAATACTTTCAGCTAACCCTTTTCCTAATTCTACGCCCCATTGGTCAAACGAACAGATTTGTAGAACGATCCCCTGAACAAATATTTTATGCTCGTAGAGAGCAATAAGATTGCCTAACGTCTTAGGATCTATGCGTTTTAAAAGAATCGTGTTGGTTGGACGATTCCCTTTGTGCACTTTATGAGGAGCCACCTTATCGATGTAATCAGGTGTCCGCCCTTTTGCTTTCAAATCAGCACGTACTTGTTTTTCATTGACGCCGGTCATTAATGCTTGTGTCTGTGCAAAAAAATTCGACATTAACGTTTCGTGATGACCAGATACCGGCGTAACACTGGCAACCGAACCAATAAAATCAGCAGGTACCACATTATTACTTTGGTGTAAGTACTGATAAAAAGCATGCTGGCCATTAATACCGAGTTCGCCCCATATTGAGGGTACGGTGGCATAGTCAACTTCATCACCATTCCACGAAACTGATTTACCATTACTCTCCATTTCGGCTTGTTGTAAATAAGCAGAAAGCATATGTAAGGTTTGATCATATGGGAGGATCGCTTGAGATCTAGCCCCTAAAAAAGTAGTGTTCCAAACGCTGAGTAAGGCCATTATTGCTGGCATATTTTGCTCTATTGGCGCATTTTGAAAATGTTCATCCATTTCATTAGCGCCATCAAGCAATTCCATAAATTTATCAAAGCCTAAATCAAGCGCTATAGCTAAACCAATGGCTGACCATAATGAAAAGCGACCACCTACCCAGTCCCACATTCCAAAGATATTTTCTTCTTTAATACCAAAACCCATGGCATTTTCTTTGTTTGCCGTTACCGCGACAAAGTGCTTGCCGACAGCATTATCATCAAACGACGAGGCGGTAAGCCATCTAATTGCCGTTTTAGCATTAGTCATTGTTTCTGTCGTGGTAAAAGTTTTGCTGGAAACAATAAATAAAACCCTTTCAGGGTCAAGCGGACGCAGTATTTCTACTATTTGTGCGCCATCAACATTAGAAACATAATGCACATTGATGCTGTTGTCACTGTAGTGTTTTAAGGCTTCAGTGACCATTTGTGGACCAAGGTTTGAGCCACCTACGCCAATGTTAACGACATCAGTAATACGTTTACCAGAATACCCTAACCATTTTCCTTCACGAACATGGTTAACAAAGCCTTCCATTTTTTCTAGTTGTACTTGTACGCTGGTAGTGACATTCTCACCATCAACAATTAAAGGTTCTTTACTCTTACGCCGTAAGGCCGTATGTAAAACAGCACGATCTTCTGTTTTATTGATTTTTGCACCAATAAACATTTTTTCACGCCATTCAAGTACTTTACATTCAGTTGCGAGCTCAAAAAGTGTCTTCATTGTTTCACTATCAATGAGGTTCTTTGAGTAATCTAACAATAACTTAGGTAACTCTATAGAAAACTTGTCGAAGCGTTCACTGTCTTGAGCAAACAGATCATTCATATGCTGAGACTTCTTCTCTTGAGCAAGCTGCGTAAGCTTTTTCCAACTATTTAGTGTTTGGCGACTTGACATAAGTATTCCTATAGTGCATTAATTTAACCCTTCGATGGTGTACCATATTTGATAATGACAGCGCTGTCAATTTCATTTCATTATAATTTAACCTCTAGATTAAGTCATAGGTTCAGTTATTTTTCAATAAGTAGTTGCCGCAATGCGAAAGAAACAATACTCTGTTGCGCAGCAGAACAAGAATAATACACAAGGCTGTTTTAACAGATGAAAGCTACAATAAATGATGTCGCCAAACAAGCGGGTGTTTCAATAAAAACCGTTTCAAGAGTAATGAACAATGAGTCATCAGTCCGACAATTGACCCGTGAAAAAGTCATGGAAGCGGTAAATGCGTTACATTATCAACCCAACTTAGCAGCACGTAATTTAGCGGGCACTAAAGCGTACAGTATTGCTTTTATATACGATAACCCCAACGCATATTATGTAATAGACATGCAAAATGGTATTTTGGCTGCTTGTAAACAACAAGGTTTTGAGTTGCTTATTCATCCATGCCAAGCAAAATCTGAACATGTACTTGATGAAATTGCCGACATGGTAAGAAAGACACGTGTTGCTGGTTTAGTGCTTACCCCACCTTTCTCTGAAATGCCTGAATTTGTACAAAAAATTATTGATTTAGATGTTGATGTTGTGCGAATAATGTCAGGCGATGTTGCCCCCGACGAATTAGCCCCCTGCATAATGGTTAATGACCATGCTGCTTCGGTGAGTATTACCCAACATTTAATTGATTTAGGCCATAAGAATATTGCTTTTATTGGTGGTGAGGCTGCCCATATGTCAACGGTTGAGCGTTTGCGAGGTTATAAACAAGCTTTAACTGATAATGATATCGCTATTGATGAACGGTTAATTATTGATGGTGAGTATTCGTTTGAATCGGGTGTGCATGGCGCAAAACAATTAATGTCTGAAGATGTTCGCCCAACGGCTATTTTTTCATGTAACGATGAAATTGCCGCAGGCTCTTTATTTGCCGCACGTTTAATGGGGATTTCCATTCCGGATCAACTCTCTATTGCCGGTTTTGAAAACTCACCTTTTTCTCGACAAACATGGCCACGTTTAACGACAGCAAATCAACCAAACCAAAAAATAGCTGAAGATGCAGCCAACTTATTAATTGCAAAGTCGCGTAAACAAACCGCTCAAAACAGTGTTCGTCATTACACGCCACAACTGATTGTTCGTGACTCTACGGGTAAAAGTCACTAACGGCTTATGAATAAAAAATTCAAGCTTTATCTTTGATTTCAATTCTCTAAAGATAAAGCTTTTGTCTCATAAAATTATTTTGGCCTTAACGAATAAACAGCCACTTTCCCCTCAGAGCCTGCGGCTAAAAACATCATATTACTACTCGCTAAGCTATAGAACCCTTTATCGTCTTTTTCTCCCTCAGAGTTTGCTAATACTTGCCAGGTTTTTCCTGAATTATATGAAATATCACTACTGGTTTTTCCGGTAGCAATGCAAACATCACCTTGGCAGCTCATTGCTGAACGTAATCCATGCTGCCCTGTAGTGACTGAACGCCATTGGTTATTCATAAAAGTTGCCATATTAGGGTAATTTGCAGGACGTTGTTCGTAGTCTCCACCCACGACAAATATTTGTTGCTGTGAATTTAATGCTAAACCATAGCCACCTGCTGTTTGTGTTTCAGAAAATAACGGCACCGCATGTCGTTGCCATGTTTCACCAAAGTCCTCGCTGCTATAAACCGACGCTGAAAATCCGCCGGTTGTTAACCAAGCCTTGCCTTGCTTGCCAACAATTAGCGTATTTCCACTTGCAGCAAAAGCAGCTTCTTTTTCAACTAATGGTGGTATTTTATCAATACTTATTCTTCGCCACGTTTTCCCGCCGTCACTGGTTTTTTTGATCATGTAAAAACCACCAACAGGATCCCCCATCAGCAAACCATTTTCACGATCCCAAAAAGCAATAGCGTCAAAAAAGCCGGTTTTATCTTTATTCTGATAAAGCAACTGCCAGCTATCCCCACCATTAGATGTTTTATACAGCACTGATTGTTCACCACTGCCAACCCCCATCACAATCGCAGTGTGCTTATCGAATAAGGCAATATCACGAAAACCTGTTTTTAATGGACTATTTACAGATTTATCAACCCACGTTTTACCCGCATCTTGGCTGACAAAAACAGCATTATTACTGCCACTTACCCACAAAGAATCATCAATAATCGCGCTTCCTCGTAAAGAAGGTGAATGAGGTAAAACACTATGTTGCCATGACGGCAAATCAACCATCGTGGTACTACTGACAATAGCGGAATAAAAGAAAGAGACTACACTGATCGTTTTAATTGCTTTAATTAACGTATAACTTATTTTAGGTGCGGGTAATATTGAGAGAATAGACGGCATTATAATTATCATTTTAAGTGAACATAACAATACTATTAAGTATTTCCAAATATTTAACAAGCGATAAACATCAAACACTCACAATAGTACATAGCAATATAATTCTTAGCTATAAAGTTGTAAATACAGTCAATTTCGGCGATAGTAGTTCAATAAAAACACTAGTTATAATATTAACTTAATCAATAAAATGATAAATGCTTATGCTAGAAATTGATGACAAAGTACTTGCTGATATACGCCGTGGATTTTCGATTCCTGCTCAGCCAAGTTTATTACGTAAATTACAAAAAATAATGGCGGAAGATGAGCCTGACTTAAATGTATTAGCTGACATTATTTCACAAGATGTCGCCGTGGCTTCAATTATCTTAAAAACGATAAACTCGCCACATTATGGGTTATCGCGTTCCATATCCGATATTCATAAATCAGTGCACTATATCGGTTTAAATGGCATAAATTCATTAGTAACTAACACGCTAATAAAAAGTAGTTTTGACCAAAAAGATTGCAGTATCGCTTTAGAAGATTTTTGGGATAGCGCAACACATATTGCCCATACTTGTGTTCATATTGGCAAAAAGCTCAAAGAAGGCACCTCAAAAGATAAGCTCTTTTCTCTTGGTTTATTTCATGATTGTGGTATTCCCATCATGGCGATGAAATATAGCGATTATACAGAGACTTATGAGCTTGCTTATAACAAAGCCAGTAAAACTTTACCCCTTATTGAAGACGAGTTTTATGGGGTAAGCCACGCAACTATTGGCTATTACGTAGCATCATCTTGGCGATTACCCAAAGATATTTGCACATTAATTTTAGTGCATCACGACCGTGATTTTCTCAAGATGAAAAATTCACGTCCACAAGAAATTTACTATGCGATATTAAAGCTGGCAGAAAACCTTGTACACAACCATAGACACAGTCAAAATTCTGCAGACTGGCCTTATGTACAAGAGATGATTTTCACCTTACTCGATATTGATGAAGACAACTATCAAGATTATCTTGAAGACACTGAATCATGCCATTTAGAAGACAATTAGTGTTTATAGCCGCTAGATAAGCCCCTGATTAAGCGCGATTAATACCGCCCGAGTTCTGTCGCGAGTATTAAGTTTTGATAAAATAGTAGAAACATGATTTTTAACTGTCCCCTCTGCAAGAAATATACTACGGGCAATTTCTTTATTAGAAAATCCCCCTGCCACCAACTTTAAAATTTGTTGCTCTTTTTCAGTCAAATTATCAATCATGGGTGCGTCATTGAGACCTTGGTTCAATTGCTTCATAACCACCGGTTCAGCAACAAAACCACCATCAGCGAGTGTTTTAACCGCATTAACCAGCTTTTCTAACGATACGTCTTTTAATAAAAAACCATTCGCTCCAGCTTGTAAACTTTGCATAAAAAGCTCACTGTCATCAAAAGTTGTTAGCATAAGAATAGGTAAAGTACTTCCTTGGCTTCTTAATATTTTTACTAATTCAATACCATTGACCTTAGGCATTCTGATATCAAGTAATAGCACATCAGGTATCATCTCACTCGCTAACATTTCTTGAGCATGTTCACCGTTTTCAGCTTGCCAAATAATGCTTATATCGTCACTTAACGAGAGTAATCCCGCAATTCCCTGACGTACCAACTGTTGGTCATCAACCAAAGCTACATTAATCATAACAATCCTCTACCTGTATTTTTAAGGTGCAACCACTTTCATTATCAATAAGCGCTACCTTGCCAGAAAAATCAATCAGTCGTTCGTTCATGCCAGCTAAACCACTGCCAAAGTTTTCGTTATTCTTGGTGGTAACCGTGCCATTGTCAGACAAATTAATGACTAAGCTATTGCTCATTTTTTCACAGGCTAAAGTAAATAGATTAGCTTTGCCATGTCGAAGTGCGTTACTGACGCCCTCTTGCAGACAAAACATTAACTGTTGCTTTAGCTGCAGTGAATTAATATCAGGAGATGAAATTACCTGCAACTGACAATTAGGTAACTGATTAATTAAATTTTGAAGCGACGAAACAAGATCTATTTGTTCTTCTTCACGCATTTCTTTTACCACTTGTCGAACGTTGCTTAGCAGTGTTTTAGCCAGTTGTAAGTTTTCTTGCAGTAAAGGTTTAAATTCTTCGGAAACTTTATGTTTAGCGACCTCTAAATTCAAAGACAACGCCGTTAACTGATGACCAATAGCATCATGTAAGTCTCTAGATATTCGTAATCTTTCTTGCTTTTGTGATGACGCTTTTAACATAAAACGTGTCGCTAATAGCTCTTGATTAATAGCCGCTAATTCTTCTTTCGCCCGCTCTTCACGTAAGATTGTTTCTATGGCAGAAAATCCAAAAATTTGAAGCATAAAGTAAATGATGACATGAAAGAAACTTGAAACAAAATATCCATCATAAGCGATAATAAAATGGCAAAATGTTATCAAGACCATGACTAAAATAGCTTGCCTTCTTGTAAACATTGAAGGTAGCTGTGTCGCAATTAATACTGACAATATTGGAGCAACATTATGTTTGTCGAATGTTATTAATAGCAATACCGTAATAATTTCGACCCCAAGTAATATCTTATTTAAAGTAGATGGCACCTTTTTGTCAGAAAAAATAATACAAGCGAATGAAAGATAGAAAACAATAAAACCTGACAGTTTTAAAAAAAACGCTATCCCTAGATTAAGATTAACCAATGATAAATAGCAAATTACTGACCAAGTAATAAAGCCTGAAAAATGTAACAACCAATTTTTGCGTAAATGTTCAGGAAGTGGCGAAATCAACATAAATGAATACTCAAATGAAATATATACACACTAAGGTGTTAGCGTGCATATTTATAAAAATCATAACTAATCAATTGATTTTAAAATAAATCAATATCAATTGCTGTATTTTCTTTCACCAAAAACTTAGCTTCTTCATATTTCGGCGCACCAAACATACCGACATTATTACTAAAGCCATAGCCTTCTTTTGGGATCCCCATCATATTGAAATCCATTTTGTTATTGTCGTTTTCATCTTGATAAATTTTTATCGCATATTCACCATCAGGTAAATTTTCAAATACCGTGACTTCTTTACCATTCATCGCTTTTACTTTTGAGTGAAAGCTGGCTTTACCACTTTCGTACTCTTTTTGTGAAGCATATAAGCCAACCAAAACATGACCTTTTCCTTGCTCAATATCACTGATATTGACCGTTAAATCAGCAGCAACGGCATGCTGGTTTAATAATAAAATCATCGACAATGCACTTATTGCAGAAAGCGCTAAACTGTTGACAGAAAAAGAGATTATTTTTTTAAAAATCATAATGATTCCTTTATTTATGTAAATTGAAAGAGGATAAGTAAACTTGTTTATTAATTCATGACCAGTGTAAAACTAAAGCTTTTGTTAAACAGGTGCCAAAAGTCATCATTTTTGCAGCAGTTAAACATGACTTATGGCACCTAAATGTTAAAGGGTACTATAAGAATATTGTTGGTTATGAAGATGAACAAGGTAACGTTGCAAGAGTGCGAGAATCACAATAGGTGCGATAACAGAGAGTGCGATATCACCTTTAAACAGCCAAGATACAGCGAGCGATATCAGTACGGCGATAAATAAGTAAGCTGATTTTTTATTAATGTTTATCCGATGTTTAGTTTCTTTAATCCGTGTTTTGTTGATCCCCACAAAACCATTATTTGAAAAGAGCATGGTAGTCATACCAACAACAATCATCACAATAAAAATAGCCGACTCTTGCAACATGCTATAAAACGCTAAATACCACCATTGTTGAAAAAATGCTGCTAAACCACCTAAAATTAGATAAATATTCGCTGAGAGTATTAAACGGCTCATCACTATTTTAAGTTTACTGATTAACACTAACTGACAAATCCCCACTAATGCGGCGACTTGAAACGCCAATAACCAGCTTTCATTTGATGTTTCAGCTTGCCAAAAACCAATCATTGAAAAAAGTGAAAGCGGGAGAAATTGTAATAAAGCACTGAGTTTATTTAACATACGGGCTGCCTTGTGTTTGAGTGATTAACTATTTACTTGCTTTAAATAATAACGTTTCACAAGCTAAAACAAAGGTGCCAAAAGTCATGGTTTGTTATAAAAAAAATGACTTTTGGCAGAAGAGAAAGTATCAGCGCCGATACAAAACACATTAATCAACAACACAGCTAATGTGTGCCTGAGGGGGAATTAGTCACGTAAAGCTTCGGTAACAGGTAAGCGCATCGCCTTTATTGCGGGTAATAGCCCGCCTAATAAACCAATAAATAACGCTAACGACATTGTTTTAATCATCAACAAAACCGTAATATCAAAATTGAACATCATTTGACTCAAATTACTGGCATTTTGCGTGGCGGCCGTCCAACCATCAAAGACACAATATAAAGGTAGTATGCCTAACAACCCACCAACAAAAGCAATGAGCAAGGCTTCACAAAGAATAGACATTGAAATTGCAAAGGGACTAAAACCTATCGCTTTATGCGTAGCTATTTCCTTAGAGCGACTTGCTATGGCGGCATACATGGTATTAAGTGCAGCCACTATTGCGCCTAACGCCATAACAATAGCAATAGGAAAACCTAACCAACGAATTAAGCGTGTTAAGTTACTGGCTTGATCAGCAAAAAATTGTTTTTCTGTTAATACTCTAATGTTTAACCTAGGGTCGTCCTGCCACTCTTTTTCTAATTGTGGTAAATCGCTAATATCTTTTAATGCTAAGCGGATAGACTGTAGCGTATTTCCTCGACGATAATCACTCTGTACCATACCAATATCAGCCCACAATTCTGATTCAAAAACACTATTTCCGTCAGAAAAAATCCCACTGACTGTCCACTCTGCTCCACCTAAGGTGATAACTTTGCCAATAATTAACCCTGGCATTCTACGCGTTATTGCCTGACCAACAATGAGCTGACGCACACCCGTAGCAAACATTTCACCTTTGACTAAGCGAAAATTAGGGCGAAATTGTTGAGTCGATTTACTGATACCTCGCAACGCTAAACTTTTCGTTTCTGTTTCTTGAGCGACGGTATCTACATTAGAAATATAAGTCACTTCAGCATTAACAAACATTTCAGCCGATACTTGCGCCAGCCCTTGTTCATCTTTAATGATTTTTTGATTATTTGCTAAAATATTAACCTCTATTGGAAACATCACGCTTTGCAATTCTGAAGAGGCTCCCGCGCGCATCACTAATACGGTATTGTCTAAACCGGTACGTTCCAGTGTTTTCATCATTCCCTCTGTCATTGCCAAAACACTTAAAATAACGCCTGCAACGCAAGCAATACTCAAGATACTAACTGTGGATGCAATAACACGCTGCGGAAAACTTTTAAAATTAATAACCGTTAACGCTTTTGCTTGTCTTACATTGATGAACAATGAATGCAACCCCTTTAATGAAATATTCATGCCTTGTCTCCTAACGTTTTGCTGATAACAAGTTGTTTAATCGCTACCGCCGGAAATACGGTGCAAAAAGCCGCAGCAATATTTACCCAGGCAAATACGGTTAAATAATGACTTGGCTTAATCGATATACCCGGTAAAAAATCATTAAAACTCTGGCCAACCAATGCGAGAGATAAAGAGGCAAGAATACTGCCCACTAAAGCGCCTAAGCCAATTAATAACAGCGCCTCTAGGTAAATTCCTTGAATTAAACGTGTCGCTGAAAACCCTAAAGCTTTCATCATCGCGCTTTCATTATTACGCTCACGAATGGTTTGGATCATGGTATTGCAAACAATCAGCAATAAAGTAGAAAATACGGCAACAACCACAAGATTAATGACCATAGCCATATCAACAAACTGTTGCGCTTGTTCTTTAATAAAAACCTGTTCAGTCGTGGTACGGGTTGGATTGATGGTATGCGAGAACAATAAGTCGATAGCAGTAATAACGTCATCTACGTTGGCATTTTCAGTTATTTCAGTCGATAACCACCCCAAAGAATCATTAGCATAAGCACGCCCTTTATCAAAATAAGCATGTTGGAAAAACACTTTATTATCAGCAGATGAATGCTGAGCCGTTTGGTAAATGGCAGAAACGGTAAACGACCAATTAAATGAACCACTTTTATTCATCCAAATAGAAGAGCTTAATGGCACGGTATCACCGATTTTCCAACCATATTTATCAGCAAGTCCCTGGCCAATAACAATGCCTGTGCGCGTTTTTTTCCATTGCGCTAGTTGCTCACCAGGGATGATATATTCATCAAATAAATTGAAGTAATGATGATGGTCAACCGCAGTTACGGGCAGCTGATTTTTTTCATTTTGAAAGTATCCGCCAAACCAAGATGCAAAACTGACTTGTTTTACGCCCGGTAATGCCGCAATTTTTTGTTGAGTGTTAATGGGGAGAGATTGTGTCATTGATATTTTATGACTGGTCATTAAGCGGTATTGATTGCTACTGCTTACATTAGCCGTAAGCGCCTGATCCACTCCAGACAAGGTCGTCAATAAGAAAAAAGCCACCATGACAGAAGTACAAGTTAACCAAAAACGTACTTTTTTACGAAAGCTGTTCCGCCAAACTAATACCAGTAGGTTCATCTGTTTTCACCCATATGACAGTTATGTGCTTCGCCAATATAAGACTCTAAATTAATCACTCTACTGGCGTAGTTAGCTGCTTTTTTATCATGTGTGACCATTACAATGGTTTTACCAAAGTCGCGATTAAGTTGGTCAAGTAAAGCAAGAATTTCATTGGCTGTTTGTCTGTCTAAATTTCCCGTTGGCTCATCACATAACAATATATGAGGGTCACTGACAATAGCGCGTGCAATAGCAACTCGCTGCTCTTGCCCGCCAGATAATTCTTTGGGAAAATGACTAGCACGATCACTCATGCCAACGAGCTCTAGCGCATAACTAGCATGCTCTTGTCGTTGCTTTTTATTTAACGAGGTTAACGCGAGTGGCAGTTCAACATTACCTTGGGCGCTTAACACCGGTAATAAATGATGTGACTGAAAAACAAAACCAATGTTTTCAGCGCGCCATTGGGTTAATGACGCTTGTTTTAAATCATCAATACGCTGTGTACCAATAATCACCTCACCTGATGTTGGTTGATCAAGCCCACCCATTAAATGCAGTAAGGTGCTTTTTCCTAAACCTGAGGGTCCCATTAATGCGACAAACTCACCTGATTCAATCGTTAAGTTAAAGTCGCGGTGAACGACTACCGTGTTTTTACCTTTCTGGTAACTTTTATTAATATTTTTTAATATAATGTTATCGCTATTTTTCATCATTTTTTCCTAAAATCTGGACAGAGGCTTTCATTAAAGTGCGGCTATATCTACGTGGTTATTTGAGCGGCTCAGGGGGCGTCTAACGAGCGTTCATCCTTTTTCATAAAGCTGACCTTTACCCCCATATAGGGTAAAATCCGAGGATCTGCTGTTAACAATTTCACCCTGACTTTAATGCTCGCTTTTTGACGATCTGCGGTAGGTATAACAGCAACGACTTCACTACTAATACTCCATTGCGGGTATGCATCTAATTTAGCGAATACTTTTTGTCCGGGATAAACGCGATTGATATAGCTCTCACCTACTTCAACTTCAATTTCTAACGAACTCATATCAACAATAGTGCCGACACCTGTACGAATAAAACCACCACCAGAAGATCCTGCTGAAATAAGCTCACCCACTTGGGCATTTTTACTGATCACGACACCATTAAATGGCGCGCGAATTTTATGCTGATTTAACTGATACTGCGCCAATTCAACTCGTTGCTTTGCTGAATCAACCATGGCTTGTTTATTACGTATTTGGATGGCGAGTTGTGCATTTCTAAAAGCACTGTCTTCAAGTAATTGTTCACTGATCAGATTTTTACTGGCCAACGTCTGATTACGCTTAAATCGCTGAGCTTGCTGTTTAAAAAGTAAAGTGAACTCGTCAAAACCCGCTTGCTTTGCCGATAATTCCGCTAAAGCAAGTTGGTATGAAATCGATGCTTGCTTATCATCAAGCTCGGCGAGTATTTCTAATTTACTTACCGTTTGTCCTTCCTCAATATTCAAACGGTTTAGCTTACCCGTTACACGAGAAGATACTGTGGCTATGCGCCTCGCAACCACATGGCCGCTTGCGTCAAGTACGCTGTTATTTATGGTTTCTGCTGTATTTACATCATGGGTTGTAGGGGAGTGTTGCTGAATATCTACGTTAACTGACTCATTTACTCCTTTTTTATCAGTTTCAAGGTGATTAATAATTTCAGCAGCACTTGTTGGATAAAACAGTGTCTGACCGACAAAATATAAACTTGTGCTGAGTAACGTAACAATCAACATACCGATATAGTTACCTGATAGCCCCGCAGTGTTAGTTTGCGGAGATCTATCAATAGTCAGCTTAGAAAGTTCGAAAGGGGTTTTACGTGTTATCGGCATTTTATTCTCCTACAAAGTTTGTAAAAGAATAAGAAAAAGTGGAGTCAGACAACAGTGCCAAAAGTCATTGTTATCAGAAAAGGTATAAATAATAAAAGTGTAAATAGGATCAAAACGTTATTCATCTATCAATAACGAATGACTGACTTAAGATTAACCGAGTGAGTTAATGTGTGGTGAATCTTGCCCAAGACAATAATAATTCGCGAAAGTCTTCTAGACCACAACTTGCTGACTCTTGATCGTCAAAGTCTATATCATCTGCACTGAGTGCTTCAGGTAAAGCTTCAACACCATTTAAGCTCGCGTTAGCGGCAATAGAAACATCTTTTTCAATAATCCTAACCGTATACTCACTACCAACTATTTCATGCTCTTGTGCGCTTGAGTGCTCAGCTTTATCAATAACATTTAATAATGCGGTTAATTTTTGAGGATCATTGCCAACTTCTACCTCTAACCATGGTCCAAAAACTTCATGCTCAAAAGAGAATTTTGCTTTCGCATAGCGTGTGGTGGGGTCATTTATAAATTCGTATTCCATAGAATAACTCGGAAAGTGTTCGATACCTCTATTATAGAATATTTATTGCATAAGGGGGAGTTAACATTTCTTGCTCACGCCCCCTTTATAAAACGCTGTTAGCGATAACCTATAGCGGAATTTTTTTATCTGCAAAGGCCTTGGCCATAGCAAATCGCTTGCTTGAGCGCTCACCTAGTTTTACAAGCATCAGATAACAAAACGGCACCAAAAACAAACTGGTAAATGTTGAAAATAACAAACCACCAATAATCGCTACTGCCATCGGGTAAGCTTGGCTGTCACTTGATGCTAAAGCTAAGGGCACCATACCAATAATGGTGGTCGCTACCGTCATAAAAATGGGTCTAATACGACTAACACATGCTTCGATAATAGGCGTCATGATGTTTTCTGTTTCTATCTTCAACTTGTTAATTTGATCGATGAGCACAATACCGTTATTCACCACGATCCCCATTAAAATTAACATACCTATCATGCCTGTTTCGCCTAAACCCATCCCTAAAATAGCAAAAGTCCAGTACACTCCAATAAACGCTAAACCAATAGAAGACAAGATGGCAATAGGCATAAGTAGCGATTCAAAAAGCGCTGCCATCACAATAAAGATAAGGGCTAACGCAAGAAACATATTCATCATCATGTCTTTCGCAGCTTTTTCATCTTGCGCAAATTGGCGTCCTAAGTTCCAATCATACCCTGAAGGAAAAACAATATTGTCCATTACTTCTTTAATTTTCGTCGATGCTTCCACGCGGCTTAAATCAGCTAAATTAATAGAAATACCCAAAGTAGTTCTTCGGTTTGAACGCGTAATTTGTTGCATTATCGGTTGCGTATCAAAAACAACTAATTGCTGCAAAGTAATGACCCTCCCTTTACTCTCGTAAATAGGTAGCTCTTTGATACGCTCAAGCGGGACGGCTTGTTCTTCGTGATAAACCAAGCGAATATCAATTTCACCTAATTTAGCATCACGAAATGAACGCAGGTTAGTACCGCGAAGTGCACTAGAAATACGGCTAGCAATATCTTGTGTGTTTAAACCTAAACGCGACACCTTCTCGCGATCGATACGAAGCACTAACTCTCTATTCTTATCTTCGTTGTCTATACCCACTTCAGCAAAACCTTCAACATTGCTTAACTGACTAATCACCGATTCACTCATTTCGATTAAACGTTTAGTCGAACTACCATTTAACGTAAGTTTAACTAAATTTTGTTTTTGATCTGACCAGTCAAATGACGGTTGAGCGATAGCTGTATCAGGAAAGCCTTTTTTTATTTCTGCTTTGAGGTCGTAAAGTGTTTTTGAATAGTCATCATTAAGTTTTATCCGAGACATGGCAAAATTCGACCAAATTCGGCTGTTCACTTGTTTAAATTCGAAGGCTTGTTGGTTGTCGTATAGGTACTCTTCCATCTCATCAACTAATTTACTGACATCAGCTAATTGTTGTTGCCCTTGAATATGATAAACAATATTAATTTCTTTGACCGTTGTGCCCTTCTCGCCATTAACATTGACCATTTGCTTGGTCAATACGCCACTAATACAGAGTAGTAAAATGCAAAAGCCAGTTATTTTAGGGTGAGTAAGTACTCTTTTCAAATTGGGCCGATACCAGCGATCTAACTTCCCTTGGGTTACCACTGACGATAAAGCCTTTTTGTCGACACGGCTAAGCATTAATGGGATAGCGGTTTTTGAAATAATTAACGACGCCAATAAAGGTAAACAAATCGCCACGGCTATTTGCTCGACTAAAATGGTAATAAAGTTTTTTTCACCCATCAAGAGTGGCATAAAAACAATAGTAGTGGTGAGTGTGCCACTGATAATGGCAATACTGACGTTATCCACACCTTTTAGAATTTTTTCTATCGATGTTAATGCTTTGTCTTGTTGCTGAAGAATGCTTTCACAAATAACGACAGAGTTATCAATTAATAAACCAACCGCAATAAAAAGCCCTGCCAGCGACAGCATGTTTAGGGTGTAGCCCATAAAATACATGCCTGCTAAAGCAAAACTTAACGAAATAGGCACGGAAGCAACAACGACAAAGGTAATATGGCTATTACGCAAGAATATAAATAAAACAATAAAAGACAAAACAATACCTAACGCGCCCGCCTTTAATAAATCACCTAATGACTCTTGAATTTCTTCACCACTATTATCTTTGATACCAATAGTAATCGCTTTAAAGTCATCATCTTGGCGAAGTTCTTCAATTAAAGCGACAATGCTATTAGTTACATCAACAACATTTGAATCAGACTCTTTAAACACTTCTAGACCAACTGATTTTTTTCTATCTGTTCTTATCTCACTGTTTTTTGGCGGAGAGGTTAAGCTCACCGTAGCCACTTCACTTAACCTGACACCGGCTTTTACTTGAAAGTTTTTGATGTCTGCTAAACTGTGATATTCACCGTCTGGTGACACTCTGAACTTTCGACCACCATTAAGGATTGAACCTGACTTAACTAAAAAATTACTGTCGCGTAAGTCTTGCAATAACTTAGCTTGATCAACACGGTTCATTGCCAGTTTAATGCTGTCGAGGTGAATTTCTATGTTGGGTTGCACAACGCCACGCATTTCAACCTTGCCAACACCTTGAAGACGCTCAAGTGGATTTTTCAGTTTCTTATCGATGAAGTCATAAGCGCTAGAAAGGTTTTTATCTCCTGATAACACTAAGCTTATTACTGGTAAGTCTTCGGTGGAAAACTTTTGCACCATAACTCTCTGAACATCATCAGGTAAGAGATGGCGTACCATGTCAACTTTTTCACGGACCTCTAATATTTTACTATCGAGGTCAATGCCAAGATCCATCATGACCCGAATTGAAGCACTGTCCGCTCGACTGGTAGAGCGCATTTCAGTGATCCCCCCCAAGGTAGAAACTGCTTCTTCTATTGGCCGGGTAATTAAGCGTTCAACTTCTTCAGGTGTTGCGCCGTTATACGGGACATTGATAAAAGCCATAGGAATATTCAGAGCAGGCCAGCTTTCTTGTGGCAATAATTTACTCGCAACAAGACCGGTAACAAAAAGCGATAACATCAACATTGCCGTAGTAACGGGTCGCCTTATCGCTAAAGCAGTTAACCAAACAGTTGCGGGTAAGTCGAAAATACTTTGCTTACCTGTTTTCTTTTTAGACGTTGAATTTGTCATTTTACGCCTCGACTGTGTTATTAGACGTTGCGCTATTAGATTGCTGGCTTTCAAAGCTATCGTTATCAAAATCATCGCTTTCGACAATATAGGTTTTTCGGTCAAACAAGCTATACAAAACAGGAATTAAAAGTAACGTTAGCATTGTTGCAACCAGTAAACCGCTCATTACCGTAATAGCAAGAGGCGCTCTTAATTCAGAGCCTTCTCCACTGCTAAATGCCAATGGCGCTAAACCTAAAATAGTGGTTAACGATGTCATGATAATTGGGCGAAAACGTGAACGACTAGCGTCCATAATCGCGGCAAGTTTATCCACGCCTTTATGGCGTAGTTGATTAATTCGGTCCACTAAGACAATCGCATTATTCACCACAATACCCGTTAGCATGATAATACCAATGAGTACGATAACGCTGATATTAGTCCCGGTAACATATAAGCCTAATACCGAACCTAGCACGGCTAATGGAATAGAGAATAAAATAATAAACGGATTTAATAACGATTCAAACTGTGAAGCCATCACTAAATAGACTAAAAACACCGCTAACGCTAACGCCATCATTAATGAAGAAAAAGAGCTTTCCATTTCTTCATTTTGCCCTGCCACTCTTGATTTGATGTTAAAGGGTAAATAGAGCTCTTTAACCAATTCTTCTGCTTTAGCTGCTGCTTCAGACAAATCACCGTAAGCGAGTGAAGCTGAAATAATAGCAACACGGCTTTGATCAATTCGGTTAATCTCATTCGGACCAATACTTTCTGTAATATCCGCTACGGCGGCCAACGGCAAAGATTTTTCTTGCTGCGAATTAACCGTTAATTGACGAATAGCTTGTGCTGAATTTCTTGAGTTTTCATCAGCGCGCACTAGAATATCGACCTGTCTGTCTTGTAAGTTATATTTACTCGCGACTGAGCCTGCAATTTTAGTCACTAACTGATCAGCTATATCCGACGCTTTTAGCTCTAAACTTGCTAAGCGTTCGTTGTCAAAGCTAATTTTTAATTCAGGTTGACCCGCACGCAAACTATTGTTTAAGTCAATAAACTGGTTATCCATCGACATATTTTGTATAAGTTGGTCGCTGTATTTTTTAAGAGCAACAAGGTCATAACCTGACAAAATTATTTGCAGTGGACGCTCCGTCGTAAACATTTCTGTTTGTGCTATTTCAGCATTTACATCTGCCATTTGAGCAACTTTAGCGCGGACCACAGCTTTGACTGATTCAAGATCGTCACTGCTGTAAAGTGCTACCAAAAGTTGTCCCCAGTTTTCGCCACCTTTACTGGCTGAACTCATCATTAAGCTTCCACTCCCCGCTAATGAGTAGCTGTGTTTTACCCGTTCATCTTTCGCAATAGTGGCCGCAAGGTCTTTTAACCGCATATCGGTGATATTAATGGGCGTGCCTTGTGGCAGAGTTAACTCAATGGTAAATTCTGACTTTGCCACTTCAGGCACTAATTCAACAGCAATTTTGGGTAATAAACTCATTACTGCAATCGCAAAGAACAAACTAAGACCGACTAAAACCGTTCTGTTTTTTAACGCCAACTTTAATAAACGACTGTAAGCTGAGGCGAGTTTTTCAAAATAAAAACTAAAGACTCTATGCGCGGGTTTAAAAATAAAACTAAGCACTTTAGTGATTAAATTAGTAATAAGTAACAATACCTTGGTGAAAAACAAAGGTAAGTAATTAAAAATAAATAAGAAGGGGAATCCCAAAATATGAAGCATAACTTTAACGGTTTTCTTCCTTTTAGTCAGTGGCGTTTTAGCTATTTCTTTGACTAATGAGTTATCGTTATTCTCATTTTCTGGTGTCAGTTTATGTTGGCTAAATTGGCGTGATGCCAGCATTGGAATTAACGTTAAGGCAACAACCAAAGAAGCAAGCAAAGCAAAAGTAACGGTCATCGCTTGGTCACTGAATAACTGCCCGGCAAAACCGGTTACAAAAGCTAAAGGAAAAAACACCGCTAACGTGGTTAATGTCGAGGCAATAACGGCACCCGACACCTCATCGGTACCCTTAATTGCCGCATCAATAATACTCGCGCCTTTTTCGCGGTATCGAGCAATGTTTTCAAGCACAACAATCGCATTATCAACCAATAAGCCAACCGCTAAGGCAATACCTCCTAATGACATAATATTAAGACTAATATCATTAGCAAACATTAAATTAAAGGTAGCAATAATTGAAATAGGGATCGCTAACGAGATAATAATCGTGTTGAAAAAATTACCCAAGAATAAATATAAAATCAGCATGGCAAGTAATCCACCAATAAGCGCCGCACTTTTAACTTCGTCTACCGCATTGACAATAAATTCAGATTGGTCATAAATAACGGTAAAAGTGAGTTCTTCAGGTAAGGTCTCTTCAAGCTTGGCTAATTTGGCATTCACCGCTTTTGCCACGGTGACCGTATTAGCATCGCCCTCTTTATAGATTGCCAGTTCAATCGCTTCATTGTTATTGATACGGGTAATATCGGTACGTTCTTTTTCACCATCAATCACTTGAGCAATATCTTTAAGGTAAATGGTTTTGCCATCAGCTTGTTTAACAATCATATTGCCGAGTTGTTCTAGTGAAACAAATTGATTAACGGTACGTACTAAATACTCTTGCTGACCGTCGTAAACACGACCCGCCGACATGTTAATATTTTCACTTTGAATACGTGAAACAATACTTTGTGCCGTTATACCTCGGCGTGCTGCTTTTTCTTGATCAAAAACAACTTGTATTTCTTGCTGTAAACCGCCGCCTAGTTGAACAGCGGCAACGCCTGAAATAGTTTCAAGCTGCCGTTTTATTTCTTGTTCTGCAAAGGTACGTATCTTTTTTAATGCGCGAGGATGGGTATTTTCAGTTGACAGTCCTAAACGGATAATAGGGTCAAGTGCGGGATTAAAACGCAGAATAATGGGTTTATTAACATCTTTAGGCAGGGCAATAATATCAAGTTTTTCACGAACATTTTGCGTGGCAAAATTCATTGCTACGCCCCATTCAAACTCAATAACCACATCAGACTGTCCAGCTTTTGAGATGGAATGTACTTTACGTATGCCTTTAACAACACCGACAGATTCTTCAATAGGTTTGCTGATCAGTTGCTCTATTTCAGCAGGAGCGGCACCAGCATTATCCGTTCTTACGGTTAACGTCGGATAAGATAGGTCGGGTAACAATGAAACAGAGAGACGTGAAAAACCCACCATCCCAAATAACATTACAGCGAGTGTAAACATCGCTACCGTTACCGGGCGTTTAACCACCGTACTAACAATACTCATAAATAATAATTCCTTTAAATTTAACGATTAGGTAAAAACAAGTTCAAATCTTATTTGTCTTGCGCTGCTTGATTATCAGCATTTACCTTAACGGTCTTATTATCAGTACTTAGTTCAGCGTTCTGCTCCATCGTCTCTGCTTGACCTATTATTTTTACAGCACTATCAACTTTCAATCCTTGTTGACCAACAATAACGATAGGCTCGTCAGTGTTTAATGGCGTTAGTATTTCAACAAAACCATCTTGTTCAAAACCAGTAACAACCGTGATTTTCTTAGCTTTATTGTCTTGAATCACGAATAAACTCGTTTCTGTGTCAGTAACCAGTAAGGCTCTTTGTGGCACTATTTGCGCATTGTCATGCACATCAAGTGTTAATGACACTTTTGCAAACATACCCGGCTTTAAAACGTGATCATCATTGTTAACTTTTAAGGTTACTTTAAAAGTACCTGACTCCGTATCAATAATAGGAGAAATCAGACCAACGGTTGCAGGCACTGCTTTTGCATTAGCCGGAAAGTTTAAATAAGCCTGCTGTCCCACATGAACATTATTCATTTCTGATTCAGGTAAATAAACAACACCTTGTAAGGTATCGAGTGCCACAATAGTAAACATTTCACTGCCAGCATTAGCGGTCATGTTTCCTTCTTTCACCATTCTTGATGCGATAACACCGGTTATTGGCGCTCTAACTTTCGAGTCACGTACTTGTATTGCGGCAACTTTTTGTTGGTTTTTTCTCGTTTTCACTAAAAACTCGAGTTTTTCTAAGTCTTTAGCTGATATTAACTGTTTGCCGTCGATGGGTTTACTACGATTAAATTCAGCAGAAGCTGAATCAACATCGATAGAGGTACGTTCAAGCTCTAACAAATAATTTTCTGAATCAATTTCAGCTAACACTTGTCCTTTAGTAACAGACATTCCCTCTTCAACTAATATTTTATTAATCATTCCTGTGACTTTATTGGTCACTTTACTTTCAGCTTTTGCTTCAAGTACCGCTGTAGTTCGATAAGTATTAGTAATGGTTCTATTCTCAACGAATGTTGTTTCGACTGGCACCTTATAAACTTTTTTTTCTTTCTCTTCGACGATTTCTTCATTACAAGCGCTTAAAGCCGTCACAAAAAATAATGACAATAATAATGAAGTAGTTAGTGTATTAAGGCGCATATCTGTCCGTTGATTTTATAATTATAATTAAGGTTATTTTATCCGGATAGACAAGTAAGATACAAATAGCTTTTGAAGGTTATTAAACATTCAATTGTAACGAGTTATGATTATTAGTGATTAGAGAAAGTATCTTGGCAATATATATTGAATATTTAGCGCAGTAAGTAAGGTTTATGACTCTCTGTTACTCTAACCTAGAAGACACTGACACGATAAACCGATGTAAAGAAAAAGTAACACAAGGTGAATACAGCGATTAAAAATCAAAATGTATATCGACCTTTCAAGTAAATAAAGTCGTGTTAATTTCCCCCCAGTTAATGCATTATGATGAAAGAGTAAAATCCCTCCATTTTTAGCAAGGTTGTTGAATGTACTTGATTAAATCTTTGTCTTTAGCCATTTTTACCTCAATGTTTTTTGTGTCAGTTGTTGCTGCTAACGACAAAGGTGAGTCGCCTGTTCGGGGCTTAACCGGTTTTGAAAATATAAATGAAAGCCAGCCACTGTGGGAATTTGGTGTCGGTGGTGGCGCTATAGACGTTGCTAATTATCCGGCATCGAGTGAGCGAAATTTCATTGCATTAGCAGCACCCTATGTCATTTATAGAGGTGATGTGTTTCGTGTTGGCGGAGAAAATGGCATGCGAGCGGTTGTCGTTGAAACAAGCGACTTTGAACTCGACCTATCTTTTGGTGGTGCATTTTCTGCTGACAGTGAAGACAATACTTCACGGGCTGGAATGCCTGAATTAGATTTTCTTTTTGAAATCGGGCCACAATTTATCTACAGAGTTAAAGACTTTACCTTCGAGCAAGGTGGTGATGCAAGGTTAAAAGCTCGCTTGCAAGCAAGGGCAGTATTTTCTACTGATTTTAATCGTATAGACGACCGTGGTTTTGTTATCGAACCGACACTTTCATATCAACAACGCGGGGTTATTTTTAAAGAGACAGGATTAAAAGTAGGACTCAGTTTTACTTTCGCTACCGAAGCGTTACAAGATTATTTTTATCAGGTAGATCCAGAATTCGCCAATAATAATCGCAGGCCGTATGACGCTAAAGGTGGCTATTTAGGCGCCGAATTTTCACTCGGCCTTTCATTTCCTATTCGCAAGAATATCCGAGGTTTTTTAGCAGGCTCAGCACAACTTCACCAAGGTGCAGCGAACCAAGAAAGTCCTCTTTATGAAAAAGATGTCACTTATAGTTTTGGTTTGGGCTTTGTTTGGCGCTTGTACGAAAGCGACGCAAAAGCAAGCTGGTAGGAAAACGTACTGAGTAACCATAACGAATTTTAGGAACGATTAACGGCAATTTAATTAAATTGCCTCTGAAATCAGAAGCCCCAATAGTAATTAAGTGTTAAGCCAGCGAATGTAGTTTCTTTATTCTCTAACATAAATCGAACATCCCAATAATGAGAAAACTCATAACTAATGGCTAATTTTACAGAGCTGGCATAACGACTCGACAAAGCAATATTTGATGTTTTTTGTAACTCTATTTTAGCTTTTAAGTTTTCTGTAATTGAGGTGATCAAACCTAATTTAGCATGGATAGTTATATCACCTTTATTGCCAAAAAAAGCTTTACCACCCGCCATAGCATACCCGAGGCTGTTATTTCCTATACGTACCGACTTCCCTAAATTACCTTCAGTAAAATATATTCCACAATCAATACAGGCATTACTCAACTGCTCATAACCTGCTTTTACAGACCAAGCCGCTGCCACGTTATTTTTCCATGGAATGGCAGGCAAATACAAAGAACTGATATCAATTAAATCTAGCTTTAAAATTTTAGCCTGGCTTCCATCAGTGATTAATTCAACATCAATCATTTCTAAATTAGAAAAATCACTGCGTCCCACGCTTGATGATAAATCGTCAAAATAGGTCATTCTAAAGCCAGCAGTACTGTAGAGTTTTGTTTGATCAATTGAGACCATTCCAACTGAAAATTTTGAGGGTTTTCTGACTAGGTGAGGTGCCGCATTAGTTTTGTTGTTGTGATAACCAATAGCCTTACCCGCAGAAAAACCTAACCGCTCTCTAATTAGCTTTTTTTTACCTGCTTTAGTGACATCACTATTTTTTTCTTGTTGTTCAACAACGTTTATATATTGAAATAAAGACTCAATAATCACTTTTTGCTCATTGTTGGCTAAGGCTTGATAATCATCTATGTCAAAAGAAAAGTCGTTAACAATAATCGACAACGCTATTTGTTGTTGCTTAATAGTCAGTTGGTCATAATAGTTATGCAATACGGTTTCTCTTGAGGGAATAAAGTTCACCTCTGCCAATAAAGGGTTATTTTTATATTTTGCCTGTGCAAGACCTGTTGCGACTGCGTTAGGCAGTACCCATAGACTGTCATCACTTATAATAGACTTATCTAATACTAGCTCAAGCAACTTGGCAAAATGATAGGCACAGTTTTCGTCAACGAAATAGTAGTCAAACTTAGCAGGTAATATTTCCCATAAATGATCAACAATTAAAGCGACATCTTTGGGCGTGAGTGCCAGTTTATATTCCCACATGTCACGTAACTCTATATCCCCATAATTATGCTTATGTTTGAAAAACTGCTGATCTGAAAAAGCAGCATCATAACCACCTAGAATACCGCGCAAGACATAAAGTAATGGGTTTTCTTTACTTGGTACAATGGCACCATAATTAACACTAGTATCTAAAAGCTCACTACTTTTATTGGCATCATGGGCACTAAATTTCAATAATATATGACCATACATAGAAGCGGGGTTGCTCATATAACCCGAGGCAAAAACTAAACTCACTGAGTCATCTTTTATTTGCTGACGCCATATTTTATATTGAGCACACTCGATAGTAGGTAGTTCACCATAAGTGCTTAAATTTAGCTGTTGTTGAATCAAGGTCGATCGAGCAGGAAACCTACACAACGCATGTTCATTAGGAGATTGATTTTTATTTATGGGTAAATATAACGCAGTAATTGTTGCTTTTAATTCTTCAAGTGAAGAAATGATTCTAGATGAACTTAGAAAAAAGTCTGGGCTGGTGATATAACTTTCAGAAGAACTACCTGGTTTGTAGTGCAATAATTTCAACCATTGTTTGTTTGTTGAGAACTCTATTAATGATTGTTCATTCGCGAGGCTTGAATGTGAAAAAATATAAAGAATAAAAATAAACGTTAATTTGATTGTCTTTGCCAAGTATTCTTTCACAAAAAATCCAATAATTTATTGTTCATTAAAATAAAAATGGACCATAAAGGCCCATTAATAGTAATTATAACTTTTATTTATTATGCGTTTGTACAAGAACCAACAAAGTTAGTCGCTACTTGATTTTCAACAACGTTATATAACGCTTCAGCGTTATCTGTAGGTTGCTGTGCAATATCTTTACGCACTGCATTGATTATAGCAGTATGACTTGTTGCTTCACATCCACGTAATTCTAGCATTGCTGTTACATATTCACCTTCGCCAATAGCCACTTCTTGCTCAAGCACAGGTAAAGTTGCTTGGATAAACATTGCCGTTTTAGCCTGTTCACTATCACAAGAATTTTGTGAAGAAATATTTGAACTTACCGCTGTTGTACCTAAATCCCAAATGATATTAGAAATTGCCGCAGCAACTCCATTAGAAGGAAATACCATTGCACCAATACCACAGTCTTGCCAAGGATTTAATTTTTTATTATTAGTAGTTTCAGCTGCTGCAGAGTTCATTGTTGCTAGTGTTAATGCACCAACGATAAGAGATGTAATTATTGCTGTTTTCATGTTATTTACTTCCTTGATTTTTATTATTAATAAGACTTGTGCCTTAACCCCATTATAAGTAATTGAAAATTATAATGCTATTTATTTTAATAACACTAAATTTACATAGGTAAACTACGCACTTTAGCTTTAATTAAGATAACGTCAGTCATTATCGCTAAGGAAATACGCGTTTATCGTTTATGGCACCCTTAACTCTAGATAAATTCCACTTAATTATAAAAACCATCAAGAAGATGAACTTACCTTTTTATCTATGGTCTATTTAGCCGAGTAATAAGGCGTTAACTTGAATGTTTAATAATAAGTGATTTTATTAAAATCAATAACGTAAACAGTTATATAAAAACAGTATTTACAAGGAGTTTTACAATACAAGGTTATAAATTTGCCATTTTTTTCTCTATTATTTTCCATATTCTTGTTGTTTTACTGTTAAGTAATACGAAAGATAAACCGATCGATAATTTTACCAAAGCACCAAAAAAAGTACCTATTAATAGTTTTATCTATTATAAACCGATTGAAAATAAGCAAGAAAAAGTAATTCCCGTTGATAGTGAACAGAAAAAAGTCCCACAAAAAAAGTTAGCCATTAAAGACGTTGCACAAAAAAAGGCAGAAATTAAACCATCAAGTCCTTTAAAAAAAGCGATAACTGCTCCGCTAAAAAAACAACAGCCTGATGAGGTAAAACACCGCACACCTTCCCAAAATTTATCTCGCCTTAAAGATAAAATTAATCAGCAAATCATCGACCAAGCCATGCAAAACTTCGTTAAACCTAATACAGGATCGTTAATGCATGGTACACCGAGTTATGTTCCGCACTCTTTTGTGGAGGATACACAAAAGAAGATAATTGGCTCAACAGCTAGTCAGGTCGGGAATGGCTTTAGTATCATTAAAGATGATAATGGAACTTGTACGTTAACTGAAGATTTATCGGTTATCGGCCTTCAAGGTAAAACGACATCACGGTTTAACTGTGGTTTATCAAAAGATGAGAAAAACTTTAAAAGTCATATGAAAAATGTCCTTAAAAAGTTAGGCCATTAATAACAGATTAACCAACCGTAGCAGCTAAAAAACATCGATAAATGACCATGCCCAATCTATGCTCAGGCTATAATATGAGCAATTGTGAGTATATCGCCAAGTAAACCTTTCGACTAAAGAGTGAAATTCACCTCACTTTTACAATATTATCAACACACAATAATACCAACATAACCACTACAACTAGACTTTCCATTAGTTATCACTGTGGTGAATAATACTTATTTAATCAAATGATTCGTCGTAGCCAAAAAATCAGGTAAACTATAAGCAAAATTTTTACTTGCTAATGATGACAATGTTATTAGCACATTAGAACTAGAGAGAATTTTAAATGAGTCTATATTTAGCGTACATTAAAGAAATTGAAAATCGTAAGAATGAGCTAGGATTAGCGCCTCTACCCATTGATTCTGCCGATCTATTATCAGAGATCATTGCTCAAATTAAAGATTCTGGAAATGAGTATCGCGATGATTCGCTTAACTTTTTCATTTATAACACCTTACCAGGCACAACGAGTGCTGCAGGTGTAAAAGCTGCATTTTTAAAAGAAATTATTCTAGCTCAGTCAGTTGTCGCAGAAATAACCCCAACATTTGCCTTTGAATTGTTATCTCATATGAAAGGTGGCCCTTCAATTGAGGTACTTCTTGATTTAGCATTATCTGATGACGCAGCAGTAGCAAAACCAGCGGCAGAAGTTTTAAAAACTCAAGTATTTTTATATGACGCTGATACAGTGCGTCTTGAAGCTGCATTTAAAGCAGGCAACGCACTTGCGAAAGATATTTTAGAAAGCTACGCCCAAGCTGAATTCTTCACTAAGTTACCTGAAGTTGAAGCAAAAGTTGAAGTAGTCACTTATATTGCCGGTGAAGGTGATATCTCAACTGATTTATTATCTCCTGGTCATCAAGCACATTCACGTGCTGACCGTGAATTACATGGCCAATGCATGAGCACGCCAGAAGCTCAAGCAGAAATTAAAGCATTACAAGTTAAGTACCCTAAAGCGAAAGTCATGCTTATCGCTGAAAAAGGCACTATGGGTGTTGGTTCATCTCGTATGTCGGGTGTTAACAACGTTGCACTATTGGCAGGTAAACAAGCAAGTCCATATGTACCGTTTATTAACATTGCACCTATAGTTGCGGGTACTAATGGTATTTCTCCAATATTCTTAACAACCGTTGATGTAACTGGCGGCATTGGTCTTGACCTTAAAAACTGGGTTAAGAAAGTAGATGCAAGTGGCAAAGCCGTTGTTGATGCAAATGGTGATGCAGTTTTAGAGGAAGCTTATTCTGTAGCGACGGGTACCGTATTAACTATCGATACCAAAGCGAAGAAATTGTACAACGGTGACAAAGAGCTTGCGGATATATCTTCAGCCTTCACACCACAGAAAGTAGAATTCATGAAAGCAGGTGGTTCTTACGCGGTAACCTTTGGTAAGAAATTACAAACGTTCGCGGCTAAAACACTTGGCATAGCCACACCACCGGTATATGCCACTTCAAAAGAAATTTCTCATGAAGGTCAAGGTTTAACCGCTGTTGAAAAAATCTTTAATAACAACGCTGTTGGTGTAACATCGAACACTCCATTACATGCAGGCTCAGATGTTCGCGTTAAAGTTAACATTGTTGGCTCTCAAGACACGACAGGCCCTATGACATGTCAAGAGCTTGAAGCGATGGCAGCATCTACTATTTCTCCACTAGTAGACGGTGCATACCAATCAGGTTGTCATACAGCGTCAGTTTGGGACAGTAAAGCTAAAGCTAACATTCCTAAATTAATGGCATTCATGAACAAGTTCGGTCTTATTACTGCACGTGACCCGAAAGGCGTTTACCATGCAATGACTGATGTTATTCATAAAGTATTAAATGATATTACCGTAGACGATCGCGCAATCATCATTGGTGGTGACTCGCATACTCGTATGTCTAAAGGTGTAGCCTTTGGTGCTGACTCGGGTACAGTAGCAATCGCGCTTGCCACAGGTGAATCGGCTATGCCAATCCCTGAGTCTGTAAAAGTTACTTTTAAAGGTAAGATGCAAGGCCACATGGATTTCCGTGATGTAGTTCATTCTACTCAAGCGCAAATGCTTAAGCAATTTGATGGCGAGAATGTCTTCCAAGGTCGTATCATTGAAGTGCATATCGGTACATTATTAGCTGACCAAGCATTTACCTTTACTGATTGGTCTGCAGAAATGAAGGCAAAAGCCTCTATCTGTATTTCTGAAGATGAAACATTAATTCAGTCACTTGAGCTTGCTAAGAGCCGTATCCAGATAATGATCAACAAGGGTATGGAAAACGAAGCGAAAACACTTAACGGTTTAATCGCCTTAGCAGACCAACGCATCGAAGGCATTAAATCAGGTGAAACACCTGCATTATCACCAGATGATAATGCTAAATACTACGCTGAAGTGGTAATTGATTTAGATATTATCGACCAGCCAATGATTGCTGATCCAGATGTAAACAACGACGATGCTTCTAAACGTTATACTCATGATGTTATTCGCCCTGTTTCATACTACGCTGATAAATCAGTTGACCTAGGTTTTGTTGGTTCATGTATGGTTCACAAAGGTGATATGCAAATTATCGCTCAAATGTTCCGTAATATGGAAGCACAAGGTAACAAGATAGAATTTAAAGCTCCATTAGTTGTTGCACCACCAACTTACAATATTGTTGATGAGCTTAAAGCTGAAGGCGATTGGGATATTTTACAAAAATATTCAGGTTTCGAATTTGACGATGCTGTACCTAAAAATGCTGCACGTACTAAGTACGAAAACATCATGTACCTTGAACGCCCAGGCTGTAACTTATGTATGGGTAACCAAGAAAAAGCTGAACCTGGTGACACGGTTATTGCAACATCAACACGTTTATTCCAAGGTCGTGTTGTAGCAGATACTGCTGAGAAAAAAGGCGAATCGTTACTTGGCTCTACACCGTTAGTTGTACTTTCAACGATGCTTGGTCGTTTCCCAACAATCGAAGAGTATAAGTCAGCAGTAGAGGGTATCGATTTAACTCGATTTGCTCCTCCTACGCATGAGATGACGACTAAGTATACTGCTCAAGCAGTACCTATTACCGTAATGTAATCAACTATATAGAGTCCTTAATGAGGGACTCTATTTTAAGCGATACATATAAATAGACTTAGAAATATGAGGGTTATTTATTTTGGTTGAGTGAGGTAAAACTTACTATCAACTAAAATAAGTAATCCTTTTTTATTTTAATCATCTAAATAGTAAAATAGCATAGCAATGCGAGGATTATACTCACTTAACTGGGTCGTAATTAAATGAGTATTTGGGAGGAGTTTACATTGCCAAGAAATGCCTCTACTGACTAGCGCATTCAATATTAGCTGATAACGAAGGCATAATTAAATTTGGAAACGATTTTCTGTCATCAAACTTTTCAATACCTTTTAACACTTCAATGGTAAAACCATAAGTGCCACAAATCTCGTAAGATTGTCTCATCATAAAAGTAGCAAGTTTATCAAAATGGGTGTCAGACTTTGGGTTCACCTCTAAGTGATATTTATTTTCAGCCAGTTTTGTTTGCTTAAACTGAATATTGTGATCAAAATCCCATTGTGAAGCACCGTTTTTAGTGGCTATATTGCTACAAGCTGATAAAGCAAAACAAGTAATAGCTACTGTAAATAAACGCATAATAAATCCTTTTTTTAGTTAGTTATTTGATTAATACATACTAGCATTTATAAATTTTTGAGCGAAATAATTAACGTGGGTATTTGGCTGGGTTAAGTAGATGATTATACTTATTTAGAAGAAACTGAGAGATATTACAAAAATGAACAACAGTCATAGGCTGAAGTTCACTTCAACCTAAGACTATAAGCTTATATGAACTATTTTACAGTCAACGCATTTTTAATGGTTAAACAACGCTCATCTGCTTGTAAAGTCACCAATAATGAACGACGAGTACCTGCCGCTAAATCAGTAAACTCATCCACAGCTTTACGTAAACGTTGCACACTATTGTCATTACACGTTGAAGGAATTAACCTTCCCGCATAACTTCGCATAAAAGTGTGGTTATTGGCTTTGTCAATTTCAGGTAAAGAAGCGATACGTTCATCTGCTGTAGCTTCGTTTAACTCAACTTGTTCTGATGTATATAAAGCTCCCATAGCCGTTCTAATTTTAGAAAAATTCAACGTTGAGTCTTTACTTTGTATTTTAGCTAACCACTGCTCTTTAACAGCAGAAATTGGTGCGATGACTTCTGCAAAAATAGCCGCTTTCAACCCAGTATCAGAGTTGTCAGTTTTAAGTTCAGCAGCAATTAACTTTTCAGCATCTTTATGAGAAAAGCGGCTTAACTGACCAATAATACTCCAACGTAAATCTTGACTGATTTTTAGATTTTCAACGATTAAATCACCATTCAGTAATTGAACTAAGTTATTTAATGCATTTTCAGAGCTTGCTGCACTTCGATAAGACCCAAACCAACGACGTAAATGGTTTTTCTTATCTTTATTCGCTAAGGTATTTTGCCAAGCTAACGTTTCAAACTTATCGTTAACGCTTCGCGTATACGCATGATCTTTACCGAGAGTTAAATTCAAATAACTTCTCGCTGAAGACATTTGGCCTAATACTTGTCCTAGAATGGTATAATCGGTTTCTGCAGAAATGTTAATAAGCGCAACATCCAAATATTCATTTAAAGGTAATTGTCCCTCACGTACACTATCCCAAAGACTTTGCCATAACATTGAACGTAATAATGGGTCAGTGACTTTGCTTAAATGTTGCTTGGCTGTGGCAAATGAAACTTCATCTAGATTAACTTGTACAAATCCCCAATCTTCATAGTTTGAATAAACTAAATCAGGACATTGGCTACCCACTAACTCACTAACATTGGTGATTTCACCTTGGTAAGTAACCGCCGTTTTTTGCGTTAAGTTAAACTGATTGCCTTCAACGTTAAACAGCCCAAGTTGAACTTTTTGCTCACGTAACGTTGGAAAACTTTCTTTCGCTGTTTGTATTAATTCAAATTGAGAAATCTTACCCGCTTCACATTGAAAATTAGCGGAGATAGTATTTACACCAGCCTTATATAACCATTCTTGTTTCCAATTATCTAGATTACGTCCACTTGCTTTTGCTAGGCTGTCAATGAAGTCATCTAAAACCGCATTCTTATATGCATTACTGGTAAGGTAGTTATGAATACCTCGTCTAAAAGTTTCTTCTCCTAATAAATAACGTAATTGATTTAACGTTGAAGCACCTTTTGAATAAGTAATAGCGTCAATATTATCAAAAGCATTGGCTGTTGAAGGAATTGGCACTTCAATGGGATGCGTTGTAATACTTTGATCCGCTCGGTATGCCGACTGTTTGCCGCCAGCATAAAACGAACGCCATGCATCCGTAAACTCTGTTGCTTCTGCTGTTGCTAATGTTGCCATGAATGCGGCAAAACTTTCATTTAACCATAAACCATTCCACCATTTCATGGTCACTAAGTTACCAAACCATTGATGTGCCATTTCATGCATAATAACAGTTGCTAGGCGATTACGTTGACTACGGCTCATTTCTCCATTGGTTAAAAAACCAGCTTCACCAAAGGTAATTGCTGCTGCATTCTCCATTGCGCCGTATAAAAAATCAGGGACTAAAACTTGATCATACTTTCTAAAAGGGTAATCGACTCCGTAGTAATCTTCAAAAAAACCAATCCCTGCTTTGGTATATTTAAACCAATCACTCGGTGAAACTTGGCTTGCTACTGACTGGCGAGTAAATAATCGCATTGGATATTTACCTGAGTTATCTTCAAACTTTTTATAAGGCCCTGCATGCAATGAAAAGTTATAAGGACTCAACTTTAAAGTGCGATCAAAATGCCAAACATTTTTATCACCTTTCATGTCGATACTTGTTTCTTTCATGGCACTGAATACTTGCCATTCAGCGGGTGCTGAAACGGTCATTTGATAATTGGCTTTTAAATCAGGTTGATCAAATGAAGCAAACATTTGATGAGCAGCTGCCGGCTCAAAATGAGAATATAAATACACTCTCCCATCAACAGGGTCAGCAAAGCGATGCAAGCCTTCACCATCTGTACTGTGTTTGCGATCAAAACTCACCGCGACCGTATTAAACCCCTCTTTCAAATCGCTACTGGCTAAAGTAATAAACCAATTATTGTAGTTTGCTGTTACCTTTTTGCCATTAACAACTAATTGGGTAATTGTCGCTTCATCTAAATCAAGGGTCAAAGGTGATTTGGCACCGGTTAAATCAAAGTTAATAACCGATATAGCGGAAAAGCTTTCCCCGCCGGTTAAATCAAAGGTTAAGTCATAGTCAACATTCGATACACGCTCAGAACGCATAAAGGCTTGTTCTTGAAAAAGGTCACGATTTTCAGCTCTTGGAGAAAAGCTACTTGTTTGTAATGGGTTGTTGTCTGTAGCAACACAAGCACTTAAGGTTAAGCTTGAGATAATACTTGTCGCCAATATCAGGGGTAAGTGTAATTTCAAAATTACGGCCTCGAATAGTAAGGTTTAAAAAAGTGAAATGACTATAGGACAGAATACTCTTTTGCGGAAGGCAAACTCGGTAGAATGTCGATATTGAAGGTTAGTAGGATGTAATAACGATAATAATGTAAACCTTTATTCTTAATGACCGCCCTTAAATCCACACTTATATAAGTGTAAACTGAACACTTAAAATAAAAAAAAGCCAGCATAAATGCTGGCTTTGAAATTTACTTAAAAAGAATAATTATTTCTTTTTCTTTACTGCTTTTGCATTAGGCAAATCAGTAATTGAACCTTCAAAAATTTCAGCCGCTAAGCCAATTGATTCGTTCAAGGTTGGGTGAGCATGAATCGTTAAACCAATATCTTCAGCATCTGCGCCCATTTCAACGGCTAAACAAATTTCACCAAGCATTTCGCCAGCATTGATACCAACAATAGCACCACCAAGAATACGACCGGTTTCTTTTTCAAAGATTAACTTAGTTTTACCTTCAGTACGGCCAGAGGCGATAGCACGACCAGAAGCCGCCCAAGGGAAGTTAGCCACTTCAATGTTTAAACCTTGCTCTTTAGCTTCAGTCTCTGTTACGCCAGTCCAAGCCATTTCAGGGTCAGTGTAAGCAACAGAAGGGATACAACGTGGTTCAAAGGTATGTTTCTTACCTGAGATAACTTCTGCTGCACAATGCGCTTCATGAACCGCTTTATGTGCAAGCATAGGTTGACCAACGACATCACCAATCGCAAAAATATGTGGAACGTTAGTACGTAGTTCATTCGTTACGTTGATAAAACCACGTTCATCAACGTTAACACCTGCTTTGTCAGCAGCAACTAAATGGCCATTTGGCTTACGGCCAACAGCCACTAAAATTTTGTCGTAACGTACAGGTTCTGCAGGTGCTTTTTTACCTTCAAAAGTCACATACAAGCCGTCAACTTTAGCTTCAACTGCAACCACTTTAGTAGATAACATAATGTTGAAGTTTTTCTTGTTGAAATTAGTATAAATTTTAACAATGTCTTTATCTGCAGCTGGTACTAATTGATCAGCAAATTCAACTACTGAAACATTAGCGCCTAAAGCTCTGTATACCGTACCCATTTCTAGACCGATGATACCACCACCCAATACTAACATTTCATCAGGAATGTCATGAAGCTCTAAAGCGCCTGTTGAATCAATAACGCGTGGGTCATCATTTGGAATAAAAGGTAAATCGATAACAGAAGAACCTGCAGCGATAATAGCATTATCAAAAGTAACCGTCGTTTTCTCGCCGTCATTGCCTTCAACTTCAATCGTTTTATCTGAAGTGAACTTGCCGTAACCATAAACTGTAGTCACTTTACGCGCTTTAGACATTCCACCTAAGCCGCCAGTAAGTTGAGAGACTACGCTATCTTTCCAGTCACGAATTTTATCTAAATTAATTTCTGGCTTACCAAATGTAACTCCGTGAGAAGCCATAGCAGCTGCATCATCAATAACTTTAGCAACATGAAGTAATGCTTTTGATGGGATACAACCCACATTTAAACAAACGCCACCTAATGTTTTTCGGCTTTCAATTAAGACTACATCTAAACCTAAATCTGCAGCACGGAATGCCGCTGAATAACCACCAGGGCCTGAACCTAATACTACTACTTGAGTTTTAATTTCGTTACTCATGTTTACCTCAATTAACTTGTTGTTTTGTCATTTATCGCTTTGCCAATATGGAAAGCCACAAATATAATATTATTTATACTTTACTGGGCGGAATTTTACTTAAACTCCTACCAAAGTACCATCTTTAATCGCGCCTTCTTTGACCAAAGTAGTAAAAAGTGAGAAGCACTTCTGCCTGCTCACTTTTATCTTAGCGTCAAAGACTCTATCAATTATAAGATCAATTGACGAATATCAGACATTACACTTGCTAAGTGTACCGTAAAGCGCGCTGCTAATGCACCGTCGATAACACGATGGTCGTAAGACATTGATAATGGCAACATAAGTTTAGGCTCAAAGTCTTTACCATTCCACTTAGGTTTCATTTCAGATTTAGAAACACCTAAAATAGCGACCTCTGGTGCATTAACAATTGGTGTAAATGCTGTACCACCAATACCACCAAGGCTCGAAATAGTAAAACAACCACCTTGCATATCAGTTGCTTTCAACTTCCCATCTCGTGCTTTCATGCTAATTTCTAAAAGCTCACGAGATAATTGATGGATCCCTTTTTGGTCAACATCACGTACAACTGGAACAACCAAGCCGTTTGGCGTATCAACAGCAACGCCAATATGGATGTATTTCTTCAAAATCAAGCTTTCACCGTCTTCACTCAAGCTTGAGTTAAACGTTGGGAATTCACGTAAAGCATCGGCTACCGCTTTTAAAATAAAGACCAAAGGAGTAATTTTAAAGCCTAATTTTTTCTTTTCACAAATAACATTCTGTTCTTTACGGAACGCTTCAACATTAGTGATATCAGCTTCATCAAATTGAGTAACATGTGGAATAGTTACCCAGTTGCGATGTAAAAATGGACCTGATATTTTCTGAATACGCGTAAGTGCTTTTGTTTCAATTTCACCAAATTTAGAGAAATCGATTGCCTTAGCACTAACAACTTGTAAACCACCTTCGCCAGCAGCAACTGAGCTACCTGCATTAGCTTTGGGACGAGAAAGTTCATATTTCACGTAAGACTGTACGTCTTCTTTTAAAATACGGCCTTTCCTGCCAGTTCCTTTAACTAAGGTTAAATCAACACCAAATTCACGGCCAATGCGACGAATTGATGGCGAAGTATAAATACTACCCGAAGAAGCCATTTTACCCGCTTGCGGGTGATGTGGCACTGGCGCAGCTTTTACTGGTGCTGGTGCAGGTTTAGCTTTTGGCGCTTCAACCTCTTTTTCAGGTGCTGGCGCTGGTGCTTCAATAGGCGATCCGCTTGATGTTTCAAGCTTAATGACAATAGAGCCCTGCTTTACTTTTCCGCCCACACTCACAAATACTTCTTTAACCGTACCCGCATGTGATGATGGAACATCCATAGTCGCTTTATCTGTCTCTAAGGTGATCAAGCCATCTTCAACTTCAATCACATCACCAACATTAACTAAGACGTCAATCACTTCTACTTCACCGTCTTCACCGATGTCTGGCACAGTAATTTCAATGATTTCGCTTTCTGTAGAAACGACTGCAGCAGGCGCTTCAGCAGCTTTTTCTGGTGCTGGTGTTTCTTTCGCTTCTTCGGCAACTGGAGCGGCTTCTTTAGCTTCTTCCACGACCGGCGATTCTTCAGAAGTTGCTGATGATGTCATTTCAGCAATAACGTCACCTTCTTTGATTTTGTCACCAACGCTGACCAATAATGCGGATAACTTACCTGAAAATGGCGCAGGAATATCCATTGAGGCTTTATCGGTTTCAACGGTAATAATCCCTTCATCTGCTTCTACGTCGTCACCAACAGCAAAACAAATTTCAATAATTTCAACTTCATCGCCACCAACATCAGGGACTAGAATTTTTTGACTATCTGACATAATAACTCTCCGTTCCTGTTTATGCGTAAAGTGGGTTAAGTTTTTCAGTGTCGATATCAAAACGTTTAATCGCTTCGCTAACCACTGAACGTTCAACATCACCACGATTAGCTAATTCAAATAACGCCGCAACAACAATATAAGCTGCATTTACTTCAAAGTGCGTACGTAAATTTGCACGACTGTCACTACGACCAAAGCCATCGGTACCTAAACAACGGTATTCGGTGTCTATGTAGGCACGTACTTGTTCTGAATAGTTTTTAATATAGTCAGTTGCGGCAACAGCCGGACCGTTTTCTTTAGTAATGACATTGGAAATGTACGCTTGTTTTTGCTTACTCTCTGGGTGAAGCATATTCCAACGCGCGACATCTTGTCCGTCTCGTGCTAATTCATTGAATGAAGTAACCGAGTAAACATCACTTGAAACGCCATAGTCAGCACTTAAAATTTGCGCCGCTTCACGTACTTTTTCCAAGATAGTGCCTGAGCCCATTAACTGAACGTTAGCTTTTGATTTTTTAGCTCCTTTCTTCGCAGGAACAGTTTCAAGCTTGTAAATACCTTTAATGATTTGCTCTTCTACATCTTTACTATCAGGCATTGCCGGATGTTTGTAGTTTTCATTCATTAACGTTAGGTAGAAGAAGATATTTTCATTTTCTTCGTACATGCGACGTAAACCTTCACGCACAATAACCGATATTTCATAACCGTATGTCGGATCGTAAGTTACACAGTTCGGAATTAAACCCGCTTGCACATGTGAATGACCATCTTGATGTTGTAAGCCTTCGCCGTTCAAGGTTGTACGACCCGCAGTAGCACCTAATAAGAACCCTTTGGCTTGGCTATCGCCGGCAGCCCAAGCTAAATCGCCTACGCGTTGAAAACCGAACATTGAATAGTAAATGTAAAATGGAATAGTCGTCGCATTACAAGTTGAGTAAGACGTACCTGCAGCAACCCAAGACGCCATAGCACCTAATTCATTAATACCTTCTTGTAAAACCTGACCTTTTTTATCTTCACGATAATAAGCAACTTGATCAGCATCTTGTGGAATGTATTTTTGTCCTTCATTAGCATAAATACCGACTTGGCGGAATAAACCTTCCATACCAAAAGTACGCGCTTCATCAGGGATAATAGGTACGATACGTTTGCCTATTTTTTTATCTTTTAATAACGCATTTAATACACGAACAAATGTCATCGTTGAAGAAACTTCGCGATCACCTGAGCCTTTCAATATTGCGTCAAAGACTTTAAGAGATGGAATTTCTAATGTTTCATCTGCTTGCACACGACGAGCAGGTAAAGACCCACCTAACGCTTCACGACGCGCTTTCATGTACTTGAACTCTTCGCTGTCTTCAGGGAATCGATAGAAAGGTAAATCAGCAATTTCATCATCACTAATGGGCATATTGAAACGGTCACGGTAAAGCTTAATAGATTCAACATCCATTTTCTTCACGTTATGAGCAACATTTAATGCTTCGCCTGAAGCACCTAAACCAAAACCTTTTACTGTTTTCGCTAGAATTACGGTTGGACGACCTTTAGTTTCTATCGCTTTTTTATAAGCTGCGTAAACTTTAACCGGATCATGACCACCTCGGTTCAAACGATAAATATCTTCATCAGACATATTGGCAACCAATGCCGCTGTTTCAGGGTATTTATTGAAGAAGTTTTCCCGCGTATATTTACCCCCCTTGGCTTTACAGTTTTGGTATTCACCATCCACTGTTTCTTCCATAAGTTGTAAAAGCTTACCTGAAGTATCACGAGCAATAAGTGCATCCCAGTATGACCCCCAAATAACTTTAACAACTTCCCAACCAGCGCCACGGAAAGTACCTTCAAGTTCTTGAATGATTTTGCCATTACCACGAACTGGGCCATCTAAGCGTTGCAAGTTACAGTTAACAACAAATGTTAAGTTATCTAAACCTTCACGCGAAGCTAAACCAATAGCCCCTAATGATTCAGGCTCATCTGTTTCACCGTCACCTAAATAACAATAAACACGTTGTGCTGAACAATCTTTAATACCACGATCCGTTAAATATTTAAGAAAACGTGCAGTATAAATAGCCTGCAGTGGACCTAAACCCATAGAAACGGTAGGAAACTGCCAGAAATCTTTCATCAAATGAGGGTGAGGATAAGAAGATAACCCTTTACCATCACACTCTTGACGGAAGTTATCCATTTGAGATTCAGTTAATCGACCTTCCATAAACGCACGAGCATAAATACCTGGAGAGATATGTCCTTGTGCGAAAATAAAGTCACCACCATCTTTTTCAGAAGCAGCTCTGAAAAAATGGTTAAAACCAACATCATAGAGCATCGCAGAAGAAGCAAAACTACCAATGTGTCCACCAAGATCTAAATCTTTTCTAGATGCACGTAAAACTAATACTAAAGCGTTCCAACGAATAGCAGCACGAATACGCGCTTCAATGGTTTGATCGCCGGGCATATTTGGCTCTTGTCCCGGAGGAATAGTGTTTACATAAGCCGTTTTTGCTTCGAAGGGTAAATGTGTACCACTACGACGAGCGCGGTCAATAAGTTTTTCTAAAATGAAATGTGCGCGATCTGGACCTTCATTTTCCAGAATAGAATCCATAGATTCCAACCACTCTTGGGTTTCCAATGAATCTAAATCAATCTTCGGGAGCTCAGACATAATTACTTAGTCTCCAATAGTTAGTGTAAAGTTAAATTTCTGTGTTTAAAGATAGTCAACTTTTGCATATTTACATGCTTTGATTACCGTTAAACGATTATTGTCTAAATTTTATTTTGCAACGTTATTCCAACGTAATAGCCGTTAATATTCACTACGTTGCATTCTGCGCATTGATCTTTCCATGCGGCTATTCTCTTGTGACATTTTTAGCAGTACTTCTTCTATAAAAGCGAGGTGACGATGACTTGCCCCCCAGGCTTTTTGTGGCTGCCCGCTAATAATGGCGTCTAACAAACGTTTTCTAAATTCAGCCATTTGCGCAAATATATCAGGGCGTTTGGCTAAAACTGTTAAATTTTGTTCTATGTTGTCAATCAACAAACTCGACATACTACGTGCTAAATGCAACGTTACTGCATTGTGTGACGCTGCACAGATAGCGAGATAAAAATCAAAAACCGCTTCAGCTTCTAAACGTACATTGTTTTCTAATTGAGCATTTCCAATACCATCATGTTTTTTTTGTATCGCAGCAAAATCACTCTCAGTACCACGCATCGCTGCATAATATGAAGACATACCCTCAATACCATGACGAAACTCTAATAGATCAAATTGTGACTCTTTACTTTGCGACATAAGTTCAAATAACGGATCAGATAATCCTGACAAAATCTGGTCGCTGACAAATGTTCCACCACCTTGGCGGCGATTCACTAAACCTTTCGCTTCTAGCTTTTGAATCGCTTCACGCAATGAAGGTCGAGAAACATCAAATTGCTTAGCCAACTCTCGCTCAGGTGGTAATTTTTCACCTGCTTGCAAACTACCTTCAAGGATCAAAGCCTCTAATTGTCGTAATATTACATCTGACAACTTTGCTTGTTTAACCGGTTTTTGAATACCTGACAATGTCATAACTAGCAGCTCAGCCTATAGTTTTATTGGCTCAAAGAAGGTTAATTTAAAAAAAGTACGTAAACTCATTCTAAAAATCGTTCAAAAACCAATAGGTAAATTGGTCTTACCAATCATAAAAGTGATGTAAAAATAGCAAAAAAAACAGATTTTGTAAAGAGAAGATAGTTCAGCTGAGCCTAGATTCCAAGTACTATTTTAGAGCTCAAGCTTCAAACATTCGTTTGAATTAAGAGTAATATAGCTTATCAACCATTGAAATTGGCATCTCGTTGGTAATGAGAATATTATTGATATCCATCTTTGATGGCGAGTTATCTTGTACCACCAAACTGCTGATAAAGCCGCTGATAGTTACTCACTAGCACGCCTAACTCTGACCAACAACGTTGTTGCTCAATGGCCTGCTCACGAAGTAGACCAAGCGCATCTTATGTTAACCAGTGACCATTTTTAATTACGGCATCTGGGGGGTTAAGAATACTAAGGTCTTTTGTCGGATCGTTCTTTGTTAGGATCAAATGTTCCTTAAAACCACCTATAAGATAATTTGACAGCTTTAATATGAGAATAACAGTAAGCTTTTTCTTGCACTTGTCACTATCCGCTCTTAATCACTATGAAATACTGATAACTATCAACTACACTCAAAGGAAGCATCCGAAAACCTTAAATGATGAGGCTAGCTAATGTTACTCTGCTTTTTGACAAAAAAAAATCAAAGTACCTCTACTGCAAAAGCTAAAATATTTAACTATGCGTTAGTTTCTTGTTTGAGTGCTAGCAAAAGTATCGTTTCACTCCTTATCTTACTGATTTATTGCAGCATTAACTCCATTGCACAAGCACAAGACGAAAGGTTAGTCGTTAGTTATTACGCTAATGGTCAAGAACTTTCTATTTTTGGTAAAAAAACATCGCAAGGCTATCGCTTTAATGGGCACGCTACAAAAATCATTAATTTAGCGACTTTAAATTGGCCTCCTTACATTGGTGAGGAACTTTGTAATAAGGGTTGGGTATTTCAATTTACTGTCGCACTACTCGCCAGTAAAGGCTACCAAGTCAATATTAATTTTTATCCATGGGCAAGAGCAGTAAAACTAGTAGAGCAAGGAAGAATTGATGTACTTTTTCCTGAATACTTTATTGAAAAAACCGCGCCTTCTGATCATTACCCCAAAAAAACTCGCCGAGAATTACTCAGCTTATCCAATAAATTTCCCGGTGGCGGTTTAGCGTTATTACAGCGTAAAGGCAGTGATTTTAATTTAGATAAAGGCTTGTCGGTACTTAAAGGTAGAATAATCGGTGTCGTGCGTGGCTATCAAAATACCCCTGAGTTTGATGCTATGATGGATGCCAAAGTGTTTTCGGTGGTTGAGGCTGTTGATGAATGGCAACTTATTGAGTTATTAACCTCAAAGCGTGTCGAGTTTATTGTTGGCGATCCTAAAGTGTTTACCTTTACGATTAATGATTCTCCGTTAACGCCAAAGCAGAAGCAGCAATTACTCAACAAAATTGAATCGGTGAAACCCAGCCTAGATTATAAGCCTTTATATTTTGCTGTGAGTAAAAAGTCACCACAAGCAGAGCAGGTAATGAAAGATATTAATATTGCTATTGCACAGTTTAAAAAAAGCGGGGAAACAGAACGGTTAATCCAGCTTGGCGCTCAATGCCCTGATGTCACGCTCCCCCTTTCTCTTTAATAATACTCTCCCGGCTCTTCAGCCATTTAATCAAAAGGTATAAGCTACTGATGAAATGGCTTTATAGAAAGCCACCAAAGCATAAACTAACCATTAATGGTTAAAATCTTGTTGAACCATCTTCAGATTACGGTCGTTTACTTAAATAAAATTACTCATATCGCAAACTCGATGAGGGTTTCACACTGGCAGTTCTTAATGCTATCGCAGCCACAGTAAACCAAGTAACTAGAGCTACAACTATCGCTGCTGCAATGTAAATAATAAAACTCTGATTTATCCGCTCATTAAAATTATTCAACCAGTTATTTATAAAGTAATAAGACACTGGAAAAGCAATCAATAAACTCAAACCAATCAGCACAATAGATTCTCCGGTTAATAATGTCATTAAAGAAAGTCTCGATGCTCCTAAGACTTTACGAATAGCAATTTCTTGACCGCGCTGTTGGGCACTAAATGATGCTAAACCAAACATACCAACACAGGTTAGAAACACAGCCAAGGCAGAAAATATTGCCACCATATCGACCAACTGATTATCAGTTTGATAAAGCTGTTGATAATTATGCTCCACTAACTCAATTTCTACCGCATTTAACTTTAAACGTTGCTCAACGAGATTAATAATATCTTTTTGAATTTTATACGAATGCTGGTCGTTCACTTCAATAACGACTGAACCGGTACTCGGGATAGTTAAACCACAAACAAATAATACCGGATAAGCGATATTTCGAGCTGAGCCAATCTTGACATCTTTGACAACACCCACGATTTTTCCTTGAAGATTTTGGTGTCCACCTGCACCAAAGTGCCAAATTTGACCAATAGCTTGTTCAGCAGTTTTATACCCTGCCGCCATTAACACTGATTCTGGAATAATAATGGCAACGGTTTTTTGTTGTTCATTAAACCAGTCTGATTGATATTGAGCTGAGAAGTCACGACCCGCAATCAGTTGTAGACCTAAAGCCTGTACGGCATTAAAACCCACTCCACCCAAGCCCATACCTTGGCTAAAGTCATTTACACCTGGTATTGATGATACAAATGCACCGGCATTGGTCGACTTTGTTAAATCAAAATCAATAGGTGTCGAAGAAATAACACCGTCAATAGTAGATAACGCTCGATAAAATAACTGATTGTTTTTTGGAAAAAGCAAATCAGCAGGCACATCAAGAACTCGGAGACGTTGGTTTTTCTCATAATTAACTTCTAAATTTTGTAAGTGATGTAATTGAAAATATAAACTAGCCGCGGCAATGATCAAACTCACCGATAACGCTGATTGTAAAATCATTAATGACTTTCTCACTAATATAGCGGTTTTTCCTCGTCCAAAATCACCACTGAGCACTCTATGAAGACTAAAAGAAGAAATAAATACCGCGGGATATAAGCCTGAAGCGATCCCAATAGCCACCGTAGTAACAATAATTTCAAACAGATATTGTGACCAATTTCCAATCACAAGTTCGCGGCCGACCAACTGGTTGAAAGCGGGCAATAACAATTCAACTAACCCACAAGCGAATAAAGCTGAAATAAGTGCAATAGCAACAGACTCAGTTAAAAACTGCACAATAAGTTGCAACTTACTGGCACCAAGGACTTTACGAATCCCGACTTCTTTTGCCCTAACACCAGCCTGAGCAATACTCATGTTGATATAGTTAAAGCTTGAGATCAGTAATAATAAAAGACTCAACGCGATACTGATCAACACCGTTTTTTCTGACCCCCCTATTTTCATATCAACCGTAAAGTTAGGAGCAAGATGAATATCTAGCAGCGGTTGTAAATCAAAGCGAAGCTCATTACTTTCATCTTGCCAAATGCGATTGAATATTTCAGTGGTCTGCGTGGCTATATTGTCAACATCAGCATCCGGTGACAACTTCAAGTATGTGTATGATATTTTACCTCTAATATGCATAAAGGCTTTTGCTGAAACAATTGAACTCATTGCATAATGACTATTATCACTAAAATCTGCAAATACCGCGCTCACTTCCATAGTCTGGTTGTTTTCAAGCAACAAAAATGTTTTACCGACGGCATTTTCACTACCAAATAAACGCAGCGCTTCAGAAGACGATAAGGCAATCTTATTGGGCTGACTTAAAACCGTTGCCAAATCGCCTTGCAATACATCGATAGCAATGAAATCTGTTAAGTTTTCCGGGGCAGCAATAATTTTTTCTAACTTGAAATTGTCAGCACCTATGCTCACTTTTCCTGTCCATAAAAACTTACCGTTAATCAAGTTTAAAACGTCTTCAACACCAGACACTTTGGTTAAAAATTGATAGCCATGAGGTGATGTCATCGGATATTCGTTGCCACTGAGTTTTTGATGCATAACCACACGATAAGTCCGACTAGCGTCAGGTTGAAAATTGTCGTAAGAATTTTCATTTAGGGTAAAAAGCGTGATCATCAATGCCGCAGCTAAGCCAATAGATAAACCAATAACCGTTAAAACAAGGTTCATCTTATGACGTACTAACGATCGAAAGGCACTAACAATATAATTGCTAAAAAGAGAACTACTTAATAAATGTTTAAGCATATTGCACCTCACGCGCGGTATCACTGGCTTGATCAACGATAATTTGACCATCAAAAAGGCGGATTACTCGACTGGCATATTTAGCATCATGCTCAGAGTGAGTAACCATAATAACGGTAGTGCCATCAGCGTTTAACTCTCTCAGCATCGCCATAACTTCCTCGCCATTTTTTGAGTCAAGATTACCGGTCGGTTCATCGGCTAGAATTATTTTTGGCTTGATAACTAAGGCTCTAGCAACCGCAACTCTTTGCTGTTGTCCGCCAGAGAGCTGTTGGGGCAAATGATCTGCACGATGTTCAATAGCCACTTTTTTCAAAATGTCGCTGACACGTTTTTTACGCTCAGCTTTAGATATTTTCAAATATTGCAAGGGTAATTCGACGTTTTCAAAAACGGTTAAACTGTCAATTAAATTAAAACTTTGGAAAACAAAACCAATTGATGAACTTCTTAACTTAGAGAGTTTACGTTCACCATATTTAGCAATATTTTGCTCAGCAAAGTAATAATCACCACTGTTTGGCGAGTCCAACATACCTAACATTGAGAGCAAAGTTGATTTCCCACAACCAGAAGGACCCATAATAGCTAAAAAGTCCCCTTGTTCTACGGTTAAATTAATTTTATTAAGAGCTGTTGTTTCAATGTCTTGTGTACGAAAAACTTGTGATGCGTTAATCAATTTTATCATGATTTCTGTCCTGTAATTTTAATAGTATCGGCTTGATTAAAAGCGTTATAATTTGACGTGATCACTCTTTCGCCAGCAACTAACCCTTCAAGAATTTGAAAATAATGTAGATTTTTTTTACCTAATTTAATTAAACGCCGCTGTGCTGTGCTGCCATCGTCACTTAGCACAAAGGCCCAGTTGCCACCGGTACTGTTAACAAAAGCACCACGTTTAACTAATAAAGAGTTTTTTATGTCCTTGCTCAGCATTAGATCAAGCTCAAGGCCTTGGCCGCGCTTAATATGCTCGATATTAGCGGGTAAGTTAAACTCAATTCTAAATTGTGCTTGTTTCACACGGCTATCTATTTTTGTCACTTTTATATTATGGCTTTCACCATTTATGAATAACTGCGCATTCATCGCTAAGGTAATTTGGTTCAAGTAATATTCATCAACATTTACCATCAGTTTAAATTGCTTTGGAATATCAATTTGTCCCAATCGAGCCCCTCGGCTTTTAGACTCGCCCAACTCAACATTCAATTCACTTAAATATCCTGATACCGGAGCTTTTATCAGTAAGTTATCTAAGTTTCTACGAGCAAATATCAGATTTTTTTGGAGCATTTTTGCACTTTCTTCAAGCTGTTCAACTTGCACTTGACGTATTTCTTCTTCTTGTTGCTGTCGTTGACTCGTTAACGTTTGGCGTTGTTGGTAATAAAGTAAATCTAACTCAAGACTTTCAAGTTTATCTTTAGCCAAAACGCCCTGCTCGACCAAGGGTTTGAACTGTTTAATTTTACGGTTAAGGTGTGATATTTTCAGCTCAATTTCAAGTAAGTCTCGACGTAAATTAAGTCGATTAGTTGTCATGGCCATTTGGGTATTACGTAAAAAATTTAACTGCTCAGTAACTTGTGCTTCTCGGCTCATTACATCTAACTGCAGTGAAACATTCGACAAGCGCACTAAGGCCTGGCCTTTAACAACATACTGTCCTTGCTCAACCAATTTTTCTTCAATGCGGCCACCCGCTATAGCATCAAGGTAAATGGTTGATTGGGGACTAATACTGCCTCTTAACCTGAGTTTGTCGGCGAAATCACCCGAAAAGACTTTTGCTGAAGTTAGTGTGTTTACCGAGACATGCTGAACCTTACCATCGACACTTTTTGCGCTTATTATCCAAGCGAAAACCACAAGTATCGAAGCAATAAGCAACATCACGCTAATTTTGGCAAACTTGTTATATTTGAGCTGTTGAATATGTTGGTCCATGTTGCCATCCTATTATCATAAATGTTTCACGGTGAATGTTTATACCTAAACTATTTGAAGATGCTGGTTTGGGTATATATCATTCACGAAAGTAACACTATTATTACAAGTCTCGTGCCACTATTAATAAATATAAATATCAACAACTTACCAAGTAAATCATATAAGATCGTTAATAAGCGTCCACGAGTAGAACAACTAGCTGTCCATTTATGGACAGTTTTACTTTTCATTATTAGGGGAGTCAGGTAGGGTAATTGCAGCCTAACCACGTTAGTTTTTAAACAAACGCCTATTTAACGGAAATGAAGCCTCATGAAACAGTCTGGACGTGTTTTAGTTGTAGATGATAATCTCGACATTTTAACCTCCTCTCGCTTATTACTTAAAAAGCACTATAGCCTAGTAAAAACAACTGATGATCCGCACCAAATTGAGGAATTCCTTGGCCAATTTGATTTTGATGTCATTGTCCTCGATATGAATTTTACCCAAGATGCGTTGAGTGGTCAGGAAGGCTTTCACTGGTTAAAAACCATATTATTGATCAATCCAAGTATTGTGGTGATCATGATGACCGCCTATGGCGATATCAAGCTTGCTGTTGATGCTATTAAAGCAGGCGCTTCCGATTTTATTACTAAACCTTGGCAAAATGATCAGCTACTTGCCGCTATGGCTTCGGCATTTCAACATTCACAAACAAAGAAAAAAGTTGATCAGCTAACCAGACAAACACAAGGGTTAAGTCAGGTAATGAACGGCGAAAGCCAGCCTTTTATTGGCCAAAGCGCAATAATGCAACAAGTCTTTAGTACCATCGACAAAGCCGCTAAAACTGATGCAAATATTCTCATCACTGGTGAGAGTGGTACCGGTAAAGAATTAGTCGCTAGAGCTGTTCATCAGGCGAGTTTGCGAGCCAATAAAACCTTTATTAATGTTGATATGGGCGCAATTACCGAGACATTATTTGAAAGTGAGCTTTTTGGTCATAAAAAAGGCGCGTTCACCGATGCAAAGTCTGATCGCATTGGTCGCTTTGAACTCGCCCGAGGCGGCAGTATATTTCTTGATGAACTCGCTAATTTACCGTTAAATCAACAAGCAAAATTATTAACCACGCTACAAAACAGAGAAATAACCCCGGTTGGTGGCGTTAAGTCGATTGCTATTGATATTAGGTTAATCAGTGCCACCAACGATAATCTTTTAGAGGCTGTCGATAACGGCCGCTTTAGACAAGACTTACTTTACCGAGTCAATACCATTGAGATACGTTTGCCGCCATTGCGCGAACGTAAAGAAGACATTCCCTTGTTAATTAGTTATTACCTCAAGCATTTTTGCCATAAATACAACCGAGCGTTAGTGATTAACGCCTCCGACATTCAAAGACTGAGTCGTTATTCTTGGCCAGGTAATGTCAGGGAATTATGTCATGCCATTGAACGGGCGGTCATTTTAACGGATGATAAAAGTCTTGATATCAGCTCTATTATTAACACCAAGCAAACTCCAAAAATAGCTAATGATAAGCCAGAAATATTCAATTTAGAGCAAGTAGAACAACTCACCATTGCCAATGCTTTAAGTCATTTTAAAGGCAATGTTAGCCAGGCGGCGAAAGCGTTAGGGCTAACGCGTGGTGCGCTATATCGTAGGTTAGACAAGTATGAGCTTTAATAACGAACTATTAAAACAAGTTAGCTGGTTGGTCATATTTTCGCTATTGCTGCTCAGTAGTCAATTTATGTATCAACAATATGGACTGTCTGCTGTGGTGGTCATTTTACTGATAACCACTTTATTTGCCGCGATAAAATTATTGGTTTTTCATCAACAGAGCAAAAATCAAATAATAAAAGTGATTAACGCGCTGGCAAATAATGATCCGAGCTTAGGGTTAACGCAATCAGACCCCTTATCCGAAAAACTCACTCAACTGCGGGATCAAATACAACATAGCCGCCTTGAAGCTGAAGTTCAGGCGCAATATTTACAAGCTCTGTTAATTCATCTCGACATCTCTATTTTAGTGGTTGATGACAATGACAATATCTTGCATAAGAATCCCGCCAGTGAACGATTACTTGGCCACTTAACTAAGAGTATTCGCCCATTGGCAAAGTTGGGAGAGTTAATTAGCCAAACGCATACCAGTGCGCGAGTTACACTTTCGTGGCAACATGGTGAGCACTCAGACACTCTTTCTGTTCATATTAGTTGCTGTGAAATTCAAGGGAAATCATTAAAAGTTGTCAGTATTCAATCTATCTATCAGGCGTTAATTGCCAAAGAACAACAAGCTTATAAACAGTTAACCAGAGTGTTAACGCATGAAGTCGCCAATTCAATTACGCCACTCGCGTCATTAGCCCAAACCGCTGTTGATTTATTGCCTGATGAACTTGTATTCATCGACAGCGAAGACAAAGAAGACCTCACCGAAGCATTGACCACGCTGGCCAACAGAACTTCGCACCTGAGTGCTTTTATCAAAAGTTTTCATAAAATTGCTTCTTTACCAAAACCAATCTTAGCTGAGCTTAATTTAGCCGAATTAGTGGCAAGCGTATTAAGTTTATTTAAGGGAGAAATGCAAAAACAAAATATCAAACTGAACTTGTCAATTCAGTCAAGTGCTTTGCTAATGGCAGATAGCGCTCAACTAGAGCAAGCACTCATAAATATTATCAAGAATGCTATTGATGCACTATCAAAGTCTGCGCACAAAGAGATTTCTTTAACGCTTTATCAAACCGATAATAGTACCCGCCAAGAATTATTATTAGATATAGAAGACTCCGGTCCGGGTATTGTAGACCACGTCAAGGAGCAAATTTTTGTGCCGTTTTTTACCACAAAAAATAAAGGGTCAGGCATAGGCTTGAGTTTATCTCGGCAAATAATGGTTCAGCATGGCGGCGATTTAAATTATATTGATAAGCAAAATTGTGGCGCCTGTTTTAGGTTGGCATTCGGACGGTTCTAAGCATAAATTCCTTCCATAAAAACATTGATAATGCCGATAAGGTTAGGAGTATTTAAAGTTGAATGTTGAATGTTGAAACAAGGGGTTATTAAAACTTATTAATTGGGCAAATAATGCGTTATCTGCCCATCTAAATCTTACTATGTCTAACTCGCTATTAATGCATTTGTTCACCATCGGTATTTAACACGATGGGGTCGCCATAACCAAAGTCTTTCATACGAGCTAATTGAGTTTTCGCATCGCCAACGACTAAATAAATCATTGACTGCTCGTCAAAGTATTGATCAATATTTTTATGGATGTTGTCTAATTTTAAGCCCGTCACATAATTTTGCTGCTGGTCAATATAGTTAGCAGCTAAATCAAATTGACTCATAGTAGTTAACATACCTAATAACTGATCCAAGGTTTCAAACTTACGAGAATTACCTTTAATAATCATGTTTTGTGTTACCGCGAGATCTTCTTCTGTAAAGGTATTTTTGTATTGACCGATAAGCTCTTTAAATATCTCCAACGATTCTAAAGTCACATTAGTTCGCACTTGCGATGACGCTATAAAAGGTGACTGATAACTCGCCCCTCGAATAGAAGAATATGCTCCGTAAGTGTAGCCTTTCTGAATACGTAACGTCTGCGCCAATCGACCACTCATACCACCACCTAAACGATTATTAGCCACTTGAATAGGATAGAAGTCTGCATTTTGACCAGAAACAACGGGCTTACCAACCATAATGACTGATTGTTTAGCATCAGCAACATCGATAAAGTAAAACTGGGGTTTGTCACGCTCTGTAATCGTCGGTTGCTTAGGCAATTTAACCTTATCACCTTGCCAGTTATTCAGTGAGGTTAACGCTTTATTGACTTGGCTTTCGTTAACCGCACCAACGACATGAAAGCTCGCCATTTTTGGTGATATGTTATGTTGGTAATATTGTTTTGTATCGTTAAGCGTTATATTCCCAACCGTATGCTCAGTACCTCCTATAGGGTTTCCAGCGACATGTTTTTCTGAGTAAAGCAGTTTATTAAAGACATTATTTGCAATAGTGTTCGCATTACCTTTAGCTTGTTTAATACGTGTTAAACGTGTGCTTTTCAAACGAGCAAACTCGCTTTCTTGCCACCTTGGTGTAAGCAACATTTCACTAAGCAAATCGACTGTCGCATCAAAATTCTTAGCTAATGAGCGACCTGAAATAGTAACAAATTCCCTATTACTCGATATACGTAAATTAGCCCCTAATAAACCAATCGCTTCTTCTAACTCTTGCGGTGTTTTAGTGAGTGTTCCTTCGTTCATTAATTGTGCCATTAACCCTGCGGTACCTAGCTTATTATCGAGGTCTAATTGCTGTCCTCCTTGAATCGTTAGGCTGAAGTTAACAATGGGTAGTTCATTTTGTTCGATACCATAGACTTTTAGTCCGTTACTTTGAACGTTTTGCCACACATCTGGCACATTTAGTGTAGGTAATGCGGTTAATGCCGGCTCACTTCTGTCATGAACTGTTGGGGTTACTTCAAACGTTATCGCATCATTTTCAGCGAACTTTTCTTCTTTTCCTTGTTCGATTTTTTCTTCAACCACATCGGCTTTTTTAGAGCCAGACACAATAAGATCAATTTGGTCTTTCGGTACAAAACTTGTGATAATACTGTTTTTATTTTTAATGTACGTTTGAAAAACACGTTTAACATCAGCGATACTTACCGCGGTAATGTTAGCAATATCTGCTTTTATAAATTCAGGTGAACCGGCATATTCATTATATTGACCCAGTTTTTGCGCTTTATCTAAGATGCTTTCAATTTCATAATAAAACGATGTTTCTTGCTCTGCTTTAATCTTAATGAGTTGCTGTAATGTAAAGCCATTTTTTTCAAAAACGGTCAAAGATTCTTCTATCGCTTGGTAAATAACATCTAACTGAGTACCAACATTACCACGTACCAAAAGGGTAAAAGTACCGGCAATTTCTTCTGAACTATTCCATGCGTAAACACCCGGTGCCAGTTTTTTATCTTCAACAATCGTTTTATATAGCGGTGCTTGTTTACCTGACGATAATATTTCAGCAAGCGCATCTAACGCGTAAGAGTCTTTATGATATTGCTCGACGGTTGGAAATGTTACACGTATCTCAGGAAGTTTTGCAAAGTTGTCTAAATGATAAAGTTTTTTAGTTTCTTTTAATGCCACCGGTTGTGGAGACATTGCAGCCATTGCTTTACCCGCTTTAATTTCACCAAACCAACGTTTTACTTTCTCTTTCGTTTCTTCAAGTTCAAAATCGCCGGCAATAACCATGGTTGCATTTGAAGGTACATAAAATGTTGAATAAAACTCACGAACATCGTCTAAGGTTGCCGCTTGTAAATCGGCTAAATCACCAATAACTGTCCAGTTATAAGGATGTCCTTCTGGGTATAATGCTTTTTTGATGACATGACCGGTATGCCCGTATGGTCGATTATCTACACGTTGACGTTTCTCATTTTTAACGACCTGTTTTTCACGCTCTAACGTACCTTGGTCAACCGTATTGATCATAAAACCTAAACGGTCAGAGTCAATCCATAACAATTTGTCAAACGCGTCTTTTGGCACCACTTCATAGTAAATAGTACCATCGCTCCATGTGCCACCATTTCGACTTCCTCCAAGCTCAGGAATGAGCTTACGATTTGAACCTTTTGGTACATTCTCCGAGTCATTGAACGACATATGTTCAAAAAAGTGAGCAAAACCAGTTCTTCCTGGCTTTTCACGGTTAGAGCCAACATGCACAATCGTTGATATTGCGACAATAGGATCTGACTTATCTTGATGTAAAATGACTTTCAAGCCATTTTTTAAGGTAAAAGACTCATAGGCTAGGTTTAAATCACTCCCAGTAGATTTTTCAATGCTAGCCATATTACTGGTATTATTTTTTGCTGAATCAGCCAAACCACAGGCACTCAATACAAGAGTAGCGGTAAGGGTGATAGCGACTGTTTTGTTGCTTTTAATAAAATCAGTTATTTTTCTTATTTTCATTACGCTTTCCTTGGTCTATGACCTTTCGACGAGATAAAGAGAATTATTCATAATAATCATCTTATTAATCTATCTGAAACTAACGTAAAGAGGTACGATTTTTATATAAAAAAACGCATTTCACTATTATTGACGGGGCAATAATAGTGAAACTTCAAGTGATACTCGATAACAGTGTGCTTAGTAACGTTAATCGACCGCCTTGTCAGACCAATCTAAGCGGATGTCCCACCCTTCGACTCTATGTGCTGGTTTTAAAGGGGCAACTGATTCATCTATCGTTTTATGAACATTAATAGCGGGCGTAATATTGACATCGCGTCCGTGAATAAAACTCTGTGTTCTAACAATTTGGGTATACGCTTTATTCATGGCATAAGCACGCAGTTTTGAAGGGGTAATTAACGTATAAACATCAGCTTGCATGACTTTTTCCTTATCAACCGAACCATCTTTTTTATACCACTTGCTTTGCATCTCCATGTTTTCACGGAACTCATTACCGCCACCATTGATTTGTAAGTATTGTAAAATCTCACCTTCTTTTTGCCCTATCGATGGCACATCTTCCATGCCTTTCAAATCAATATAACCCCAGCCTGCCCTACCCGTTACTTTGCGTGGAAAAGCAAACGTTTGATCAATCGTTGTACCAATAGCAGAATGACACCCCATGCAATAGAAAGTTTCTTCGTAAGACTGAGGCCTTAATTCACCTTTATAATCTTCAATGTAACCTTGAATCAGCCAGCCAAACTTATTATTAAAACCACGGTCTTTAACGCGAATATAACTGGGTAATTGTTCATCAAGTTTCTCTTTACGCTCTCGGCGATAGGCACTGTCTATTTCGGTGTCAGTTAATACCTGTGTTTTGGTCATATAGCGCAATTCTTTCATCCGCTGAGGAATATAAGTTTCGCCTTTTTCGTCTATACCAATATAACGCACCGAATGCATAATTTCGGTATTAACGGGATATTGCTGACGGGGCACTTTAATATGTTGAGCGTCACCAACAAAATACTCTTGAGCCAATAGTAATTCGACCGGTGCGGTAAACTGCCCATCTTTATTTAAATCTTTATTGATATTTGTTTCATCGGCTGGAAAAATATCTATTTCGGCTAATGATTTAATGCTCATTTCAACCAAAGACAGATTGATTAAATAGACATCTTCATTATATTCACCATTGAGTTCCCTAAACTCCTCTGACAAACGAATTAATACGTCATCAGTTGCGCCATTAGTTGGCCAGAACGTCCCTGGAAATGGTTTATAATTAAAGGCAACCCAACCAGTGCCATCTTTTGCTATGCCTTTATCGTTAAATGCTTCACTTGCTAGATGATAATCCTTCAAATCTGGGATAAAGCCTTGCCAGCCAGTTTCTTTCAATTTTTTAGGCAACTTACTGTAATTATCTTCATCTATGTATTGTGCTATTTGTTCATCTGATATTTTTTTTATCCAAGGTTCACGGTTAACAAATAGGTTTTTCCAGCTGTTAATTTCACCTTCATCTGAAAAGTTATAAAGCCCTTGGTTAACGCCGTCATTACGTAAATTTGTGCGATAAGGGGTATCTTCAGTGATGCGGTAAGTTTGATGGCAGGTATAACAAGGATTATTACTTCCTGCTGTTTTGGTATAGCACTGCGAAGGGATAGGCGCTTCTTCATTCAAGCTACCATTCGCTGTAGGTGTAATAATTTCATTTAACGCTACAGATGGCAATAAACCTGCATCCATATCATCGCTTTTTGAAAAACCTGAAAAACCAATAAAGATAAACAGTACAAGTAAACACAACAATAGAACGTAATTTTTCATAAGCCTTTATAACCCATTCATTTATATATTGGGTAAATCATACAAGGCCTTTATTACAGTTATTTGAAGCACGCCTTCATATTTTCTTAACAATAAAGTAAAAAAGAAGTCATTTAACTGTCACACCCCAATATTACTTTAATAGCGTTTTTACACATAACTCTAGGAAAATAAAAATGCTGAATCTAAGAAAAAGAAAAATAGCCACGTTAATAGCAGTGATTCTCGGTTCGTCAATGTTAACGGCATGTGGTGGTGGTGATGACGGTTCAAATGGTTTAAACGGCGCGAATGGTGCAAGTGGACTAGACGGTACAAATGGCGTCAATGGTAGTGATGGCGCCAATGGTACTGCTGGTACTAACGGTACGAATGGACAAAATCTCACCGCTACAGCTAAGCTAACCCGTTTAGCGACAGTGCCGGTTGGTGCAGAAATTACCGGTATGTTTTTAACCGATAACGATGAGCTTTTTTTTAATGTTCAGCATCCTTCCGATTTGTTAGGTAACGAAACACCAGCAAAAGTAGGCGTAGTAACTGGTTTTGACTGGAGTACGCTTGATCCAATGACTGAGAGTTTATCAGTCCCTTTAACAGACGATGAAAAAATGGCAGTGCGTGTTGTTGCCGGTAGTTACCAAGTTTTGGGGCAAGCAGGTGATACTTTCAATAACCAACTCCCTCATGGTTTAGGGGCTATTACAACTTCTGATAAAACAACTGAAATTAAGCAATCTCAAGATCCTGATTTCAATGCTTTTGTGCCAACTTCTGCTAGTGGCGATACGGGTTTTTTATTCACCGCATGGGAAGACCGTCCGGGTGCAATGAGCCGTATAGAACTCTCTAAAGAAGACAGTGGAACTTGGACAATAGGTGATGCGATTAACGTTGATTTTTCAGCGGTATTAGGCACAATCATTAATTGTTTTGGTACGCTATCACCATGGAATACCCCTTTGACATCAGAAGAAAACTACGAAGCTGAAAATACTGAGCAATGGAATAACACCGCTTACTTAGATGGTTACCCTAGCTACCCTGATGTTAAAAATTTACAAACCTATTTGGCAAGCTCGACATTACCTAACCCATACGATTACGGTTATATTGTTGAAATAACTAACCCAACCTCTACTAGCCCGACACCGGTGAAACATTTTACTTTAGGTCGTGTTGCTCATGAGAACTCTGTGGTAATGCCCGATTGGAAAACAGTTTACACCACTGATGACGGTTCAAATAAAGCCTTTTATAAATTTGTTGCCACTAACGCAGGCGATTTAAGCGCCGGCACTTTATATGCGGCTAAATTAACGCAAGATGCGACAAAGTCACCTGCAAAGGCTGGTTTTGATATTCAATGGATAGAATTAGGCAGCAGCAACAATACCGAAATAAAAACCTGGATAAATTCATACAATGGTATTACGGAAGCTGATTACATTGAAGGTGAAACCAGCTATATACCTCAAACCGAAATCGATGATTGGGCAACTAATGGAACTGGCGATGACCGCTACGCATTTTTAGAAACATTACGTGCAGCTAAAGCCAAAGGCGCAACAACTGAATTTCGTAAAATGGAAGGTGTCGTCATTAATTACGATGGCGTTGCTAGTGGTGCCGTACCTTTCATGTATGTTGCGATGTCTGAAGTAGGTAAAGGTATGGTTGATGAAATTGGTGATATTCAGCTTGATTCATCGGCCTATTGTGGCGCGGTATATCGTTTTGGCGTACAAACAGACTTCAACGTTAATCGCATGGAACCGGTAGTTGTTGGTGGAGCTTATAATTCAGACGGCGACGCTAATGGCAACAAGTGTGATGTTAATGGTATATCAAACCCTGATAATTTAGCCGTGATGGACGATGGTCGTGTTTTAATTGGTGAAGACACCAGTAAGCATGTTAATAACGCTCTTTGGATTTATAATCCAAAAGGTGAATAACCTTTAAAAATTCAGCGTTAATATTGATAAAGCCCAGCATGTCTGGGCTTTTCCTTAAACATTAATACGTAGTCAATCAATAGCGTATTTTAACCGGTTAGTTTTAATTTAATAACCTGAATTCCAAGTTGTTCTGGTACGTTATTTAATTGCTCACTAGACACTGATATTGTTTCAGTAAGAATAGCGCTATCTCGGGTCACTTCGGCTATCGACATTAAATTTGAATTAATTTCTTCTACAAGCTCGTTCTTGCTCAACTGCTCTTGCTGCTTTTATTGCCGTATTAAATAGAAGTGGGTTTGTTTGATCAGTAAGACTACGAATGTCGTTAAGCAGACTTTCTATATCATTACCTTCTATATTATTACTTTCTTTGCTCAATTCCTGAAGGGTTCCCCCAGAACGTTCAATATCAATAACCCACTTTTTACAGAGGTTTACCACAAGATTAATGAAGTTTAGCCCCTAGTTGAAGTGTTTTTGCTCAGCCCTATATTTTATACCTTATATTTTATATTTTATTTAACCATGAAATACATTCTATGGTGGTATTGTACTTTAGCGACATTTATAATTGGGCAAATCAGAATTGAACGCATAAATTCTATTTGTTTTTATTTAGAATGCTCGAATACATTCTATTGTAACTATCGCTGCATAACACCAAGCTGGTATGTAGTCATTTTGAGGAAGAGTATATGCTTTTTAATGGTTCGTTTAGCACAGACTGCCCAATTCGTCAGAAAATTCGTGAATTTTATCGTATTGATGAAAATATAGCAGTAGATCATATTCTACCTGTGGCAGAAGTTAATGTTAGTGCTAGAAGTCGAGCTTGGGAAAGAGCTCGTAAAATGGTTTTACAAATTCGTAAAGACCAATCTGGGAATGGCGCGATAGATGCCTTATTAAAAGAGTACTCACTCTCAAGTGAAGAAGGTGTGGTCTTGATGTGTTTGGCTGAAGCTTTGCTTCGTGTGCCAGATAAGCACACTCAAGATGCCTTAATACGTGACAAAATTTCTCAAGGACAGTGGAGCAGCCATTTAGGCAGCAGTGATTCATTGTTCGTTAATGCCTCATCATGGGGGTTATTAATCACCGGTACGATGGTGAATTATGCCGATAAACGTAAAAAAGATCGTTTTGGTTTATTGAAAAAAGTGATTGGTCGTTTAGGCGAACCTGTTATTCGTAAGTCAATGAACTACGCCATGAAAATTATGGGCAAGCAGTTTGTAATGGGTGAAACTATCCAAGCGGCGACTGAACGAGCGGCGACTAAAGAACAGCAAGGTTATGTCTATTCATACGACATGCTCGGTGAAGGCGCCCGCACCATGGGTGATGCTGACCGTTATTTTAAAGCCTATCAGGTAGCAATAGATGCCATTGGCGGCGTTGCTCGCGCTTCGGGTAAAAGTGACCCTCGCAGAGTTCCTGGTATTTCAGTAAAACTTTCAGCGATTCATCCGCGTTATGAATTTACCCATAAAGCACGCGTAATGGCTGAAATTGTGCCAAAACTTAAGGCACTTTGTTTACAAGCAAAAAGCTACAATATTGGCTTAACCGTTGATGCAGAAGAATCTGAACGTTTAGATATATCACTTGATATTATTGAAGCTGT